>NZ_VDAG01000122.1:0-160888 GCF_019584505.1 Kluyvera sp. EC_51 | reverse complement strand
GTATAACGCTTGCTTACTATGACCGGAAAAGCCGTAGTATTATCCGGATAGACTAGGAAAGTGTTACCTATGTTCCCGGTCTGAAGTGTTACCTATGTATCCGGTCGTACATGCGTTCGCCCGGGCTACCTGCTTATCGACAACGTCGATCGGTTCCCTCTCCCCAGGGGAGAGAGGGAAAAGTATCGACCTACAGCGTATGTTCCGTACGCGCAATAATATCGTCCTGCGCATCCGGCGATAGCGCGGTAAAGAACGCCGAATACCCTGCCACGCGCACCACCAGGTCACGATACTGATCCGGGTGTTTCTTCGCTTCCAGCAGCGTTTCGCGCGACACGATGTTGTACTGAATATGCCAGCCTTTGTGTACTTCGAAGAAGGTGCGCAGCAGCGCCATCAGCTTCTGCTTGTCGCTTTCGTTCTCAAGGGTTGCCTGGTTCAGCTTCTGGTTCAACAGCACACCGCCAAGAATCGCCGAGGTTGGCAACTTCCCAACCGAGCTAATCACCGCCGTTGGCCCAAGATGGTCGGTGCCGGAAGCCGGGCTGGCCCCTTCGGCAAGCGGGGTTTTGGCCTTACGGCCGTCCGGCGTTGCCATGGTCTGTGCGCCAAACGGTACGTTCGCAGAGATAGAGGACGTGCCAGCGTAGTAGTTGCCGCCAATCGGGCCACGACCGTAGCGCGGGTTGTGGTACTGCTTCAGCTCATCGATATAGGTCTGGTAAGCGCGAGCCAGCAGGGTGTCGACGCTGTCATCATCATTGCCGTACTTCGGCGCGCCGTTGATCAACCGCTGGCGGAGCTGCTCATGGGTCAGGCCGTCATAGTCTTCCGCTAGCGCTTTTGCCAGCTCCTGCTGACCAATCAGCCCCTGATCGAAGACCAGCTTTTTCACCGCCGCCAGGCTGTTGCCGAGGTTGGCGATACCGACTTGCAGGCCGGAAACCCAGTCATACTTCGCGCCACCCTGTTTGATGCTTTTCGCCCGTTCAATGCAGTCGTCAACCAGCGCCGAGCACAGAATATCATGCACGTTCTCTTCCAGCATGGTGTCGACCACGTACTCAATCTCAATCGATTTGCGGGTGTAGTAGCGAATCTGGGTATCCCAGTCGGCCAGCATTTGATCGAAGTTGGCGAAGTTGCCCTGCGACAGCGCGTGCTCTTGCGGCAAGAATACCTTGCCGCTGGTGGCATCGCGGCCGCCTTCCATCGCCGCGAGCATTACGCGGGCAAAGTTGATAAAGCTCATGCCAGTGCAGCGGTAACCCCACTTGCCGCCGACGGCGGTTTCGATACAGCCGATGGCCGCATAGTCGTAGGCATCTTCCGGCTCAACGCCGAGCTTAATAAATTCCGGGATAACGATTTCATCGTTGTTGAACGCCGGCATGCCGAAGCCGCAGCGAATTACCTGCACGCAGGCGTCGAGGAAATCGTTGCTCATGCCCGCGTGGTAGCGCACGCTCAGGTTAGGTTGAGTGGAACGCAAACGGCCGCAGGATTCGAGAATCGCGTAAGAGAGCGGGTTCACCGCGTCCAGCGCTTCACCGTTCACCAGTTTCTGACCGCCGATGGTGACGTTCTGATACAGCGGGCTACCGGCGGACGCTTTAGAGTGCGAGCCGGAGCGAATCTTGTTCACTTCCAGCAGCTTCAGCCAACAGCTGTGCAACAGCTCAATGGCGTGTTCGCGATCCAGCGTCTGTTCCAGCTCAACGTCGCGACGGTAGTACGGGTAGAGATACTGGTCCATGCGGGCAAACGACACCGAGTGGCCGTTGGACTCAATTTGCAGAATCAGCTGGATGAAGTAGCACAGCTGCAGCGCCTGCCAGAAGGTTTTTGGCGGCTCGTGGGCAATCACATCGCAGTTTTCTGCTATTGCCAGCAGTTCGTCGCGGCGGCTTTCGCGAATCTCTTCGGCGGCCATCCTGCGTGCCAGTTCAGCGAAACGTTCAATATGCAGGCTCACCGCGTCCAGTACGATATCAATCGCTTTCAGGAACTGGTCACCGTGCAGGTCTTCTAGTACGGTCAGGTTAATGCGGGTGCGGCGCTCGGCTACCTTAGCGCGCATACCGTCGAGGCCTTTTTCCAGCAGCAGCGGGAAGTTCACCGCCAGGTGGGCATCGCCGGAGGTCATGTTGCCTTCGGCTTTGATGATGCCGGTCGCCAGCAGCGCTTTTTGCTCGTCGGTGAACATGCCGTAGCAGCGGTCCTGTACGGTCTGGCCGCGCCACCATGGGCATACCTCGTGTAACACGCGTTTGTTTTCTTCGCTCACCGCAAAGCCAGCGCCTGGGCGATCGGCCAGGTCGTCGATCTCTTTTTCAATCCAGCTGACGGTATATTCCGGGAAGATAGGCGCGGCGCGCACTTCGCTTGCCTGGTTGCCGATGATCAGCTCGTCGTGTTTGATCCAGATAGTGCGTTGTGCGAGGTGATGGGCCAGGGCCAGCGCACGGCGTACCGGGATCGGTTTGTCGAGATGCTGCTGATAGGCTTCGGTATAGTGACGCGCACGTTCGGTGCACACCGGTGGCTTCACGATATGCACCAGCGCGTTTTTGTGGGCCTGAATGCGGTCGGTCAGTTTATCGAGTTTCAGAGTGGTCATCGTTTTATCCTCGTAGTGTCGCTGTTAACCCTTTTTCACCGGCATACTGTTGAGCAAAATCCAGCAGCTCAGGGTCATTCAGCGGCTTATCGGGTGCGAAGTAGGGAAGGCCGAGCAGGGCATATTTATTGATGCCGAGCGTGTGGTAAGGCAGAAAATGAATCTCGCGCACGCCGGGCATTTCGTCGGCGGCAAAATCGGTAATGGCTTTAATCGAGGTTTCGTCAGCGTTAAAGCCCTGAATCAGCGGCACGCGCAGCGTGACCTGTTTACCGGCGGCTGACAGCCGCTTCAGGTTATCCAGCACGCGCTTCGCTGAGCCGTCGGTCCACTGCTTGAAACGTGCTTCATCGACATGCTTGAGGTCGGCCAGGAACAGGTCGATATAGGGCAGCGCGGGTTCAAGGTAGCGCCACGGTACGTGCAGGCAGGTCTCAACGGCGGTATGAATCCCCTGGTCGTGCGCGCTTTTTAGCAGCGCAAGCGCCAGCTCCGGGTTCATAAACGGCTCGCCACCGGAGAGGGTCATGCCGCCACCGCTGCGGTCATAAAACGGTTTGTCGCGCAGCACGGTTGCCATGATCTCTTCAGCGCTTTTTGCTTCACCGCAGACGGTTAACGCCTGCGTCGGGCAGCAGGTGGTCAGTGTGGAAAGATGGTTGTCATCCAGTTTTTCCCGATGGATAACCAGCCCGTTCAGCGCACGTTCAATCACCGACGGCGCGGCTTTCTGGCACAGGTCACAGCCGTCCAGGCACAGACGCGGGTCGAACAGCAAATCCTGCTCGCGGGAGCGGCTCTCGGGGTTCTGGCACCAACGGCAGCCGAGCGAGCATCCTTTCAGGAAGACGACGGTGCGGATGCCTGGGCCATCGTGGGTGGAATAGCGCTGAATATTGAAAATCATATGCTGCCCTCTTCTTTCGTATAAAGATTAAAATGCTTTCGAATGAAAGTTATCTTGACGTGAGTCAACTTAAGAAGAGGTTTTGCTGTGGTAGTGTTATTCCATGCTCAATATCACGGTTTAAGGACACATCATGGAACTCTATCTCGACACCTCCGACGTCGCTGCAGTGAAGAAGCTGGCGCGCGTTTTCCCGCTGGCTGGCGTGACCACTAATCCAAGTATCGTGGCGGCAGGTAAGACGCCGCTGGACGCACTGCTGCCGGAACTGCTGGATGCCATGGGCGGTAAAGGCTGCCTGTTTGCCCAGGTGATGGCGACCACAGCGGATGGCATGGTGGCGGACGCACATAAGCTGCGGGCGATTATTCCCGATCTGGTCGTGAAAGTGCCGGTGACGGCGGAAGGTCTGGCGGCGATTAAGCTGCTGAAAGCGGAGGGGATCCCGACGCTCGGTACCGCCGTGTACGGCGCAGCGCAGGGGCTGCTGTCGGCGCTGGCGGGGGCTGATTACGTGGCGCCCTACGTCAACCGCGTAGATGCCCAGGGGGGCAACGGTATTCAGACGGTGTGTGAATTACAGGATCTGCTGACCCTGCATGCGCCGCAGGCAAAAGTGCTGGCCGCAAGCTTTAAAACACCGCGTCAGGCGCTGGACTGCCTGCTGGCGGGTTGCCAGTCAATCACGCTGCCGCTCGATGTGGCGCAGCAGTTGATTAGCTACCCGGCGGTTGATGCGGCGGTGGCGAAGTTTGAGCAGGACTGGCAGACGGCGTTTGGACGTACGTCGCTGTAGCGCGTAGCCCGGGCGAGGCATTTATGCCGACCCCGGGGCGGGGCGGAGCTGATTCCCGGCGTCGCATTCGCTCGGCCGGGCTACGATGGATTCGCCGAAGCCTACCCGCACACCTCACACGTCGGGCTACGCATCAGCTTCATCTCTCTGAACTGACAGCGCATCGCGTCATACATCACGATTTTCCCCGCTGCGGGCACCCCGTAATGGGTCAGCACCTTAATCGCTTCCATCGCCTGCATTGCGCCAATCACGCCAACCAGCGGTGACATCACCCCGGCTTCCACGCAGGTTAATGCGTTCTCGCCGAACAGGCGGCTCAGGCAGCGGTAGCACGGCTCGCCCTCCTGGTACGTAAAGACGCTGATCTGGCCTTCCATACGAATTGCCGCTCCGGAAACCAGCGGGATTTTGTGCTGGAAACAGCCCGCGTTGAGCTGGTTGCGAATGGTCACGTTGTCGGTACAGTCGAGCACCAGGTCGTGTTCGGCAATCTGCGCCCACAGCGCCGCTTCTTCCAGCATCGCATTTAGCGTATTCAGCCTAACGTGCGGGTTAATACGCGCCAGCGCCTCGCGCGCAGAGTCCACCTTCGGCTGACCGATAGTGGCATCGCTGTGCAGCGTCTGGCGCTGTAGGTTGGAGAGCGAAACGGTATCGAAGTCGAGCAGCGTCAGCTCGCCGACACCTGCGGCCGCCAGATACTGCGTGGCCGCGCAGCCCAGCCCGCCGAGGCCGACGACCAGCACGCGGGCCTCTTTCAGCCGCTCCTGACCGTCAAAATCGAAGTCGCGCAGGATGATTTGCCGGTTATAGCGCATCATCTCCGCATCGCTAAGCTCCGCTGCCATTACAGGCCTCCCAGCAGATGGTTAAACGGCTCTACCTCTACCCATTCGCCCGGCTCAACGTGACCGCGTTCGCGCTCCAGCACGATAAAGCAGTTGCCCTGGCTGAACGAACTGAAGATGTGGGAACCCTGATGACCGGTGGTGGCGACGGTCAGTTCGCCGTTTTCATTGCGGGTCAGCAGACCGCGCTGGAAGTCGAGGCGGCCCGGTGATTTTTTCAGACGGTCGGTGGTGCGTACGCGCAGACGTGGTGCCTGGGTGGCTACGCTACCGGCGCTCAGCTTCGCCAGCAGTGGCTGCACCAACTGGTAGAAAGTCAACGCCGCAGAAACCGGGTTGCCCGGCAGGCCGCAGAACCAGCTGTGGTTAAGCTTACCAAAGGCGAACGGTTTGCCCGGTTTGATGGCGAGCTTCCAGAAGCTGATTTCACCCAGCTCATCGAGGATGGTTTTGGTGTAGTCGGCTTCACCGACGGAAACACCGCCAGAGCTGATTACCACGTCGGCCTGTTGGTCAGCCTGGATAAAGGTCTGGCGCAGTTGCTCTGGATCATCACGGATGATGCCGAGGTTAATCACCTCGCAGCCCAGCTGTTCCAGCATCAGGTGCACCGCCAGACGGTTGGTGTCATAGATTTGTCCATCGCCCAGCGGCTGGCCCGGCAGCTGCAGCTCATCGCCGGTGGAGAACAGCGCGACGCGGATTTTACGCACCACGTCTACCTCAGCAATGCCGAGTGATGCCAGCACCGGCAGTTCGGCGACGGTTAAACGAGTTCCGGCAGGGAACACTACCGCGCCGTTGGCGATGTCTTCACCGCGACGGCGAATATTCTGGTTGGCTTTAACGTGGGCGGTAAAACGAATGCCGTCGTCAGTTTGCTCTGTCTCTTCCTGCATCACCACCGCGTCGCAGCCCGCAGGCACCGGCGCGCCGGTCATAATGCGAATACAGGTACCGGCAGGCCATTCACCGTGGAACGGCTGACCGGCAAAAGCTTTACCTGCCACCGTCAGCGGCGTCTGCGCCGCGAGGTCGGCCAGACGCACCGCATAGCCATCCATCGCCGAGTTATCAAAACCCGGTACGTCCAACGGGGAGACGATATCGCTCGCGGTAATGCGACCAAAAGCCTTCAGCAGCGGTACCGACTCGCGCTCGTGCAGCGGGGTAATCTGATCAAGCATTCGGCTCAACGCGGTATCAAGCGACATCAGTCCGGCGGTAAAATCCATGGGTAAACTCCTGCGGGAAACGTTCGAATGCGCACATTATGGCAGAAAAGCCTTACCGACAGTATGCCACCTGTGGTGTACCTCACTATGCGGGATGCTATTTCTATATTCAAAATTGATATAGGAACAGAGGCACTATAATGATATCTATAAAGAAAATGAGGTAAGGGATCGCTTAATGGGCAAGGCAGTCATTGCAATACACGGCGGGGCTGGCGCGATTAGCCGCAGCCAACTGCCGGCAGAAAAAGAACAACAATACGTCACCGCGCTTTCCGACATCGTCGAAAGCGTACAGGGCATGCTGGAGTCCGGCGCGAGCGCGCTGGATGCGGTCACCGAAGCGGTACGTCAGCTTGAAGAATGTCCGCTGTTTAACGCCGGGATTGGCGCGGTCTTCACCTCGGCAGAGACGCATGAGCTGGACGCCTGCGTGATGGATGGCTATTCGCTGCAGGCGGGGGCCGTTGCCGGAGTAAAACATCTGCGCAACCCGGTGCTGGCGGCCAGAAGCGTGCTGGAAAATAGTCCACACGTGATGCTGATTGGCGAGGGGGCGGAAGCCTTTGCGCAGTCGCAGGGAATCGAGTTGGTGAATAATTCGCTGTTCTCCACCGATGAACGCTTCCAGCAGCTGCTGGTGGCCCGCAGCAACGGCGACTTTATTCTCGACCATGATGCGGCTCCACTGGATGAGCAGCAAAAGATGGGCACGGTGGGTGCTGTGGCCCTGGATCTCAACGGCAACCTGGCGGCGGCAACGTCGACCGGCGGTATGACCAATAAGCTGCCGGGACGAGTGGGGGATAGCCCGCTGGTGGGGGCGGGCTGTTATGCCAATAATGCCAGCGTTGCGGTCTCTTGTACCGGTACCGGCGAGGTGTTTATTCGCACGCTCGCGGCCTATGATATTGCCGCGTTGATGGAGTACGGCAATCTCAGTCTTTATGAGGCCTGTGAGCGCGTGGTGATGGAAAAGCTGCCCGCACTGGGCGGCAGCGGTGGCCTTATTGCCATCGACCGCGAAGGTAATGTGGTACTGCCGTTTAACAGCGAAGGCATGTATCGCGCCTGGGCCTACGCCGGTGACACACCGACCATTGGCATTTATAAGGAATAGAAGGAGTTACCGTGCCGCATTCCGCTGAGCTTGATAGCGCGCAGGTGCTGAGCGTTGAAAACCTGAACGTGACGTTTCGTCAGGACGGGCAGCCCGTGCGCGCCGTACATCAGCTCTCTTTTCATCTTAATCGCGGTGAAACGCTGGCGATTGTGGGGGAGTCCGGCTCGGGGAAATCGGTCACGGCGCTGGCATTAATGCGCCTGCTGGAGCAGTCCGGCAGCCAGGTGAACATGGATAGCCTGCTGCTGCGTCGACGCAACCGCGAGGTCATTGATCTTCAGGAGCAGACACCTGCGCAGATGCGCAGCGTGCGCGGTGCCGACATCGCCATGATCTTCCAGGAGCCGATGACCTCGCTGAACCCGGTGTTTACCATCGGCGAGCAAATTGCCGAGTCTATTCGTCTGCATCAGGGGCTTGGGCGCGAAGAGGCGCTGGCCGAGGCGAAAAAAATGCTCGATAAGGTGCGTATTCCGGAAGCGCAGGCCATGCTGTCACGCTACCCGCATCAGCTTTCCGGCGGCATGCGCCAGCGGGTGATGATTGCGATGGCGCTGTCGTGCCGCCCGGCGGTGCTGATTGCCGACGAACCCACCACCGCGCTGGACGTGACGATTCAGGCGCAGATCCTGCAGCTTATCGACGTGCTGCAAAAAGAGATGTCGATGGGGGTGATTTTTATCACTCACGATATGGGCGTAGTAGCAGAAATCGCCGACCGGGTGCTGGTGATGCATCAGGGTGAAGTGGTCGAAAGCGGGCGCGTGGACGAGATCTTTACCGCGCCGCAGCACCCGTATACGCGCCGCTTGCTGGCAGCCGTCCCACGTCTAGGAGCGATGCGCGGTAGCGACTATCCTAAAAGCTTCCCGGATTTCAATGCACCGGAGAGTGAACCGCAGCAGCAAGACACCGTTGTCGAAGGTAAGCCGATCCTCAAGGTGCGCAATCTGGTGGCGCGTTTCCCGCTGCGCGGTGGCATTCTGAACCGCGTCACTCGTGAAGTGCACGCGGTAGAAAACGTCAGTTTTGATTTATGGCCTGGCGAGACGTTGGCGCTGGTGGGCGAATCCGGTTGCGGAAAATCCACCACCGGGCGAGCGCTGCTGCGGCTGGTGGAGTCGCAAAGCGGCACCATTACCTTTAACGGTGAGCGCATTGATACGCTCTCGGCGCATCAGCTTCAGCCGTTGCGCCGCGATATTCAGTTTATCTTCCAGGACCCGTACGCCTCGCTCGACCCGCGCCACACCGTCGGCTTCTCGATTATGGAGCCGCTGCGCATTCATGGCGCGTTGCAGGGCGAGGCGCTACAGCAGCGGGTGGAGTGGCTATTGCAGCGCGTGGGCCTACAGCCGGAGCACGCGTGGCGCTATCCGCATGAGTTTTCCGGCGGTCAGCGACAGCGTATCTGTATTGCCCGCGCGCTGGCGCTGAACCCGAAGGTGGTGATTGCCGATGAATCGGTCTCGGCGCTGGACGTCTCGATTCGTGCGCAGATCATCAATCTGCTGCTGTCGCTACAGTGGGAGATGGGCATCGCATTTCTGTTTATTTCGCATGATATGGCGGTGGTCGAGCGCATCAGCCACCGTGTGGCGGTGATGTACCGTGGGCGCATCGTGGAAATTGGCCCGCGCCGCGCGGTGTTTGAAAACCCGCAGCATCCGTATACCCGTAAGCTGCTCGCCGCCGTACCGGTGGCGGACCCGGCCCATCGGCGGCCGCAGCGCGTGCTGCTGTCGGACGATCTGCCGGGCAATATCTACAAACGGGGTGAAGAAGTCGAACCCATTAATTTGCAACAGGTTTCACCGGGGCACTATGTCGCCAGGGAGCCGGCTAGCAGTGCGCTGACCAATAGATAATAAAACCATAGGCAGGGGACAACATGACACAACGCGTTTCACGTAAATGGCTGGTCGCACTGGGCGTGGCTTCCGCGCTGGCGGCTTCTCCCGCGTTCGCGGCAAAAGATGTGGTCGTGGCGGTAGGCTCCAACTTCACCACGCTTGACCCATATGATGCCAACGACACGCTGTCGCAGGCGGTGGCGAAATCCTTCTATCAGGGGCTGTTTGGTCTTGATAAAGAGATGAAGCTGCAGAACGTACTGGCGGAAAGCTACACCGTTTCTGACGATGGCAAGGTCTACACTCTGAAGCTACGTCAGGGAGTCAAATTCCAGGACGGCACCGATTTTAACGCCGAGGCGGTGAAGGTTAACCTCGATCGCGCCAGCAACCCGGATAGCCACCTCAAGCGCTATAACCTGTATAAAAATATCGATAAAACCGAGGTCGTTGACGGCCAGACGGTGAAGATCACCTTGAAGCAGCCGTTCTCGGCGTTTATCAATATTCTGGCCCACCCGGCAACGGCGATGATCTCCCCGGCGGCGCTGAAGAAATACGGCAATGAAATTGGCTTCCATCCGGTGGGAACCGGGCCGTATAAGCTCGATACCTGGAACCAGACTGACTTCGTTAAGGTCAGCAAGTTTGCTGGCTACTGGCAGCAAGGGCTACCGAAGCTGGACTCTATTACCTGGCGTCCGGTGGTTGATAACAACACGCGTGCCGCGATGCTGCAAACCGGCGAGGCGCAGTTTGCTTTCCCCATTCCTTACGAGCAGGCGGCGCTGCTGGCCAAAAACAGCCAGCTTGAACTGGTGGCGAGCCCATCCATCATGCAGCGCTATATCAGCATGAACGTGACGCAAAAGCCGTTTGATAACCCGAAGGTGCGCGAGGCGATTAACTACGCCATCAACCGTCAGGCGCTGGTGAAGGTGGCCTTCGCGGGCTACGCCACACCGGCTACTGGTGTGGTGCCGCCGTCTATCGCCTACGCTCAGCAGTATCAGCCGTGGCCGTACGACCCGGCAAAAGCAAAAGCGCTGCTGAAAGAAGCGGGCTACCCGGACGGCTTTAGCACCACGCTCTGGTCGTCGCACAACCACAGTACCGCGCAGAAGGTGCTGCAGTTTACCCAGCAGCAGCTGGCGCAAATTGGTATTAAGGCACAGGTGACGGCGATGGATGCCGGTCAGCGCGCGGCGGAAGTGGAAGCGAAAGGGCAGAAAGAGAGCGGCGTGAGAATGTTCTACACTGGCTGGTCCGCCTCGACGGGCGAAGCCGATTGGGCGCTGTCGCCGCTGTTTGCCTCGTCTAACTGGCCGCCAACCCAGTTTAATACCGCGTTCTACAGCAACCCGCAGGTGGATAAAGACCTGACGGCGGCGCTGCAAACGACGGATGCGAAAGAAAAAGCGCGGCTCTACCAAGAGGCCCAGGATATTATCTGGAAAGAGTCGCCGTGGGTGCCGCTGGTGGTAGAGAAACTGGTTTCGGCGCACAGCAAGTCATTGACCGGGTTCTACATTATGCCGGACACGGGCTTCAGCTTTGACGATGCGGATTTGAAGTAAGCGAGGTCTCCCTGCGTCATGATGGCGCAGGGAGCTTACGGCAAGGAGAGTCATGCTTAACTATGTTCTTAAACGCCTGCTCGGCCTGATCCCGACGCTGTTTATCGTGGCGGTGCTGGTGTTTTTATTTGTCCATCTGCTTCCCGGCGACCCGGCGCGACTGATTGCCGGGCCGGAAGCGGACGCGCAGGTTATCGCGATGGTTCGTCAGCAGTTGGGGCTGGATCAGCCGCTGTACGTTCAGTTCTGGCACTACATCACCCACGCCGTGCAGGGCGATTTTGGCATCTCAATGGTGTCACGCCGCCCGGTATCCGAAGAGATTGCCAGCCGCTTTCTGCCAACGCTTTTACTGACCCTCGCCAGCATGGTCTGGGCGGTGATTTTTGGCATGGCCGCGGGGATTGCCGCCGCCGTATGGCGCAACCGCTGGCCGGATCGTCTCGGCATGGCGCTGGCGGTTACCGGGATCTCCTTCCCTGCGTTTGCGCTGGGGATGCTGCTGATGCAAATTTTCTCCGTTGAGCTTGGCTGGTTGCCGACCGTGGGCGCCGACAGCTGGCAGCACTACATTCTGCCGTCAATCACTCTCGGTGCCGCCGTGGCCTCGGTGATGGCGCGCTTTACCCGCGCCTCGTTTGTTGACGTGCTTAATGAAGACTATATGCGTACCGCCCGCGCCAAAGGGGTGAGCGAAAAAGTGGTGGTGCTGAAACACGGGCTGCGTAACGCCATGATCCCGGTAGTGACGATGATGGGGCTGCAGTTTGGCTTTCTGCTCGGCGGCTCGATTGTGGTAGAGAAAGTCTTTAACTGGCCGGGGCTTGGACGCCTGCTGGTGGATTCGGTGGAGATGCGTGATTACCCGGTGATTCAGGCCGAGGTGCTGCTGTTTTCGCTGGAGTTTATTCTTATCAACTTAGTGGTGGATGTGCTCTACGCCGCCATTAACCCGGCTATCAGGTATAAATAACGTGCGATTATTCAATTGGCGTCGGCAGGCGGCGCTTAACGCCATGCCGGTGATGCAAGCGGGCACGCCACGCACGCCGTGGCGAGAATTCTGGCGACGCTTTCGTCAGCAACCGGTGGCGATGGCCTCTGGTATTTTCGTTCTGCTGCTGATTATTGTGGCGGTGGTGGCGCCGTGGATTGCGCCGTTTGATGCGGAAAACTACTTCGACTACGACCGCCTGAACGACGGCCCATCGCTGATCCACTGGTTCGGCGTAGACTCATTAGGGCGCGATATTTTCAGCCGGGTGCTGGTGGGCGCACAAATCTCGCTTACCGCGGGCGTATTTGCGGTACTGATTGGCTCGCTGATTGGCACCGTGCTCGGGCTGCTGGCGGGCTACTACGAAGGCTGGTGGGACCGTATCATCATGCGTGTCTGCGACGTGCTGTTTGCCTTCCCCGGCATCCTGCTGGCGATTGCCGTGGTGGCGATTATGGGCAGCGGCATGACCAACGTGATTATCGCCGTGGCGATTTTCTCGGTTCCGGCCTTTGCCCGCCTGGTGCGCGGCAATACGCTGGTGCTGAAGCAGCAAACCTTTATCGAGTCGGCGCGCAGCATCGGCGCCAGCGACCGCGTGATCCTGTTCCAGCATATTCTGCCCGGCACGGTCTCTTCTATCGTGGTCTATTTCACCATGCGTATCGGGGTGTCGATTATCTCCGCCGCCAGCCTGTCGTTCCTCGGCCTCGGCGCACAGCCGCCGACGCCGGAATGGGGGGCGATGCTCAACGAAGCGCGCGCGGATATGGTGATTGCGCCACACGTCGCAGTCTTCCCGGCGCTGGCGATTTTCCTGACGGTGCTGGCATTTAACCTGCTGGGTGATGGCCTGCGCGACGCGCTGGATCCGAAGCTGAAAGGGTAGTCAAACTGAGAGCCCGGCTTTGCAATACCAGGCCGGGCTAGCGCTGGTTTACTTGGTGAACACTTCTGGGCCTTTAGCCGCCAGAGTATTGAGAATGCGCAGCGCTGGGCCGCTGGGTTTGATTTCGTTGCGCTCCCATTTGGACACGCTCTCTTTAGACATTCCCAGCGTGTGCGCCAATATAGACTGAGACATGCCGAAACGGGCACGAACCGCCTTAATCTCTTCACCAGACATCATCTTAACGGCGGCAATACGTGTTTTAAGCTCGCGCGCTTTTAAAAGCTTACTGATTTCAGCAACGTCGCCCTCTGGCATAAGGCCAAGTGCGTTAAGCTCTTTAGCGTCATCAAGCATTGCTTTGAGTTTGTTAGTCATTTATCTACCTCAACTAAAAAACCGGTGGTCAGGAGTTTTGCAATATCCGTATCAGTGAAGGCTAAAAACGCGCTAGCCAATTTTCGATAAGCAATAAGTTCGTCATCTTCTATTTCTTTGCCATTTCCACTGCTGACACTATTTTTCGCCCAACCATCGTAGAAAAAAATATGTCGATCGTATTTGAAAAAGATGACGGTTCTTGCGCCACCACTTTTGCCTTGCTGCAGAGGCAGGCGTTTTTTGATTACCCCTCCGCCTAAATTCGCTTCCCAAACACCCTGTTTGATATCTTCGGCAGCTTTCAATAGCACGTCGTCCGTGATGCCAGGCTTTTTGGTGTTTTGGTTGAATCGTTTTGCCTTATAGATAGCCATGATTCACCTCAACCTGGTAACTATTACTATAGTAAAGATTACGGTGTTTTCATACAAGAAGAGGAGGGGGGGCTAAGGGGAAAATTCAGAATATGACCGGGTTACTGTAACAGGTAGTCCGGTTACGTGAGTGCTCTACTGCCCGTTTGCCCTCTCAGTGCGCCTTAAAATCATTGCTATTTTGTTAAAAGTGTTATGAATGATGAATTGTTGATATCGCGCAGCATTTCTTTCGTTAAGCAATCTCATAATGAAAGAGCCAATGGGTGGCAAGGGAGGTAAATGCATGACGGATAGCAAACTGAAACGCCAGATGATGAGGCGACTCATCAATGCGCGAATTGACCTTGATGCCTATTTGCAGCTTCGAAAGGCAAAGGGGTATATGTCAGTCGGTGATAACGATCATCTGCGTACTAACCTGCTCGAACTGTGTGGCGAACTACGGGGTAACGCTGTGCCGCTTAAGCGGTGTAGTTCGTTGAACGAACTGGAAATGATGCGGCAGGCGGGTGAGGCTTTAGCATCCGCTGCCGTATGCTTGATGACGGGGCGCTACGACTGCCCGTCCTATATTGCGGTTAACGTGGAAACCCTGGAGCGCTGCCTGACGGCGTTGACGACCAGCATTCGTAAGCTGGATGCTGAATCACCAATGACTCACGCTTGAAATCAGGGGGACAGCCGTCCCCCTGTCTATGATCTTCTCCCTTAGCGCATGATTCGCCGCAGAATACGGTTCGCTTGCTCTTCAAAGTGGGTGGCGGCCTGGTCTACCGTGGCTTTGCCGTAGTCGATGCTTTGCAGCGCCGCGAGGAAAAGGGCGGTGAACTGCGGGTCTTCAAGATAGGGCAGCGCTTTCGCGTGGTTTGGCAACGCGGCGGACTGCGTCAGCCCGGTCAGCACCGGATCGTCCTCTTTCAGTAACCCGGCATCGCGCAGGATCTGCGCCCCGGCCTTACTCAGCGGCACGCCGCGCTCTAACCCCACCGGCACCACGCCCTCTTTTTCACTCATCAGGAAGTTGATCAGCAGCGCCGCTTCCTGCGGGTGGCGGGTATTTTTACTGATGGAAAGCATCAACGCGGTCTTATTAAACTGCCCGGCATCTTTGGCGCCTTCGCGCATCGGATAATCGCCCATCACCAGGTCTGCCGGGTTACTCAGGTTCTGCGACTCGGCGGTGTACATCACGTTCCAGTTGTAGATACCGCCCCATTCACCGTTAATCCACGGCTTCATTTCATAGGCAATGCCTTTGCCGAATGAGGCCATCGTGCGGGAGTCCGGCACGGTGTGCGCCGCCACCAGTTGACGATAGAAGGTGAAGGCTTGTACCAGATCGTCATGGTTCCAGCCGAGTTTACGGGTCTTCTCATCCACCATCGGTTTCTGATTCCCCTGATAGACCCAGGAGTTCAGGAGCAGCAGCGAATCCTGCTCGGTCAGGATCAGCGGATAGTAGTTATCCCCGAGCTTCTCTTTAAACACCGGCCCGGCTTTGAGCAGGTCTTCCCAGCTTTTCGGCAGCGGCACGCCGGCTTTTTTCCAGGTGGCGGCGTTGTAATAAAACAGCATTACGTTGGCGGAAACCGGGATGGCGTTGACCTTGCCATTCACCGTCGTGCTGGCGAGTGAGGCGGGGGAGAACTGATCGAGGCCGATGGGCTGGCTCAGTTTGTTGAGATCGTAAAAACCGTCGCCGGTTTTGGACAGCAGCGTCAGCCAGTTCCAGTTGGTCTGAATCACGTCGGCTTCGGTGTTGCTGTTAATCTGCGTGGTCAGCCGCGAGTAGAACCCGTCCCAGCCGGTGTATTCCGCCTTCACTTTAATATTGGGATATTTAGCCTCAAAGGCGTCCAGCGCCTTTAAGGTGGCCTGATTACGGGCCTTACCGCCCCACCAGGCAAAACGGAGTTCCACCTGATCGGCGCTGTGCGCGACAGGCATCGCACCGAAACCGCAGCAGGCAAGCAGGAACAAGGCTGACTTTTTCATGGATGAATCCTCCGTGTATCACAATTAACGATGCGTCTTGCGATAGCCGGTCAGCGCTTTCACCAGCTGCATTTCTTCTTCACACCACGGTTTGCCGTCGGGTGTCAGCACGTCGTGGAACCACAGCGATTGGGGGTCGGGATGATCTCTGTTGACGCTGGTCCACGGGATCCAGGTCTGCGTTTTGCCCTGCACCAGCCCCCATTGATAGCAGCCAGTATCGAAAGCGCAGAACAGCGGCAACTGCTCGCTGAACGTGCAGTTCATGTGCCGCGCCAGCCATTCGGTGCACAGTATCGGGCGCTGATAGGCCGTCAGGCTTTCCAGCACGCCGAGCTGGCGGGCGGCGTTGTTGTAGTTGTGGTAGCTGATGATGTCGGATAACCGCAACGCGGCGATATCAATCGGGTGCTGTAGCGTGCCGTACTGGGGGTGATCAATATGCCACGCGCCCACGGTGAGCGGCTGGCTTGGGCCCACTTCACGCGCCCAGCCGAAGGTCGCGGTCATCAGCTCCAGTGCGAAGGTCTCCAGCGCTTGGTCATACTCGGCCGATTCGGTCGCTGACAGGTTAATGCCACGGTTGCCCGGTTCGTTGTAGAGATCCCAGATGGTGATGCGCTCATCATCCTTAAAACGGCTGAGTACGTCGCGGACGTAGGCTTCAATGCGTGGCCACTGGCTTGGGTCCATCACGATGGCCCGACCGGGGCTTGCCGCCGCCTGGCTGTTGTGCACGCCCTCGCGCGGTGGCTTTTGCGGGCCGAGGTACGGCTCATCGCCGGAGAAACCACAGTCGTCCATCAGGGTGAGCATCACCTGAATCTGGTGTTTTTTCGCCAGTGCTAAAAAGGCGTCGATGCGTGCCAGCAGGCCGTCACGGTCGGCTTCCCAGACGATAAACGGCAGGTTAGTGCGCAGCGCGTTATAGCCGTAGCCGTGGGCCCAGCCCAGCTCCTGGTCGATGGTCTGCACATCGAAAGTCTCCGCCTGCCACATTTCGGTCCAGTTGACCGCGCTGCGCGGCAGATAGTTAAAGCCGCATGCCCAACCATGCTGTTGATACCAGGCCTGTGCCTGTGATTCGCGCCATTGTGAGTGCATATTTTTTCTCCTTGATAATAATTATTAGCTAATATTTATTAACTCAGGCGCAAGGCGCAATCCTGACGCGGTTGAACTGTCGGGTTGTTCACAAAAAAAGCGTGGGGTAACTGTGCTATAGTCGGCGGCGACAAGGAGTGAACATGGCGAAGAAAAACAAAATAACGATGAGTGATATTGCCAGGGAAGCGGGCGTTTCGCAGGCAACGGTCTCTCTGGTGCTCAACAATAGCCGGGCGATTCGCCTGAGTGAAGCCACCCGCGACCGCGTCTATGCGGCAGCGGCGGCGCTTGGCTATCAAAAGATTATCGTGCCTCATCGTCAGGAAGGGCAGGAGGAGATTGCCCTGCTGCTGTGCGGAATGCCGAACTATGACCCCTTCGTCGAGGCCATTAGCGATGCCGTCTCCGCCGCCTGGCAGCGGGATACTCTACTGACCGTTTATGACTATGGCGACGATCTGGAGATGGCGGCGCATATTCTGCGTCAGCTGGATCAGCGTGCTTGTGCGGGAGTTATTCTGGCAAGCCCGGTGACCCGCGCCTTTGATTTCTCGCCGTTCGACGCGCTTATTCATAAGCCGGTGGTGTTGTTAAACCAGTACGACCCGCAGCGCCCGCTGCTGCCGACCTTTCTGCCTGATGACCGCGCCAACGCCTGCCAGATAGTCAGCCATCTGCTGTTGCAGGGCATCACGCGTATTGCGCATATCATGGGCGATGACTGGATGGATGCCAGCGTGCTGCGCCTCGAAGGGTATCGCCAGACGCTGGAGCAGGCCGGGATCGCGGTGGACGACACGCTGATTAAACCGACTGACTGGTCGTTGAATGCCACCTTTAACGCCACGCTTGAGCTGATGCGCTTGCCGGAACCGCCGCAGGCTATTTTCTGCGCCAGCGACTGGATGACCCTTGGCTGCTATCAGGCGCTCGCCACGCTCAATATTGCTATTCCGCGCGACGTGCTGGTGTGTGGTTATGACGATCAGCGTATTGCGCACCAACTGACTCCGGCGCTGACCAGCGTGCAGCTAGCCTATAGCGAGCTGGGAAGAATGGCGGTGAACTACCTGTGTGAGGGGGATGATACGGCGGCGCATGTCCGGCTGGTGGGGAAACTGCAGGTGCGCGGGAGTAGCCAGCGCACCTGAGTGGTTTAACTCACCGGAATCATCACCACGTCGCGGAACGCCGGACGCTGTGCCAGTTGCTGATACCAGCGCTCAAGATGTGGCAGTGACGGCCAGGTTTTGACGGTTTCCAGCACGTTATAGACAAATGGCGCCACGGCGATATCGCCCACGCCAAACTGCTCACCGGAAAGCCAGGTTTGGTTCGCCAGCGTGTTGTCGAGGATTGCCAGCAGCGGTTTGCAGGCTTCAATCGCCGCATTGATTTCGGCCATGTTACGCTGCTCTACCGGCGTTCTCACCAGCCCGAAGAGGATTTTACGGTGCACCGGCGAGAGGGTTTCGTTGGCCCAGTCCATCCACTTTTCGCTCTTTGCCCGCTGAACCGGCGACGCCTGCCACAGGCTCTCGGCGCCGTACTGCGCCGCCAGATAACGTACGATGGAGTTTGATTCCCACAGCACGTCGTCGCCGTCTTTTAGCATCGGTACCAGGCCGTTAGGGTTAAGTGCCAGATAGGCCGAGTCGCGGTTCACGCCAAATCCCTGGCCCGCCATAATTTGCTCATACGGCAGGCCAAGCTCTGCCAGCGTCCAGCGCACTTTTTTCACGTTCGTTGAGTTATTTCTTCCCCACAGCGTAATCATGACCACTCCCGTTTATTTAGCAGAGATTAAATGTGGGCCAAAGTAAACGCTTACGCAATCTCGATCAAAAAAAATGTCAGGTTTTCAGCACAATCAGGTGATCTTGCGTAAACTTAAAAAACTTTACCAACTCACTGTTTCTTTAAGAGAGTTTCTACGTTATTACTCACGGCCTGGTGCAGCACGGTACTGTCGTGGCGTGTTTTTGGGAATGGATACTTGGGTGGCTTTTATGATGTGTAACGCTAACTCCTTCAAGAGTCTGATGGCAGGCTCAGCGCTTTTACTTTTAGTGGCACCGGCGGTGCAGGCGGCGGAACAACTTCCGGACGCGCCAGCAATCGACGCCCGTGCTTTTATATTAATGGATTACGCCAGCGGTAAGGTCCTGACAGAGGGCAATGCCGATGAGAAGCTCGACCCGGCCAGCCTGACAAAAATCATGACCAGCTACGTGGTCGGTCAGGCGCTGAAGGCGAATAAAATCAAGCTCACCGATATGGTGACCATCGGACGTGACGCGTGGGCCACCGGTAACCCGGCGCTGCGCGGCTCATCGGTGATGTTCCTCAAGCCCGGCGAGCAGGTTTCCGTTGAGAACCTCAATAAAGGGGTGATAATCCAGTCGGGCAACGATGCCAGCATCGCCATTGCCGACTACGTTGCCGGCAGCCAGGACTCCTTCGTCAGCCTGATGAACGGCTATGCGCAGAAAATCGGCCTCACCAATACCACCTTCAAAACCGTTCACGGCCTGGATGCGCCTGGGCAGTACAGCACCGCGCGCGATATGGCGTTGCTGACCAGAGCGATGATTCACGATGTGCCGGAAGAGTATGCGGTACATAAAGAGAAAGAGTTCACCTTCAACAACATCCGCCAGCCAAACCGCAACCGTCTGCTGTGGAGTTCGAACCTCAACGTTGATGGCGTGAAAACCGGTACTACGGCGGGTGCGGGCTATAACCTGGTGTCCTCGGCCACTCAGGGCGATATGCGCCTGATTGCGGTGGTGCTGGGTACCAAGAGCGACCGCGTGCGTTTTAACGAGTCGGAGAAGCTGCTGACCTGGGGCTTCCGTTTCTATGAAACCGTTACGCCAATCAAGCCGGATGCCACTTTTATCAGCCAGCGCGTCTGGTTTGGTGATAAGAGTGAAGTGAACCTTGGGGCAGGGGAAGCCGGTTCGGTGACCATCCCGAAAGGCCAGCTGAAAAACCTGAAGGCCAGCTATACCTTAAGCCAGCCGCAGCTGACCGCGCCGTTAACTAAAGGCCAGGTGGTCGGCACCATCGACTTCAAGCTTAACGACAAAACCATTGAGCAGCGTCCGCTGATCGTGATGGAAGCGGTCGAAGAGGGCGGCTTCTTCAGCCGCATGATGGACTTCGTGCTGATGAAATTCCACGAGTGGTTCGGCAGCTGGTTCTCGTAATATCCCGCTAATACAGTAGCGAAATTTGCTGCTGTTTTGCCAGCGCCACCAGCTCATCATCCGGGCAGATGTCGCTGGCAATCACATCAAAGCGCGTCAGGTCACCCATGCGGGCCGGGCGCACTTTGCCAAACTTGCTGTGATCCGCCACCAGCACATGGTAGCGCGCCTGGCGCATCGCCCAGTGCTTCACCGGCAGCTCTTCAAGATTAAAACAGGTTGCCCCCATTTCAATATCGATACCGGCTGCGGAATAGAAGGCGATGTCCGGGCAGAGGTGTGAAAGCGTGTCCTGCTCGCTCAGTGGTTTGAAAATAGCGTTGCTGGCGTGGAATTCGCCGCCGCAGAGAATGGGCCGACAGTTGGGTTTATCCTGCAGCGCTAAAAAAGTGTTTAGCGAGTAACAGACGGCGGTAAACGGCAGGTCGTTATCAATGGCATCGATAATCCACGGCGTGGTGGTGCCGCAGTCGAAAAAGGCCATCTGATGCGGTTTCAGCAGCGCTGCCGCGTGGCGCGCCGCTCGCTTTTTTTCTTCAACCAGGCGGGTTTTCTGGTCGCTTAGCAGATAGTGAGGAACGCTACGTGGCTCCAGCACGACGTAGCCGCCGAGCAGTACAACGGGCCCGCTCTCGCTGTTAAGATCGCGACGAATCGTCATTTCAGAAACGCCAAGCAGTGCTGCCGCTTCTTTGAGATGCAGCTTATCGCTACGTTTCAGTGCCTGAATCAGTTGACCCATTCGCTCGTCGCGTCGTGTTTCCATAGTTCCTCTAGCGGAAATGCCCCGGCAAGGATGCCGGGGTCAACGCGGTATTTTACCTGCGAGCGCAGGTCTAGTCACGCACCCAGCCTTTACGAATCGGCACCGAGAAGATCACGCGGTACAGCTGTTGCAGGCGCGGGTAGACGGTGGCGCCGATAAACTGCCACAGCATTTGCGACACCATGCAGCCGACAAGGCCGCTCAGGAAGCCGCCGAGCATATCCATTGGCCAGTGCACGCCGAGGTAGACGCGGGACCAGGCGATCGCGACGCCGACCACCATCAGCACCAGCCCGGACCACAGACGATGCCAGAACAAGAAGGCCAGCGCAAAGGTGAAGATCACCGTGCCGTGGTCGCTTGGGAAGGAGTTATCCGGCGCGTGGTGCAGGAAGGTGTGGCCGATGTTCTCCACAAACGGGCGTTCATGCGGGAACAGTTGACCAATCATCCACGACAGCGAGAGGCTAACGGCGATGGCTAACGCGACTTTAATCACCAGATGGCGCTGTGCCTGAACCTGCTTACGTTCCCCCCACAGCCACATCGCCGCGGCGAGCAGGGGAACGATCAGGATCAGATCCTGAGCAATAAAAGTGGCGAATGAAATTGCCCAGGGGGCGGACGCTGGGGTTGCGTTAATCAGCAAAAACAGCGAGTGGTTAAGGTTTTCCAGCATAACGTTCCGGTTTCGCAAATGACGGTTTTATGACAGCTACCTTAAAAAGCCAATCCTGGACCGTAAAGCGGTATTGTCTGAATCACGCTATCGGCGTACAAGTGTCTGAAATTAAGGTCCTGCACTCAGTGGCGTAGAGTATAACGCTCGCTACCTTAAGCGAATCTTAACAGCGTCAATTTGTGCGAAATCGTTAAGCTGCGTGATAATTAACTATCACCACTACTGCGCATTGATTAAACTTGCGCGTTTTTATGATAGATGCGAGCCACATGGATACTTCCTCTTCTTCCCGGAAACGCTTAGGGCGTAAGGCAATTTTGTTCCCGCTTTGCCTCGTGCTCTACGAATTTTCCACCTATATCGGCAACGATATGATCCAGCCGGGCATGCTTGCTGTCGTCAAAGAATTTAACGCGGGTAACGAGTGGGTACCGACCTCGATGACCGCGTATCTGGCCGGCGGCATGTTCCTGCAATGGCTGCTTGGGCCGCTATCGGACCGTATCGGCCGCCGCCCGGTGATGCTAACCGGCGTTATCTGGTTTATCGTCACCTGTCTTGCCACGTTGCTGGTGAGCAATATTGAGCAGTTTACGTTCCTGCGTTTCTTGCAGGGGGTGAGCCTGTGCTTTATCGGCGCGGTGGGCTATGCGGCAATCCAGGAGTCGTTCGACGAGGCGACCTGTATCAAGATTACGGCGCTGATGGCGAACGTCGCGCTGATTGCGCCGCTGTTGGGGCCGCTGGTGGGCGCGGCGTGGATCCACGTGGCGCGCTGGGAAGGGATGTTTGTGCTCTTCGCCGCGCTGTCGGCTATTGCCTTCGTCGGCCTGTTTAAATCAATGCCGGAAACGGCGACCCGGATCGGTGAAACGCTGTCGCTGAAAACGCTGGGCCGTGATTACCGCGAAGTGCTGAAAAACGGGCGTTTCGTTGCGGGTGCGCTGGCAACGGGTTTTGTCAGCCTGCCGCTGCTGGCGTGGATTGCTCAGTCACCGGTGATTATCATCAGCGGCGAGCATGCCAGCAGCTATGAGTACGGCCTGCTGCAGGTGCCCATTTTCGGCGCGCTGATCCTCGGTAACCTGGTGCTGGCGCGTCTGACCTCACGCCGTACGGTGCGTGCGCTGATTATCGCCGGTGGCTACCCGATTATGTTTGGTCTGGTGCTGGCTGCGGCGGCGACGGTGGTGTCATCCCATGCCTATTTATGGATGACCGCTGGTTTAAGCTTCTACGCCTTCGGGATTGGCCTTGCCAACGCCGGACTGGTGCGTCTGACGCTGTTTGCCAGCGATATGAGTAAAGGCACGGTCTCTGCGGCGATGGGGATGCTGCAAATGCTGATCTTCACGGTGGGGATTGAGCTCAGTAAGCATTGCTATGAGCTGGGCGGAATTGGTCTGTTCAGCCTGTTTAACCTGGCGGGCGGCCTGCTGTGGCTGGGGTTGATGACGATGTTCCTGCGGGATAAAGCGGTAGGTAGCGGGTTGCAACCGCAGTAAATAACCCCGGCGGCGCTTCGCTTGGCCGGGCTACTGGTGTGGTAGCCCGGACGAGGTGCGGAGCACCGACTCCGGGGTTGGCACTATCAAGCAAACGGCGCTTCACCCTTCAACGCCTTATCAATGATCTCCAGCACGCCTTCTTCATTGTTGTGCGGCGCATGATAGCCCGCCACGGCTTTCACCGCGTCGTTGGCGTTAGCCATCGCAAAACCGTAGCCTGCCTGCTTCACCATCTCAATATCGTTGCCGCTGTCGCCAAAGGCCACGACTTCATCATCGCTCACGCCCCAGCGATCCTGCAATAAGCGCAGGCCGTTGGCCTTGTGGACGCCGGGTATAATCAGGTCAATACTGCCGTGACCGGTGGTCACTGCGGTCAGCATATGGCCGAGTTTCTCATCGAGCAGCGCCTGCATTTGCGGCACTTTCTCGTCCGGGATATTCAGCGCGAACTTCAGAATGGTGTCATCGAGATTATCGAAATTGTCCACCAGTTCCAGACGGTGGTAGTAGCGTACGGCAATATCGTGGAAGCTTTGGTCGTAGCTTTTCAGCGTGTAGGCGCTCTTTTTGCCGCAGACGATAATCTCAATTTCCGGACGGGTGTGCAGGAAAGCGGCGATTTTATCGACGTGGTCACGTGGCATAGCGCAGTTATAGACGTCCTCACCGGCATCGCGCACCCAGCCGCCGTTTTCGGCGACAAAGGCAATTTCATCCACAATCTCCGGGAAGAACGATGCCAGCTGGTAATACTGGTTGCCGCTGGCGACCACAAAGTGGATCTGCTGCGCTTTCATCTGCTGATATTGTTGCTGAAAGCGCTCGCGGTTATAGGTTTTTTTATCGTTCAGGAACGTGCCATCCATGTCGACAGCGATCAGTTTAACGCTCATCAATGACTCTCCATTACAACGCGG
Source organism: Kluyvera sp. EC_51 (assembly GCF_019584505.1). Lineage (NCBI taxonomy): Bacteria > Pseudomonadati > Pseudomonadota > Gammaproteobacteria > Enterobacterales > Enterobacteriaceae > Kluyvera > Kluyvera sp. EC_51. The sequence continues at coordinate 137,089 of NZ_VDAG01000122.1, read as the reverse complement.
GGCTCAGGTTTCGCCACCGCTTTCGCCACCAGAGCGGCAATAAGAACCAGCGCCAGTACGGCCAGCATCGCGCTGCGCAGGCCGTAATGTTCGCCGAGGAAGCCGAGCAGCGGCGGGCCAACCAGGAAGGCCAGATACCCGGTGGTGGCGACAACGCTCACGCGGGTAGGGGCGTCCGGGCCGGTGTCGCTGGCGGCGGAAATAGTCAGCGGGAAGCCAAGCGATGCGCCAAGGCCCCACAGAATAACCGACACGCCCGCAACCCAGGCGCTGTCGACAAAGATAATCAGGGCGATACCCAGCGCACCCATCAGCGCGCTGGCGCGTACCACGGTAACACGGCTGTAGCGGTCGATAAACCAGCCGCCGGTAAAGCGCCCGACCGTCATGCCCAGCGTGAAGCCAGCGTAAATCAGCGAGCCGGAGGTTGGGCTAAAGCCGTGGCCGTCAACCATCAGCAGCGGCAGCCAGTCGTTGGCGGAGCCTTCGGCGAAGGCCATCGCCAGTACCACCACGCCAATCAGCATCAGCTGCATATCGCGCCAGAACGGCACGCCTTTTTCCTGATGGTGCGCATCTTCCGCCGCGTTTTTGCCAGTGCCTTCCGGAATGGCTTTAATGGCGATAGCGATTGGCGCAATGCCTATCAGAGCCGCCACGAAGATGTGCCACATCGCCGGTAAGCCAAACGCGGTGACCGCCATACCAACGCCCGCGCCCACTAACGTTCCGAAGCTATAAAAGCCGTGCATCATCGGCAGCACGGTTTTTTTCATTTCACGCTCAACTGCTGCGCCTTCGACGTTGATGGCCACTTCGGCGGAACCGAAGCTAGCACCGAAAATAGCCAACCCGAAAGCGAAAATCCACGCGGAGCCAAAGTGCAGCGCGAGGCTTAAAATCACCATGCCAAAGACGGCGCACGACATGGTGGTACGGATGACCTTACGGGTCCCGAATCGTTTCACCAGAAACGCGGAACAAAGGATGCCGCTCATCGAACCAATCGACAGGCCAAACAGCACGATGCCCATCTCAGCCGTTGAAACCGATAAAATATCGCGGATTGCCGGGGTTCGCGTAGCCCAGGAGGCCATGAGTAAACCGGGTAAAAAGAAGAACATAAAGAGCGCCCACATGCGTAACTGCAGGGCTTTACGGGAGGTTAACGTTGTCATCCATTCGCGTCAGGTCGGAAAGTGTGCAGACAACACTAACAAGCTTGTGTACATTTGTACATAACCAGAAAGAGGAGAATTATGGCTCGCCGACCGAATGACCCGCAGCGCCGGGAGCGCATCCTGGATGCGACGCTCGAAACTATCGCCACGCACGGGATTAGCGCGGTAACGCACCGTAAAATCGCCAGCTGCGCCGACGTGCCGCTCGGCTCGATGACCTATTATTTTGACGGTATTGAAGCCCTGCTCGGGGAAGCGTTCAGCGCCTTTACCGAACGGATGTCACTGGAGTACACCGCCTTTTTTGATGATGTAGGGACGCCGCACGATGCCTGTGATGCGGTAGCGGAGCTTATCTTCAGCAGCCAGGTCACCACGCCGAAGAATATGACCCTGATGTACCAGTTCTATGCGCTGGCGAGCAGTTCGCCCGCGATGAAGGCGGTCATGCAACGCTGGATGCAGCGCAGCCAGCAGACGCTGGAGCAGTGGTTCGATCCGGCAACCGCACGTGCGCTGGATGCCTTTATTGAAGGGATGACGCTGCATTTCGTAACCGACCGCCAGCCGCTCGATCGCGACGCCATCCGAAAAATGGTAGGGCGGATCGCCGGGGAGAGCGCCTGAAAAGCGTGTACGCTTAGCGAGAACGCAAAACGGAGATCTCGCGATGACAACCCTGCTTTCCGGTGGCTGCCTGTGCGGCCATATTACCTTCACCGCCGCTAACCCCGGCGCTTCCCACAGCTGCTCCTGCGATCTCTGCCAGAAGCATACCGGCGCCCAGTCGGTTATCTGGCTGGAGTTTGACGCCGATGATGTGCAATGGACAGGAGAGGGCGGAAAGCCTGCGACCTGGCGCTCTTCCGAGGCATCCAGCCGGGCTTTCTGCCCACGCTGCGGCAGCTCGCTGGGGGCGATTGATGATGGCCCGGTTATTGCGCTGTTGAGCGGTGTTTTTGACCAGAACCAGGATGCGCGATTTGCACCCGCCTCCCACTCGTTTGAAGATATGAAGCCGCAGTGGTGGCGGGCGCTGTTTGCTGATGGACATGGGAACTAGCTAAGCGTTACTCCGGCGGTCACGTTAACCACCGTGGCCGTCATTGCTCCTGCGCTGCTGGAGGCGAGAAAGGTCATCACCCCGGCGACTTGCTCAAGCGTTGGCAGGCGTTTCAGCATAGTGCCCTGTGCCGCGCCTCCTAACCATTCATCGACCGTTAGCGACATCGCCTGTGCTTTTTCAGCAAACAGTTCACCGGTATAAGACCCTGCTTCGACCGCCCCCTCGATAGCATGCGACCGTACGCCTAGCACCCGAATATTACGCGGCCCCAGTTCGCCTGCCAGCGCTCTGACCATCGCCTCCATTCCTGCACAGCCAACGATATGTCCCAGATGTCCCGGCATCGCCATGGTCGCCGCGGGGGCGACAACGTTCAGCATTACGCTATCGCGCTTGCCGCCCATATAGGGTGCCGTTGATTTGGCAATGATGAACTGCGCGGTGAGGAAAGGATCAATACCTTGCTTAAACTCTGCCAGCGACAGACGTTCCAGGTGTTTGCCTTGCTGATGCATAAACCCGGTAGCGTTGACCACTATATCGATGCCCAGCGTTTGTTCCGCCAGTTGCGCCACGCGCCGTTGGGTCGCTTGTTCATCAAGCACATCAACGGTAAAGGTACTGACGGTGCCACCTTCTGAACGAATACGCTCTGCGGTAGCGTCGAGCTTCTGCTGGTTACGCGCTGCCAGATGCACCAGCGCCCCTTCCCGCGCCATGGCAAGCGCCACCGCGCCCCCAATCGCGCCGCTGCCGCCGAAGATGACGGCGACTTTGCCTGCAAGCAACATGAGTCACCTCGAGTGTTGAGTGGGTGTCATAGAAGTATGGGACAGGGGGAGGGGGATGCAAGCGAAGGGGCAACGTGGTGGTGGTTTCTGGGAGCGTAGTGGATTGATTTTTAAAGGGGATGTGAAATTCAGGCAACAAAAAACCCATCAACCTTGAACCAAAGATGGCGGGGTTGATGGGCTCCACAAAATGGGGACATCAAAGAAAAGCAGTGGCACTAATTAAGACTCGCACCCTGATAAAAAGTTCTGCGTTGCGCAAAAATTTTTTTCTTTTCTTTGTTCCCCTGGCCAGGGCTAGCCGCCTAGCCCTGGCCAGATGATGATAATCAGCGTACCGGCAAGGGTTAGCAGCACGTTGGCGATGGCGTAGGTGCCCGCATAGCCCAGCGCAGGAATGTTGCTGCGAGCCGTATCGCTGATGATTTCCATCGCCGGAGCGCAGGTGCGTGCGCCCATGATGGCACCGAACAACAGTGCGCGGTTCATGCGCAGTACGTAGGCGCCGAACAGGAAGCAAATCACTACTGGGATCAGGCTGACCAGCAGACCGGCCACCAGCATTTGACCGCCGACCACGCCGAGGCTCTTGCCGATGCCGCCGCCCGCGCTTAAGCCGACGCCTGCCATAAAGACCATCAGGCCAAACTCTTTCACCATGTTCAGCGCCCCTTGCGGGATATAGCCGAAGGTCGGGTGGTTGGCACGCAGGAAGCCCAGCATGATACCGGCGAACAGCAGACCGGCGGCGTTACCGATACCGAAGTTAAAGTTGCTGAACTGGAAGGTGATCATGCCGATCATCAGGCCGACGATAAAGAAGGCACAGAAGGCTAGCAGGTCAGTGACCTGGCTGTGAATGGAGACGAAGCCGATGCGGTCGGCGACGGTTTTCACGCGGCGGGCATCGCCGCTTACCTGTAACACGTCACCCTTGTTGAGTACGATGTTGTCGTCGATTGGCATTTCAATCTGGCTGCGGATCACGCGGTTAAGGAAACAGCCGTGGTCGGTTAGCTTCAGTTGCGCCAGGCGGCGACCTACCACATTGTGGTTTTTAACCACGATCTCTTCGGTGACGATGCGCATGTCTAGCAGGTCGCGGTCGAACACCTCTTTGCCGTTACGGAAGCTTGGGTCAAGGCGTGCGTGCGCGTCCGGGTAGCCAACCAGCGAAATTTCATCGCCCATCTGCAGTACGGCATCACCGTCAGGGTTGGCCAGAATACCGTTACGGCGAATACGCTCGATGTAGCAGCCGGTCTGGCGATAAATGCCAAGCTCGCGCAGATTTTTGCCGTCGGCCCACGCCACCAGTTCCGGGCCTACACGATAAGCGCGGATAACCGGCAGATAGACTTTACGGTTGGAGTCGGTGTCCAGACCGCGCTCGCGGGCGATTTGTTGGGCGCTGGTTTGAAGATCCTGATGCTGGAATTTTGGCAGGTAGCGGGCGGCGACAATCAAACTCACGAGACCAATAAGATAGGTCAGCGCATAGCCGAGGCTCAGGTGATCTTGTGCCTGCGCGAGCAAGCTCGCCTCCATGCCGGAGTGGCGCAGTGTATCGCCGGCGCCCACCAGTACCGGGGTGGAGGTCATTGAGCCGGCGAGCATCCCGGCCGTCAGGCCGATGTCCCAGCCAAATAGCTTACCGAGGCCTAATGCAATCAGCAGCGCGCTACCGACCATCACCAGGCCGAGCATCAGATAATTTTTGCCGTCGCGGAAGAAAATTGAAAAAAAGTTCGGTCCGGCTTCTACACCGACGCAGAAAATAAACAGCATAAAGCCCAGATTCAGCGCTTCGGTGTTAATACTGAAGTGTTGCTGTCCTAATAGGAGAGAAACCACTAAAACGCCAATGGAATTACCGAGTTGGATGGAGCCCAGACGTAATTTGCCAAGACAAAGCCCCAGCGCTAATACCACGAATAATAACAGGATGTAATTCCCGTTTAACAAATCTGCGACGTTTATATTCACGGAGTCTAACTTATCGTTTACCAGTAACGTGTTGAAAGGAATGGTTATTTGGTCTACTGTTTACCACGGGCTAAGGTATGCGTTTTGCTATCCAGAACCCGAATAATAACCAGAAAATAGCGGTCAGTAGTTTAATCGTTCCTGATAGCTACGGCTAGCAACAATCGCTTTTAATACACATTACATATGATCAATCAGTCTGCATCGCGACGGTCAGAGAGTGAATCATCGGGCGCACGATATTTTAGCTCGGGAGAACGCTCCGAAAGTACTGATAGATAAAATGTAGCGAAGTTTTGGCAGGGAAGGCCAACAACTTTATCTGACTGGGTGTCCGTAAGGACGAAGTCTGGGGTTTGATAGAGATATTTTCAGGAGATACGTGTGAAATCTGAACGCGGTTGGGCAGGGGTTATTTGCTGCTTCTTACTCTTTATTGTGGTCTTTTTTTCACTGATTCTGAACGTGAAGGGCGCGTTTCGTGCCAGCGGAAGTCCCGAACTGGGGCTGCTGTTTTTTATCGTCCCCGGTATTGTCTCGAGCTTTATCTCATCGCGTCGTCGAGTGCTGCGTCCGCTGGTTGGCGCCATTCTTGCGGCACCGCTTTGTCTTGTCCTGATGCGTCTCTTCTTCAGCAGCGATCGTTCGTTCTGGCAGGAACTGGCCTGGCTCTTCAGCGCCGTATTCTGGTGCGCGCTCGGTGCATTATGCTATCTGTTTATCAGCTCGCTCCTGCACGATAAGCGGCGAGAAAACAAACGCCCGCTTTAAGGGCGGGCGTTGATGGTGCTATCAGGCAAACAGGCCGAGATTCTCTTTCGCCCAGGCTTCAAAGTCTGTGCACCCGCCAATGTGTTTCTGATCGACAAAAATCTGCGGTACGGTTTCAACCGGCTTACCGACGGTTTTTTCCAGATCGGCTTTCGTGATGCCTTCCGCGTGGATGTCTACGTAGCGGTAGTTGAAATCATCACGCTCCTGGGTCAGCTTTTCCGCCAGCTCTTTTGCACGTACACAGTAAGGGCAGCCTGGACGACCAAAAATTACGGTAAACATAATGTCTCTCCTCAAACGAGCGGAATAATCAACGTGCCTGTCGGCGAATGGCGCTTATCATGCCGCGCGAAGCGCTGTGGGGAAAGAAGGTTCTACCTGTTACTCTGATTCATTCTGGCTATGTCTCGCTAATTATTTTTCATCCGCATACCGTTATAATCGTCATCAATTGGCTATCAAAATGCGCTAAGGGTTCACAGGAGGAGAAGCATGCGTTCGCTCGGAGCACTACCGAAAAGCGTTTTAATTCTGGAAGCGGTCGGCATGATCGTGCTGGCGGTGGCGTGGCTATCGCTCAATCAGTACATCACGCTGCCCGCGCCGTTTGCCAGCCAACTGGCAGCGGTAGTGATGATTTTTCTCGGTATTGCGCTGATGCTTCCCGCCGCGGGCGTGCTCTTTTGGGGAATTGCCCGCGCCGTTGCTCCACAGCTGATGAACCCTAACCTGCCGCGAGACAAGGAAAAAAAAGATGACTCCGACCATTGAGGTTCTGCTTAACCATCGCTCTATTCGTCACTTTACCGGCGAGCCGATAAGCGACGAACAGCGCAGCGCGATTATCGCCAGCGCCCAGGCCACTTCCAGCTCCAGCTTTTTACAGTGCAGTTCGATTATTCGCATCACCGATAGCGACATGCGCGAACAGCTGGTCAAGCTGACCGGCGGCCAGGAGCACGTTGCTCAGGCGGCGGAGTTCTGGGTATTTTGCGCCGACTTTAACCGCCATCTGCAGATTTGCCCTGAGGCGCAGTTGGGTCTGGCGGAACAGCTGTTGCTTGGCGTGGTGGATACTTCGCTGATGGCGCAAAACGCGCTGACTGCCGCTGAATCTCTGGGATTGGGTGGCGTCTATATCGGCGGCTTGCGCAATAATATTGCTCAGGTGACCGAACTGCTGAAGCTACCAAAGCACGTGCTGCCGCTGTTTGGTCTGTGCCTTGGTTGGCCTGCAAGCCATCCAGACCTCAAACCGCGCCTGCCGGCCGCGCTGGTGGTGCATGAAAATCACTACCAGCCAATGGACCCCGAAGTGCTGGCGCAGTACGACGAAGATCTCGCCCAGTACTATTTATCGCGCAGCACCAACGCGCGTCGCGATACCTGGAGCGACCATATTCGCCGCACGCTTATCAAAGAGAGCCGCCCGTTTATTCTTGATTATCTGCATCAGCAGGGGTTTGCTACGCGCTGATTCATTAACGAATTTGTGCCAGGGCTCAAGCCTCTGCGGATGCGAAAAACGTATGATATGCCGGTTTTTTTGCGGCTTTTTTGGAGAGGTAAAGGGTGAAAATCGCCATATTGTCCCGGGATGGAACGCTCTTTTCGTGTAAGCGTCTGCGCGAAGCCGCCCAGCGCCGCGGTCATATTGTTGAAGTGCTCGATCCGCTGTCTTGCTATATGAACGTCGACCCGGCGGCCTCGTCGATACACTATAAAGGTCGACAGTTGCCGCACTACGACGCGGTGATCCCACGTATTGGCTCGGCGATTACCTACTACGGTATGGCAACGCTGCGCCAGTTTGAGATGCTGGGCAGCTACCCGCTCAATGAATCGGTGGCGATTACTCGTGCCCGCGACAAGCTGCGATCGCTACAGCTGCTGGCGCGTCAGGGAATCGATCTACCGGTTACCGGCATCGCCCATTCACCGGACGATACCAGCGATCTTATCGACATGGTCGGCGGCGCGCCGCTGGTGGTTAAACTGGTGGAAGGTACGCAGGGAATCGGCGTGGTGCTTGCCGAAACGCGGCAGGCGGCGGAAAGCGTGATTGATGCGTTTCGCGGTCTGAACGCGCATATCCTGGTGCAGGAGTATATCGAAGAGGCGAAAGGGTGCGACATTCGCTGTTTGGTAGTCGGCAATGAAGTGGTGGCATCGATTGAACGCCGGGCAAAATCAGGCGATTTTCGTTCTAACCTGCACCGCGGTGGCGTGGCGACGGTGGCTGAGATCACCCCCGCTGAACGGGCGATTGCCATTAAGGCCGCGCAAACCCTCGGTCTGGATGTCGCGGGCGTAGATATTCTGCGTGCCAATCGCGGTCCGCTGGTGATGGAAGTCAATGCCTCGCCGGGGCTGGAAGGGGTGGAGACCACTACCGGCATCGATATTGCGGGAAAAATGATCGAATGGATCGAGCGTCAGGCTCACCCCGGATTTTGTCTGAAAATCGGCGGATAGTGCGCTTTCATGGTATGTGACGCCTTTTTTGCGTAAGCTATGCGCTACTCTCGTACTTATACCGGGCTGCTGCCCGGTAATTTGTTGGTCTGGAATGTTTTACTTTACCGCATGAGGTCATAGGCAATATGGATTCTCTCGTCGTCCCGAGTCTGGATACGTTACGTCAGTGGCTCGACGAAATGGGCATGAACTTTTTTGAGTGCGACACCTGTCAGGCGCTGCACCTGCCGCATATGCAAAATTTTGAAGGCGTCTTTGATGCCAAAATTGATCTCATCGATAACGTCGTGCTGTTCTCGGCGCTGGCCGAGGTCAAGCCATCTGCGCTGCTGGCGCTGGGCGCCGATCTCTCCGCCATTAACGCCAGTTCGCTGACGGTTAAGGCGTTTCTCGACATGCAGGATGATAATCTGCCAAAGCTGGTGGTTTGCCAGTCTTTATCCGCAGGCGTTGGGGTAACCTTCGAACAGTTCGCCGCTTTTGTAACCCAGAGCGAAGAGCAGGTCTCGATGGTTATCCTCGAGGCCAACGCGCATCAACTGCTCTATAAGCCAGAAGACGAAGAGCAGCCGCCGGAAGATATCCAATACCATTTTCTTCACTGATCATCCCCGTTAAATAGCGCAGTCACTGCCATAGTGGCTGCGTATTACCTGCTTTTATTCTGCATTTAACCTATTTTTAAAGATTCATTCACTACCTGATTGCCCATTTTGGCTTATCAGATAGAGTGATCTTGCATAAAAAATTGATAAAAGGCGTTTTTTACACTGACCTATAGCCTCCAGTCCGGGCTACAGTTATTCTTGCGACATATCAATGCCCCCCTATTTATTGCTGACAATACCCTATGTTGGCGAGGTTCTTGCATTGATAAAGCGAGCAATGACTGCAGGGGAGCCCGTTCTCTTCTCTTTCATGCAGTACGAAAAAATATGCATGATTTTTGCATACTCTAAATTGCGTATATTTCGTCCGTTTGTTAACGGATGACGAGAGGGATAAGAGATATGGCCGCCTTAAATAAAAAATGGTTAACAGGTCTGGTGACGGGTGTGCTGATGGCCGCCTCGGCAAGCGTGCTCGCTGCGGAACAAAAAACGCTGCATATCTATAACTGGTCTGACTATATCGCGCCGGACACCGTGGCGAATTTTGAGAAAGAGACCGGAATTAAAGTCGTCTATGACGTGTTTGACTCCAACGAAGTGCTGGAAGGCAAACTGATGGCGGGCAGCACCGGTTTTGACCTGGTGGTGCCGTCGGCAAGCTTCCTGGAGCGTCAGCTCACCGCCGGTGTGTTCCAGCCGCTCGATAAGAGCAAGCTGCCAAATTGGAAAAACCTCGACCCGGACGTGCTCAAGCTGGTGGCTAAACACGACCCGGACAACAAGTACGCGATGCCTTATCTGTGGGCGACGACCGGTATCGGCTACAACGTTGACAAAGTCAAAGCCGTGCTGGGCAAAGATGTACCGCTGAACAGCTGGGATCTGGTGATGAAGCCGGAAAACCTGGAGAAACTGAAAAGCTGCGGCGTCTCCTTCCTTGATGCGCCAGAAGAAATCTTTGCCACTGTGCTTAACTACTTAGGCAAAGATCCCAACAGCACCAAGGCCGATGACTACACCGGCCCGGCGACCGATCTGCTGCTGAAACTGCGTCCTAACATTCGCTACTTCCACTCTTCTCAGTACATTAACGACCTGGCAAACGGTGATATCTGTGTGGCCATCGGCTGGGCGGGTGATGTGTGGCAGGCGGCAAACCGTGCCAAAGAAGCGAAAAACGGCGTGAATGTTTCTTACTTTATTCCGAAAGAGGGCGCACTGGCCTTCTTTGATGTCTTCGCCATGCCAGCCGATGCGAAGAATAAAGATGAAGCCTATCAGTTCCTTAACTATCTGATGCGCCCGGACGTGATTGCGCACATCAGTGACCATGTGTTCTACGCGAATGGCAACAAGGCTTCCACGCCTCTGGTCAGCGCCGAAATTCGCGATAATCCGGCGATTTACCCGCCGGCAGATGTTTTCGCTAAGCTGTTTACGCTGAAAGTTCAGGATCCAAAAATTGACCGTGTGAGAACGCGCGCATGGACCAAAGTGAAAAGCGGTAAATAAATCAATCACCCATAACGTGATAAGCCTGCACCGGGGCAGTGCATCTGCCCCAATCTGGACACCGGCCGGGTGGTCGGTGTCCAGGGGTTGATATGACAACCGGGTCATATCGATATTTGTATTTTGCCGGAGAGCACCAGATTGAACGACGCTATTCCCCGCCCACAGGCGAAAATCCGCAAAGCGCTCACCCCGCTGCTGGAAATCCGTAATCTGACCAAATCCTTCGACGGCCAGCACGCCGTAGACGACGTTAACCTCACCATCTATAAAGGCGAAATCTTTGCGCTGCTGGGTGCTTCCGGCTGCGGAAAGTCGACCCTGCTGCGTATGCTGGCGGGCTTTGAACAACCGACCGCTGGGCAGATTATGCTGGACGGCGTTGACCTGGCGCACGTGCCGCCTTATCTGCGCCCGATTAACATGATGTTCCAGTCCTACGCGCTGTTCCCGCACATGACCGTGGAGCAGAACATCGCTTTCGGCCTCAAGCAGGACAAGCTGCCGAAAGCGGAAATTACCGCTCGCGTTGCCGAGATGCTGGCGCTGGTGCACATGCAGGAGTTTGCCAAGCGCAAACCGCACCAGCTTTCCGGCGGTCAGCGTCAGCGTGTGGCGCTGGCGCGTAGCCTGGCGAAGCGCCCGAAGCTGCTGTTGCTGGATGAACCCATGGGCGCACTGGATAAAAAGCTGCGTGACCGTATGCAGCTGGAAGTGGTCGATATTCTGGAACGCGTTGGCGTCACCTGCGTCATGGTGACCCACGACCAGGAAGAGGCGATGACCATGGCCGGGCGCATTGCCATTATGAACCGCGGCAAGTTCGTGCAAATTGGCGAGCCGGAAGAGATTTACGAGCACCCGACTACCCGTTATAGCGCTGAGTTTATTGGCTCGGTTAACGTATTCGAGGGGCTGCTGAAGTCGCGTGAGGACGACGGCCTGGTGATTGATTCACCGGGGCTGGTGCACCCGCTGAAGGTCGATCCGGATGCCTCAGTCGTCGATAACGTTCCGGTGTACGTCGCGCTGCGCCCGGAAAAAATCATGCTTTGCGAAGAGCCACCTGCGGACGGCTATAACTTTGCCGTCGGCGAAGTGGTGCATATCGCCTATCTGGGCGATCTCTCCATTTACCACGTGCGGCTCAAAAGCGGGCAGATGATCAGCGCCCAGTTGCAGAATGCCCATCGCTACCAGAAAGGGTTACCAACCTGGGGCGATGAGGTACGTCTGTGCTGGGATGCCGATAGCTGCGTGGTGTTGACGGTTTAAGGAGGGGCTATGAGTACGTTTGAACCACCAGCCCGTTCGCGCAAACCGGGCGGCTTCGTCCTGTGGCTAGCGCGCATCAATATGAAGCACGGGCGCAAGCTGGTCATTGCCATGCCGTACGTGTGGCTGATCCTGCTGTTTCTGCTGCCGTTCCTGATTGTTTTCAAAATCAGCCTGGCGGAGATGGCGCGCGCGATCCCGCCGTATACCGATCTCATGGAGTGGGCCGACGGTCAGCTCACACTTGCGTTGAACTTCGGCAACTTCCTGCAGCTTACCGACGATCCGCTCTACTTTGAGGCCTATTTGCAATCATTGCAGGTGGCGGGGATCTCGACGATCTGTTGTCTGCTGCTTGGCTACCCATTGGCGTGGGCGGTGGCGCACAGCAAACCATCAACGCGTAATATTCTGCTGCTGTTGGTGATTCTGCCGTCGTGGACCTCGTTCTTAATCCGCGTTTATGCGTGGATGGGGATCCTGAAAAACAACGGCATTCTGAATAACTTCTTGATGTGGTTAGGCGTTATCGATCAGCCGCTGACGATTCTGCACACCAACCTGGCGGTCTATATCGGCATTGTCTACGCCTATCTGCCGTTTATGGTGTTGCCTATCTATACCACGCTGACCCGCATCGACTATTCGCTGGTGGAAGCCTCGCTGGATCTGGGCGCTCGCCCGCTGAAAACCTTCTTCAGCGTGATTGTGCCGCTCACCAAAGGTGGGATTATTGCTGGTTCGATGCTGGTGTTTATCCCAGCGGTCGGGGAGTTTGTGATCCCGGAACTGCTCGGCGGCCCGGACAGCATTATGATTGGCCGCGTGCTGTGGCAGGAGTTCTTTAACAACCGCGACTGGCCGGTGGCCTCGGCGGTGGCGATTGTGATGCTGTTGCTGCTGATCGTGCCGATCATGTGGTTCCATAAGTATCAGCAAAAACAGATGGGAGACCACGGATGAACAACCTGCCTGTCGTAAGATCGCCGTGGCGCATTCTGATTCTGGTGATTGGCTTTACCTTCCTCTATGCGCCGATGCTGATGCTGGTGGTCTACTCGTTTAACAGCTCGAAGCTGGTCACCGTGTGGGCGGGCTGGTCGACGCGCTGGTACGGCGAACTGTTCCGCGATGATGCGATGATGAGCGCTGTAGGGCTAAGCCTGACGATTGCGGCCTGCGCGGCAACCATGGCGGCCATCCTCGGCACCATTGCCGCTGTAGTGATGGTGCGCTTTGGTCGTTTCCGCGGGTCCAATGGCTTTGCCTTTATGATAACGGCACCGCTGGTTATGCCGGATGTCATTACTGGGCTGTCGCTGCTGCTGCTCTTTGTGGCATTGGGCCACGCGATTGGCTGGCCTGCCGACCGTGGCATGCTGACCATCTGGCTGGCGCACGTTACCTTCTGTACGGCGTATGTGGCGGTGGTTATCTCTTCGCGGTTGCGTGAACTTGACCGTTCGATTGAAGAGGCCGCGATGGATCTCGGAGCGACGCCGCTGAAGGTCTTTTTCATTATTACGCTACCGATGATCATGCCTGCTGTGGTCTCCGGCTGGCTGCTTGCCTTCACGCTGTCGCTCGACGATCTGGTGATTGCCAGCTTCGTCTCGGGTCCAGGTGCGACCACGCTGCCAATGCTGGTCTTCTCCAGCGTACGCATGGGGGTGAATCCGGAGATTAACGCCCTGGCGACGCTTATCCTCGGCGTGGTCGGAATTGTCGGATTTATCGCCTGGTATCTGATGGCGCGAGCAGAAAAACAGCGAGTGCGCGATATCCAGCGTGCAAGACGCGGATAATCCTCTTAAAATCAGTAGGGATGTGCAGTCGATGCCGCGAATGTTCGCGGCATCGTTTTCATGGAAGGCAACAACATTGGAACTGTTTACTCGAAGCCGTCAGTCGCATGCTCGTCTGAATGTCCCTGCTTTGGTGCAGGTGGCGGCGCTCGCCATTATTTTAATCCGCTGTCTCGATCTGATTATGATAATCAACCTGCTCGGGCTGCATGGCATTGGCGAGTTTATTCACCGTAGCGTACAGACCTGGACGCTGACGCTGGTTTTCCTCAGTAGTCTGGTGCTGGTTTTTGTCGAAATAGGCTGCGCATTTTCGCTGGTGAAAGGGCGTAACTGGGCACGCTGGGTCTACCTGCTGACGCAGGTAATTGCTGCCAGCTATCTGTGGGCGGCATCGCTGGGCTATGGCTATCCTGAGCTGTTCAGCATCGCGGGCGAGTCGAAGCGGGAGATCTTCCGCTCGCTGGTAATGCAAAAAATGCCGGATCTGCTGGTTTTATGCCTGCTTTTTCTGCCCGCGGCCTCCCGGCGATTTTTCCGCTTACAATAACGGTGATACAATCCACGCCCCCGATTTTCTCAAGGTCTTTTTATGCAGTGCGCACTTTATGATGCCCATCGTTGCCGTTCCTGTCAGTGGATTGAGCAGCCGATAGCCGAGCAACTCGCGGCCAAAATGGCCGATCTCCAGACGTTGTTGGCGGATTTTTCCGTTAACGCCTGGTGCGCACCGGTATCTGGCCCGGAACAGGGCTTTCGTAATAAAGCCAAAATGGTGGTCAGTGGTAGCGTTGAGCGTCCGCTGCTCGGCATGCTGCACCGTGACGGTACGCCGGAAGACTTAACCGACTGCCCGCTTTATCCCGATTCGTTTGCCCCGGTCTTTGCTGCACTGAAGCCGTTTATCGCCCGTGCGGGTTTGACGCCCTACAACGTAGCGCGTAAGCGCGGCGAGCTGAAGTATCTGCTGCTCACCGAAAGCCAGCTGGACGGTGGCATGATGCTGCGTTTCGTGCTGCGCTCAGAAGCCAAGCTGGCCCAACTTCGCGCAGCGCTGCCGTCGCTACAGGCGCAGCTGCCGCAGTTGAAGGTCATTACCGCCAATATCCAGCCGGTGCATATGGCGATTATGGAAGGCGAGCAGGAAATCTTTTTTACCGAGCAGCAGGCGCTGGCAGAAAGCTTTAACGACGTGCCGCTGTGGATCCGCCCGCAGAGCTTCTTCCAGACCAACCCGACGGTGGCGAGCGCGCTGTACGCCACCGCGCGCGACTGGGTGAGGGCGCTGCCGGTTAACCATATGTGGGATCTGTTCTGCGGCGTCGGCGGTTTTGGTCTGCACTGTGCTACGCCGGAGATGACGTTGACCGGCATCGAAATTGCGCCAGAAGCTATCGCCTGTGCTAAGCAGTCGGCGGCGGCGCTGGGTCTGGATAAGCTCCATTTCCAGGCGCTGGATTCGACGCAGTTTGCTACCGCTCAGGCCGATATTCCGCAGCTGGTGCTGGTTAATCCACCGCGTCGCGGCATTGGTAAGGCGCTGTGTGACTATTTAAGTGAGATGGCGCCGGAGTTCATTATTTATTCAAGCTGTAATGCGCAGACGATGGCGAAGGATTTTGCGTATCTGGTGGGGTATCGCGTGGAGAAGGTGCAGCTGTTTGATATGTTCCCGCATACGGCGCATTACGAGGTGTTGACGCTGTTGGTGCGGCGATAGTCCCGGCGGCGCTTCGCTTGGCCGGGCTACGTGTTTCTGGTAGCCCGGGCGTACAGTTAGCGACCCCGGGAACGGCTGATTACTCAGCAAACCACTTATCGTTAATCTTCTGGTAGGTCCCGTCAGCTTTAATCGCCTTCAGCGCGCCGTTCAGTTTTTCCAGCAGCGCTTTGTTATCCGGACGTACTGCAATGCCCAGACCGATACCGAAGTATTGCGGATCGGTCACTTTTTCGGTGGCCGCGCCCAGCTGCGGGTTGGTTTTCAGCCATTCATTCACCACCGCGGTATCACCGAACACGCCGTCGATACGGCCATTTTTCAGGTCGATAATCGCGTTCTGGTAGCTGTCATAAGCCACGGTTTTCACTTCCGGATGCTTATCCATCAGGTATTTCTGGTGGGTGGTGCCGTTTTCCATCCCGATACGTTTGCCTTTCAGGTCATCAAAGGTTTTGAACTCACCTTTTTTGGCAATCACCAGCGCCGAGTTGGCATAGTAGGCATCGGTAAAGGCAACTTGCTTGCTACGCTCTGGGGTGATGTCCATGCCGGAAATGACCGCATCGTATTTCTTAAACTTCAGCGCCGGAATCAGGCTATCGAACGCATGGTTGGTGAACGTACACTCAGCCTGCATCTGCTTACAGAGCGCGTTAGCCAGATCGATATCAAAGCCGACAATCTGGTTGCTGGCATCCATGGATTCAAACGGCGGGTAGGTGGCGGAAACGCCAAAGCTGATTTTATCTGCGGCCTGAGCGCCTGCGGCGACGGTGGCAAGTAAGGCGGCCAATACTAATTTTTTCATGGATGAGCTCCTGTCTGTCTCGCTTATTGGATGCTGCCCTGCGTGTGGCATGGAGCTACAATGCCACTAAGTGAATTTGTATGCAATATATTTGATTAAGTATTTTATGTGTCGCAAAAAAAAACGGACAAGCCAATGGCTTATCCGTTTTTATAAACGCAGTTTATGCAGAAGTTAGTCGCGATGTTCGAAGGCCAGCGCCTTGCGCTCGATTAAACGCATCATCAGCGTCAGCAGGCCGTTTACGACCAGATAAACCAGCCCGGCAGCGCCAAAGACCATCACGTCATAGGTGCGCCCGTAGAGCAACTGACCGTGGCCCATCACTTCCATCAGCGTGATGGTGTAGGCAAGAGACGTACTCTTGAACACCAGCACCACTTCGTTGGAGTAGGACGAGAGCGCGCGTTTAAACGCATACGGCAGCAAAATAGCCAGCGTATCTTTCTTACTCATCCCCAGCGCATCACAGGACTGCCACTGGCCTTCTGGAATGGCGCGAATCGCCCCGAAGAACAGCTGTGTGGTGTAAGCGGCGCTGTTCAGCGACAGCGCAATCAGCGCACACAGCCACGGCTCAGAGAGCAGGTGCCACAGCACCGGGTAGTTCTGCAGCGTCGGGAACTGGCCTGGGCCGTAGTAGATGAGGAAGATCTGCACCAGCAGCGGCGTACCGGTGAACAGCGTAATGTAGCCGCGAACCAGCCACACCAGCACCGGCGTTTTCAGCGTCAGAATGATGGTGAAAATCAGCGCCAGCACCAGCGCCACCACGATGGAGGCAACGGTCAACGTCAGGCTGGTGTGCAGCCCTTTCATCAGTTCCGGTAAATACTCGAGCATCAGCCTGGTCTCCGTTCAAAGCGAGTGGTACGCAGGTCAATGCGTTTGAGGATGTACTGGCTGAGCAGGGTAATCACCAGGTAAATAGCCGCCGCCACGATATACCAGGTAAACGGCTCCTGGGTGCGAGTGGCGATACTCTTGGTTTGCAGCATCAGATCGTTCACGCTAATCAGCGACACCAGCGCGGTATCTTTCAGCAGCACCAGCCACTGGTTCCCGAGACCCGGCAACGCGTGACGCCACATCTGCGGCATCACCAGCCGGAAGAAGATGGCGCTTTTCGACATACCCAATGCCTGACCGGACTCCCACTGACCTGCCGGTACCGCTTTTAACGCGCCGCGCAGAGTCTGTGAAGCGTAGGCTGCGTAGAGCAGAGAGAGGGCAATCACGCCGCACAGGAACGGGCTGACGTCGAAGTTTTCGATCTGCATCTGTACCGGAATCTGTACGAAGCCGAGGTTGATGTTAAAACCGTCGGACAGCGTCAGCAGCAGCTGTGAAGAGCCGAAGTAAATAAACAGCACCACCAGAATTTCCGGCAGGCCGCGCAGCACGGTAACCACCGCGGAGCCGAGCCATGCGATAGGGCGCCATTTAACTGACTCCCATACCGCAAAGAACATCGCCAGCGCGAGGCCGATTATCAGTGCACAAACGGCAAGGCCGACGGTCATGCCGGCGGCGCTTGCTAAAGGAAACATTTCGTTCATCAAGTCTTACTTCTGGAACCATTTAGCGTAGATGGTTTGGTAGGTACCGTCTTTCTTCACTTTTTCCAGCGCAGCGTTGAATTTCTGCTGCAGCTCGGTGTTGCCCTGACGGACAGCAATACCCAGGCCGGTGCCAAAGTAGTCTTTATCGGTCACTTTATCGCCGACGGCCGCCAGCTTATCGTTGGCTTTCAGCCACTCGGTCACCACGGCGGTATCACCGAAGACCGCGTCGATACGACCGTTCTGCAGATCCAACTTGGCGTTCTGATAGCTGTCGTAAGGCACAGTCGTGATTTCCGGATGTTTATCCATGATGAATTTCTGGTGCGTGGTGCCGTTCTGCACGCCCACTTTTTTGCCTTTCAGTTGGTCGACGCCGGTGAACTTGCCTTTCACGCCGATAAACAGGGCTGAGTTGTCGTAGTACGGGGTGGTGAACAGCACCTGTTTTTCACGTTCTGGGGTGATATCCATACCGGCCATCACCGCATCGATACGGCGGAATTTCAGGCTAGGAATCAGGCTATCGAAAGACTGGTTGCTGAAGGTACAGGTCGCATCGATCTCTTTACACAGGGCGTTCGCCAGATCCACGTCGAAGCCGACGATCTTATTGTTGGCGTCCATGGATTCAAACGGAGGGTAAGAAGCTTCGGTCGCGAAACGGATAGTTTGAGCGGCGGCAGCGGAGAGGCTGACGCTAGCAAGCAGCGCGGCAATCAGTACTTTTTTCATCGTCATTGTCCTGAATCTCAGTGAGAAAGATAACTTCTAAATTCATCAGTCTGTGGGCTGTTAAAACAGCTTGCATCGCCTTGTTCGACGATATAACCGTTTTCCATGTACACCACACGGCTGGCCGTTTTACGCGCCACTTCCACTTCGTGGGTGACGATAACCTGGGTAATGTTGGTTTCAGCCAGTTCGTGAATAATGCTGACGATCTGGGCGGTGATTTCCGGGTCAAGCGCGGCGGTCGGTTCATCAAACAGCAGAACCTGCGGCTCCATCATCAGCGCACGGGCAATCGCCACGCGCTGCTGCTGACCACCGGAAAGGTGCAGCGGATAGCGATCGCTAAACGGCTTGAGACGTAAACGCTCCAGCAGTTTTTCCGCCCGTGCCATCGCTTGATCTTTGCTTAAGCCCAGCACGCGGCATGGCGCTTCAATCAGGTTTTGCACCACCGTCAGGTGAGGCCAGAGATTGTATTGCTGGAAGACCATGCCGACGTTTTGACGCAGTTCGCGAATCGCTTTGTCTGACGGGGTCTTAGCAAAATCGAAATGGTTACCCGCAATCGCCAGGGTGCCGGATTTCGGCATTTCCAGCAGATTCAGCACGCGCAGGAGTGAGCTTTTACCTGCGCCACTTGGGCCAAGCAGTACCAGCGTTTCGCCCTCAGGGCATTGCAGCGTGATGTCGAACAGCGCCTGATGCGCGCCATAAAAGCAGTTAATGCCGTCTAATTTAATGCTCATTGATACCCGTCACGAATGTGTTGTTCTCGCCCTGGAAAGGCCAGGTGCATGCTCTGCTGTCGTTTTTGGATTTCTCCGCTGAAGGTATCAGCCCATAGAGAATTATCAGCAATTGAGGCCGCAAATAGTACCTTTGACAGAATAGTTATGCAATATTTGTGCGTTAAAACTTAAATATAAACCAACTTTTCTTTTAAAGTTAGCACAAAATAACGGGCGGGGTGGGCGAGGGGTATAAATGTCGGCATTCCACGGGGAATGCCAGACATTTTGCCGGGATAAGGCATTTGACAGAATTACGTTACAATTTATTAACGTTTCTCAAGAGATTGACGCAATGTGCCTGCTGGAGCATGGGTGTTGTTGCCGAGATAGCGAACGTCATCAACGGCCCAGCAGTTGCCTTCGCGAACCATCAGCACTTCATCTTTCCAGCTCTGGGTTCCCTGTTTTAACTCCACGCGCAGCGGAATATTGCGGGCGTCGGTATTCGGGATGGTGGAAGCGCTAGCAACATCGGTACTGTCAGGTGCGCCCGCGCTGCTGGAGAACAGGTTAGATTGCAGCAGCGCACGTTTGTCTGGATCCTGACTGCTATCGCTCAGCAGCTTCGCCAGACCGTCGCTCAGGTAAGGGCGAAGTGCGGTAAAGTCGGTGCTACGTTGCTGTTTTTGTGCGTCGTAAAATTTCTGCGCCACGGCGTCCGGGCCGCCTTCTACGCACTGTCCTACACGGGTTCCGGTATCTTTATAGGCCGGTGTTACGGTGGTACAAGCGCTCAGCAGAAGTGCTGCGGGAAGAAGAAGTGTAAGGTTGGTGTAACGCATAGTGATTCCTTGTTAGCTGTCTCAACATTCATCGCCCATATGCCGCCATGCAGCGGGCGCGATTTATGTACACCCGTCATACTTCAAGTTGCATGTGCGTTGGCTGCAACTCGAATTATTTAGGGTATATACAATAATGAAGTAATCCCTTTTCAAGCATAGCGTATCGGTCCGATAATGCGTTTAGCGCAGAGAGCTAAGGCATTGAACGTTAACGAAGGAGTAGTCCATGCAATTTTCTACGACCCCCACCCTCGAAGGGCAGTCCATTACTGAATACTGCGGCGTAGTGACGGGAGAGGCGATTCTCGGGGCCAATATTTTCCGCGATTTTTTTGCCGGTATTCGTGACATCGTTGGTGGCCGCTCTGGCGCCTATGAAAAAGAGCTGCGCAAGGCGCGTGAGATTGCATTTAAGGAGTTGGGCGAGCAGGCCAAAGCGCTGGGTGCGGATGCGGTCGTCGGGATTGATATTGACTATGAAACCGTGGGCAAAGACAGCAGCATGTTGATGGTCAGCGTGAGCGGTACGGCGGTCAAAACGCGCCGATGAAACGTTTATTCACCGTGATGATGCTGGCGATGGTGCTGGCGGGGTGTGCCGGGGAAGATAAAAAGGCCGTAGTTGAAAAGCAAAACTATGTGCTGGATACCAGCCGGGCGTCGCCGCAGGCCTATCCCCGCATCAAGGAACTGGTGATCCACTATACGGCAGATGATTTTGACGTCTCGCTGGCGACGCTACTCGGTCAGCAGGTAAGCGTGCATTACCTGATTCCAGCGGTGCCGCCGCTGCTGCACGGCAAGCCAAAAATCTGGCAGTTGGTGCCGGAGTCGAAGCTTGCCTGGCATGCGGGCATCAGCTTCTGGCGCGGCGCAACGCGCATCAACGATACCTCTATTGGCATTGAACTGGAGAACCGCGGCTGGCAGAAAGCCGACGGTGCGAAGTTCTTTACGCCGTTTGAACCGGCACAGATTCAGGCGCTGGTGCCGCTGGCGAAAGATATCATTAAGCGCTACAACATTGAGCCGCAAAACGTGGTTGCCCATTCGGACATTGCGCCACAGCGTAAAGACGATCCAGGGCCGCTGTTTCCGTGGAAGTCGCTGGCGCAGCAGGGTATTGGCGCATGGCCGGATGAAAATCGGGTGGCGTTCTACCTGAACGGGCGTGCACCTAACGCACCGGTAGCGACCAATAATCTGCTCGATCTGTTGGGGCGCTATGGCTATGAAGTGAAGCCTGGGATGACCAGAATGCAGCAAATCAGGGTTATTGCCGCCTTCCAGATGCACTTCCGCCCGACACGCTATGATGGCGTTGCCGATGCGGAAAGTCTGGCGATTGTCGAGGCGCTGTTGGAGAAATACGGGCAGGGCTAAGCCCTAGCGGGGCAGCTTACCGTGATCTTCCAGCCAGGCGGCGGTACGGATAATACCGTCGTCAAGCGAGACGATGGGCTCATAGCCCAGCTCTTCGCGAGCGCGGCTGATATCCAGCGTAAAATCGAAGTTCAGCTTTGAGACGCCGTAGTGAGTGAGCGAAGGCTCTTTCGCTTTTTTATCACCAAAACGCTCCATGCTGCGGGCGATCATGTCCAGCATTGGATAAGGCACCGAACGGATCCGGCAGGGGATATCCAGTTCGTCAATCAAACGCTCTACGATGCTACGCAGGGTGCGTGGTTCACCGTTAGTGATGTTGTAGGCGCGGCCGGAAGGCAGGTCGTCACAGCGTGGTTGGCTGGCAAGCCACATCGCGTGAACCGCATTTTCGTAGTAGGTCATATCGACCATCGCATGGCCGCCGCGCGGTAATAATACGCTGCCGTAATGGTGCATCATCTGCGCCAGACGCGGAATAAATACTTTATCGTGCGGCCCAAAGACGCTCTGTGGACGCAGAATCGTGAAGCGGGTATTGGGGTTGGCCTGCGCCAGCAGTTGGATCACCTCTTCGCTGGCCGCTTTGCTGCGGGCAAACTCGTTGGCGAAACGGTGCGGGCGGAAATCTTCGGTGATATCGCGATGATGATGGTAATCAAAGTACAGCGACGGCGAAGAGATATGGATGAAGTTGCGAACGCCCCACGCGACGGCCCACTCACCCAGACGGCGGGTGGCGCGAACGTTGGCTAAGTCGAAAGCGGCCTGCGTGCCCCACGGCGAGGTAAAACTGGAGCAGTGCCACAGCGTGTCGACGCCGGCCAGCATCACTTTGGCCTGGGAGGAAACCAGCTCGGTCAGGTCAGCATGGACGAATTCCGCGCCCATTTTTTCCAGCAGTTTGCCCATCGCTTCGTTGCGACCGCTCGCTCTGACGCTGATGCCTCTGCTACGCAGATATTCAACCGCGTTTCTGCCTAACCCGCTGGTGGCGCCGGTGACCAGTACCTTCATAATCATCCACAGTGTTAAAAAAGTTTTTCGTGCGCATTCTTCCGTTTATTTCACTCGTATGCAATGGGAAACTAAGACGAAAAAGGGTTATTGCGCACTTTTTCCTGTCGCTTCTTCTGCCAGACGGGTGATACGCCGCGCCATTCCCCGGAAGATAAACAGATGTGCCGGGATCATCAACAGCCAGTACAGTAATCCTGGCATACCGTGTGGATGCCACCAGGCGCGAACGTCCAGTTCCCGATGCGTGCCTTTATCGACCATGGTAAAGCTCAGACGACCAAGGCCCGGCGCCTTCATGCCGAACAGTAAGGTTAGCGCTTTTTCCGGCTCAACGATAATCACCTTCCAGCTGTCGACGGTATCACCTACCTGTAGCATATCTCGCGGCGGGCGGCCTTTGGCGAGCCGATGGCCGACCAGCAGATCCATCGCTGCGCGCGTTTTCCACAGTACGTTACCGAAGAAATAGCCCTCTTTACCGCCCAGACGATTAACTACCTGCCACAGGGCGGGGAGGCTCGCGGAAGTCTGTACGGTAAAGCCAGCTTGCTTGGCAAAAAAGCCGTACTCGGGTCGCCAGCGGGCAAAGGCCTGCGCGTCGTAGCCCCAGTCGCTGGAGTTGGCGAGCTTTTTTTCCTCTTCCAGCGTGCGGCGCACCGCTTCGTCGAAAGGGATCAACTGCTGCGGGATCAGCGCCCGCAGCGTGCGATCGTCCGCCAGCAGATCGTGCTTTAATCCCTGGATCAGCGCTTTGGCGATCGTCGGCGGCACGGAGGTAATTACGTTTAAGAACCACACCGAGATCCAGCTGGTGGGAAGTGGGATCGGGATAAGCGGCCGATGGCGACCGCTGACCGCCATAAAATGTTCAAACTGCTGCTGGTAGGTCAGCTCCTCCGGGCCTGCCGCTTCGAACACGCGGTGCTCCGTTGACGGATGGTTTAAGAGTTCGACCAGGTAGACCAGCAGGTTTTCCAGCGCGATAGGGGTGGTACGCGAACGTACCCAGCGCGGCGGGGTAAGTACCGGCAGGTTGTACACCATGTCGCGCATCACCTCAAAAGCGGCTGAACCTGCGCCGACAATGATGCCGGCACGCAGTTCGCTCACCGGTACGCCCGCGCTGCGCAAAATATCGGCGGTGAGCTGGCGGGCGCGCAGATGCGGGGACTGTTCATGTTCCGGAGCCTGGAGCGAGCTTAAGAAGATCAGCTGCTTAACCGGGGTTATCAGTAGCGCGTCGCGCACGTTTTCCGCCACCCGACGTTCGTGCTTAATAAAATCTTTACTCTCACCCATACCGTGTACCAGGTAGTAGACGGTATCGACGCCGTTAAGCAGCCTGGCGACATCGGTGGTTTTTTCCAGATCGACCGAATAACAGGTCACGCCCGGAAGTTGAAGTTTTTGCAGCCGCTCAATACGACGCGCCACGGCCCGCACGGTATATCCGCGCTGGCTTAATTCAGACACCAGGTGCTGGCCGATATAGCCGCTGGCACCAAAAACCAGAATAGTACGTGGCACGTCAGGCTCCTTAGCGGGCTAAAAAGGCTTTCCAGTGTGAGACGACTTCCGTGAGCTGCTGGCGATTAACGTCCAGATGGGTCACCAGGCGCACGACAGGGGAGGCGTTAATCAATACCCCACGTTCCTTCATGTACTCACCCAACTGGGCAGCGTGAGCGTCGCCGACGCGGACAAACAGCATATTGGTATCATGGCGCATCACATCCGCACCAATCTCACGCAGCTGCCCGGCAAGCCATGCGGCGTTGTTGTGGTCATCCTGCAGGCGGGCAACGTTGTTTTTCAGCGCATACAGCCCGGCTGCCGCCAGAATGCCTGCCTGGCGCATTCCACCGCCGGTCATTTTACGCCAGCGGTTTGCTCGCTTAATGTAGTCGTGGCTGCCAACCAGCAGTGAACCAACCGGTGTGCCGAGGCCTTTAGAGAGGCAGATGGTGAACGAGTCGCAGTACTGGGCGATATCTTTAAGCTCGCAGCCATAGCTGACCAGGGCGTTGAAGATGCGTGCGCCGTCTACGTGCAGTGCCAGGCCGCGCTCGCGGGTAAATTCCCACGCGTCTTTCAGGTACGCTTGCGGCAGCACTTTGCCGTTGTGGGTGTTTTCGATGCTCAGCAGCTTAGTGCGCGCGAAGTGGATATCGTCGGCTTTGATTTTCGCCGCCACTTTATCGAGCGGCAGCGTGCCGTCTGAGGCGGCATCAATAGGTTGTGGCTGGATACTGCCCAGCACCGCGGCACCGCCCGCTTCATACAGATAGTTATGCGCGCCCTGGCCGACAATATACTCTTCACCGCGTTCGCAGTGGCTCAGCAGGGCTACCAGGTTGGCCTGGGTACCGGTAGGTAAGAAAAGCGCCGCCTCTTTACCAGACAGTTCAGCGGCGTATTGCTGGAGGGCGTTAACGGTAGGGTCGTCGCCATAAACATCATCACCGACCGGTGCGGCCATCATCTCTTCCAGCATGGCGCGCGTCGGGCGGGTTACGGTATCACTGCGTAGGTCGATCACGGCATTTCCTTTTAACTCAGAATAATGCCCCCATTTTTACCTGAGCCAGTGGTTTTTCGCCAGTTTGATCGCGTCACCCTCATTCGGTTTTTTATCTTCGGTTCTCTATCGATCCTGGTTACGTTGGGCGCAAATCGAACCAATGGTTAGGGTTAAAATAAGCAATGAGGGTAGTGTATTAACGTTTTAGTCAATGAGATTATTCAATTTTTATATTAGCATTTTTAATGCAAAGTGACGTGTATCATTAATATAAATATACTTTTTATGCCTTTACCCATAATTTAAATTCCCGTAATGACATAGCGTTAATCAAAGTGGTAATAATAATGTGTGTAAAAGAAATGTGATTTTTAAAGCCAGCAACTTAATGATGTTGAATTATTTTTGTTGCAAAGATCATTCCTGTTACATTTTAAAAAATAAAAACATATATGTTTATTGCTATTGTTAAATATCTTTAAAACTCTGGGGAAATGATGATTTCATTTGTGACCAATAATTTTCCACTCATGAAGGGAATGGAAGGCATAATACAAAAGTGTGATAGTTTTAACTGTGAGCCTTGCTTTCTGATCATTGATACAACGATGCCAGAGGCATTGATGTATTTGAATTCCAATAAATTAGTGACGGCATGTGGTATTTTTATGCTTGTTAATAACATAAATGAAATATACCTACTACAGCATGTTAATTTCGTCTGTCCGGTGATATATATCGAATTATCATCAGAAATAAATGAAATTGAATCTAAAGTTAATGATTTTATCAGGAATGCAAAATCCAGAAATAACTGTCATTATAATATTGGAAATATCTTATTTCAAAGACTAGTGCCGAGAAATGAGTTATTGGCGGTTCGAATGTTTTTTATGGGGGAGGATATACTGACAATATCAAAAGAGTTGCGAGTCAGTAAAAAAAGCGCTCTGAATTACATACGCAATGCAATGGTTAAATTAAACTTAAAATTTAGCGTGCAAAGCTATAATTTGTTCCGAACCTACGAATTCCTCGTTCAACGAACGTATCTGAAAAAAGATTGTGGCTATGATGGTGTGTATGATGAAATAAAATGTTTATTGATCAAAAATCGTATCAGGCTAACTATCCTGGCGGTATAAGAATCACCAATTTGTTACCCTCTATAATTTATCCCCGCTATGAGTGCATCATACGTGGGGATAGTATAAACAGAGTATTAGTAACAATACCATTAAGAACATCACCAACAATTTATCTCGCATTCTTTTCTGCATCCATCAGATTATAATACAATGATTTCCATATTCTTCATCAGACATATTTATTGAAGATACCCATGCTACTGACATGGATTGAAAATATACAGCATGAAGGATTGATATTAAATATTAAGCTTGAGTAATTAAGTACTATTCCATTATATGATTAATTATACAAATGTTTATCCGATTGATAAGGTGGTAGCTTATAGTTAAAGTGAAAAATCCTAAAGCCGATTCAAAGTCTGGTTATTTAAAATAGTATAACTAAAGGTCTAAATCAGAACGTCGTGTAATGGATTTATTTCTGACTCCACTAAGTGGTCTATGAGTCGTCGTTCAGTGCTTTTCTTTGTATTTACCCGATTGAATTGTGATACAGGTTACACTTTCAGATTAAATCCGTCGTTTCACTCAAAAAATACCCTTATTTTCAGCAGGTATTTTTCGTAAATGAGAAGTAGTACGGTAAATGTTCTACAGGGATAAACAGGGAAAAAATTTAAATGATTATAAAGTTGCTCCAGGCAGTGAACCGCACGTTGTCGCACGAGGATTTTGGCAAATTATTACTGCGTCTTGTCGTCGGCGGCCTGATGCAGTTCCATGGGCTGCACAAGTTGTTTGATGGGGTTGACGGGATTAGTGCGATGCTGGTAGCAAAAGGGCTGCCGGGCTTTATCGCCTATGGCGTGCTGGTGGGTGAGGTGGTTGCGCCTATCCTGCTGATCCTCGGGGTACTGACCCGCCCTGCGGCGCTGGTGTTAGCGTTTACGATGGTTGTGGCATGGCTGATGGTTGGGCTGGATAAAACCGTCGCACTGGATAAAACCGGGGCATGGGCGATTGAAAGTCTGGTGTACTTCTTTGTGGCGGCGCTGGCGATTGCGTTTCTCGGTGCTGGCAAATATGCGCTGGGCGGGAAATCAGCCTGGCAATAGTTTGGATTCGGACCGACATCTCGGCAGACGGTAATGCAGGAAAGGGTGAAAATGCGCTCGGGTGCTTGAGGCTATCTGCTTCAGGTACTCTGCGGTAGATAGAGAAAAGCCCCACTCGACTCTAAATCGAATGGGGCCCCTATATGCTCGACGCATACAGGCTAGCCTCTTACCCGCCGAAAGGCAAGGAGATGTTAGCCATGAAGCAGCAAAGCTGGAGATTTATCACATTGATAATTATCTGTATTACCGTTGTTATGGTGGTGCTGATAACGAGAAAAGATCTCTGCGAGGTGCGTCTGAAAACGGGGCAAACCGAGGTGGCTGTTTTACGGCTTACGAATCCGAGTAAGAGCACCGGCGGGGAGTCATCCCCGCCACTCTTTATGTGTTGGCTATCTTCATGGCACCCACAGACGTAAAAAAGGCCACCCGGCAAAACCGGGTGGCCTTTTCACATCGTAGCGCCGATTACGCCAGTACCAGATCGCCCTGCGGATGGCAGGAACAGGCCAGTACGTAGCCGTCGGCGATTTCTGCCTCGGTCAACGTCATGGTGCTGGTAACCGTATACTCGCCGGAAACCACTTTGGTTTTACAGCAACCGCAAACGCCTGCGCGGCATGCGGCAACGATTGGCATTTTGTTACTTTCCAGCGCGTCCAGCAGCGTGGTGCCGACCGGTGCGTAGAACTCTTTTGCCGGCTGCAGCTTGGTGAACTTCAGGCCGCTGGTTGCTGCATCAGCCACCGGGGTAAAGAACTTCTCTTTAAAGAAGCGCGTCACGCCAAGCGCCTTCACCTCTTTCTCGACCATATCCATGTACGGCGCTGGGCCGCAGGTCATCACGGTGCGAGAAGCCAGGTCCGGCACGCTTTTCAGCAGTTCAGTACTCAGTCGGCCAGAAACAAAGCCATGGGTTGCATTATTTTCCGCGACCAGCGTGACCGGATACTGGCGCCACTCTTCGGCAAAAATGACATCCTGTGGCGAGCGCACGTTAAAAATAACCTGGACATCGGCCTCTGGACGGTACTTCGCCAACCAGCGACGCATCGACATAATCGGCGTAACGCCGCAGCCGGCGGCCAGCATCAGGAACTTGTCATCTGCTTTATCTTCACAGGTAAATTCACCCATCGCATCGGACAGCCAGATGTAGTCGCCGCGCTTCACATCGCGGGTCAGCCACTGCGAACCGGCACCGTCATCAATACGGCGGACGGTCAGCGTAATGTATTCGCTCACGCCCGGCGTAGAGGAGATAGTGTAAGCACGCAGCGTATCCGCTGAGTTGCGCACGCTGACCAGTGCATACTGCCCGGCGTGGTACGGATAATAGTCGTGGCAGAGCAACGAAATTGTCCATACGTCCGGCGTTTCCTGATGGATGTGGTGAACCTGCATCCGCCATGGGCACTGATGTGTTGGCATTGTCATTCTTTACTCCTTACGCGCTCAGCAGCTGCTTCATATCTTCTTCAACGGTGGTCACGGAACGCAGACCGAATTTCTCGTTGAGGACTGCCAGCAGGTCCGGCGTGAAGAAGCCTGGTGCAGTTGGGCCAGTGACGATGTTTTTCACGCCCAGAGAGAGCAGGGTCAGCAGGATCACAATCGCCTTCTGTTCGAACCAGGAGAGCACCAGAGACAGCGGCAGGTCGTTCACGCCGCAGCCCAGTTTTTCTGCCAGCGTTACCGCCAGGATAATGGCAGAGTAAGCATCGTTACACTGACCGGCATCGACCAGACGCGGCAGGCCTTCGATATCGCCGAACTCCAGCTTGTTGAAGCGGTATTTACCGCAGGCCAGGGTCAGGATCAGGCAGTCATCCGGTACGCTGGTGGCGAAATCGGTGAAGTAGTTACGTTCACCGCGTGCGCCGTCGCAGCCGCCGACCAGGAAGATGTGACGCAGTTTTTCGCGGCTCACCAGATCGATCAGAGTATCCGCTGCGCCCAGCAGGGTCTGACGGCCAAAACCAACGGTGATCAGGTGTGGGATTTCGCTGTACGGGAAGCCAGCCATCTGCTGTGCCTGAGCGATAACCGGGCCGAAGTTGTCGCCTTCAAGGTGGCTTACGCCCGGCCAGCCGACGATGCTACGGGTCCAGATACGGTCGTCGTACGCGCCTACGGTTGGGTCGATGATGCAGTTAGAGGTCATCACGATTGGGCCAGGGAAGCGGGCAAATTCAACCTGCTGGTTCTGCCAGCCGCTGCCGTAGTTACCGATCAGGTGTTTGAATTTACGCAGCTCTGGGTAGCCGTGTGCTGGCAGCATTTCGCCGTGGGTATAGACGTTAACGCCGGTGCCTTCAGTTTGCTCCAGCAGGTTGTAAAGGTCTTTCAGGTCGTGGCCGGAGATCAGAATACATTTACCTTCGGTCGCTTTCACGTTGACCTGAGTTGGCGTTGGGTGACCGTATTTAGTGGTTTCACCGGCGTCCAGAATGCTCATCACTTTGAAGTTCATCTGGCCGATTTCCATTGAACACTCCAGCAGAGCGTTCATGTCGGAAGGCCAGGTGCCCAGCCACGCCATGATTTTGTGGTACTGCGCGTAGATGTCGTTGTCGTACTGGCCGAGAACGTGGGCATGTTCCATATAGGCCGCCGCACCTTTCAGGCCGTACAGGCACAGCAGACGCAGGCCCATAATGTTTTCACCGATAGCTGCTTTATCTTTGTTTGGGGTGAACTCAGCGGCCTGCTGTTGCAGGGCTCCCAGATCGTCGCTGGCCAGCTGCAGGTCAGCCATTGGGTTATCAACGGTGGCGTTGGCATCTACGGCCAGGCACTGTGCTTTCAGCGCATCACGCATCGCGATGGCTTCACGGGCATAGCCAACGATACGTGGGGAATCGAAGTTAACGTTAGTCAGGGTAGAGAAGAACGCGCGCGGGGCGAAGTTATCGACGTCGTGGCTGATAATGCCGTATTCGCGAGCTTTAACCGCCCATGCGGACAGACCTTGCAGGGACGCAATCAGCAGATCCTGCAGATCGGACGTTTCTGCGGTCTTACCGCACATACCCTGTGCATAAGAGCAGCCGTTCCCTGCCGGAGTACGGATGGTTTGTTCACATTGCACACAAAACATGGTCACACCTTTTAAAGTTATATTTAATATACATGTTTAAGGGTAAGCCTGGTGCTTAGCCTTGAAAAGGGATTTCTGGTGCAACTTAAAGGGAGGTTGATTTAGCGCAATTTTGGCGGCAGCCGGGGCTACCGCCATAGAGGTATCAGGCGGTGAAGAAGGCCATCATCAGAGGAACCAACAGGCTCAGCAGGAAGCCGTGGACGATGGCAGGTGGCACCATTTCTACGCCACCGGAACGTTGTAGCACCGGCAGGGTAAAGTCCATTGACGTTGCGCCACATAGCCCCAGCGCCGTTGAGCGACTGCGGCGAACCAGACCGGGGATCAGCATGATGGCGAGCAGTTCGCGCGCGAGGTCATTAAAGAAGGTGGCGCTGCCGATCACCGGGCCATAAGCATCAGTCAGAAGAATACCTGAGAGCGAATACCAGCCGAATCCAGAAGCCATCGCCATTCCGGTTTTAATCGGCAGTCCGAGCAGAAAAGCGTTAATCACCCCGGCTACCATAGAGCTTGCGACCACCACCAGCGCAATTAGCATGCCACGGCGATTGAGAATTATCTGTCGCAGCGTCATACCACTATTTCTCAGCTGAATACCTACAAGGAACAGGAGGAAGATAAGCGTATATTCGCTGGCGTCGGTGGCATGCTGTAAAAAAGCAAAACCGCTTAGTCCAACCACAAAACCGGCTATAACCACAAAGCACAGTTTTAATGATTCCAGCGCCATGGCGACGCGGGACGGTAATTTTTCCTGATGGTGTGGATGCCCCCACGGACGCACTTTTTCAAGCCACATTAGCGCCAGCATATTGCACGCTAAAATAACCACAATACTAATGGCGGAATAGTGGAAAATAGCTAACAGGTTATCCGCCAGATTATCCAGGAATGCCAGACTGATCCCCATAAAGAAGAGAATAAGATAAACAATCCAGCTCAGCAGACGGTTGATTAGCTGCAGCGCGCTGCGGTGGGTGAGGGGGATAAGGTAGCCGATAATGAGTGGCACCAGAATGATTAGCAATCCCGATAACATGGCGAGCTCAGTTCCTTGCAGTGTTGAAATAGCGCACAGACACTACCGAAAACCCCATTCTGAGTAAAGCCACGAAAAAAGAAAGACCCGACAAAGCCGGGTCTTTCTTATGTAGCCCGATCAAGCGAAGCGCCGCCGGGGATACCCGGAGTCGGCGCCTGAGCGCCTCGTCCGGGCTACAGCCGTATTATTTCTTTTCCAGCAGGGTGCGATAAATCAGACCACCGAGGATACCGCCGATAATTGGCATGACCCAGAAGAGCCACAGCTGGTTCAGTGCCCAACCGCCCTGGAAGATAGCCACTGCAGTACTACGCGCCGGGTTAACAGAGGTGTTAGTCACTGGGATGCTGATCAGGTGGATCAGGGTCAGCGCCAGACCGATAGCAATAGGGGCGAAGCCCGCTGGCGCATTTTTATCAGTTGCACCGTGGATAACCAGCAGGAAGCCACAGGTCAGTACGATTTCAATCACGATAGCGGACAGCATGGAGTAGCCACCCGGTGAGTGTTCGCCGTAGCCGTTAGAAGCGAAACCACTGGCTGCTGCGTCAAAGCCTGCTTTACCGCTGGCGATGAGATACAGAATAGCAGCAGCGATAATCCCGCCCACAACCTGAGCAATGATATAACCGATAACGTCTTTAGCTGGGAAACGACCGCCCGCCCACAGGCCCAGCGTCACTGCCGGGTTAAAATGGCCGCCAGAAATGTGCCCTACAGCAAAAGCCATGGTGAGAACGGTTAAACCGAACGCCAGCGCCACACCCGCAAAGCCAATCCCTAACTCTGGGAATGCTGCAGCCAGAACCGCACTGCCGCAACCACCAAATACCAGCCAGAAGGTGCCAAAGCACTCTGCAGCCAATTTTCTAAACATAACCACCTCGAATTAAAAATATCATCGTCATAAAGGATGACGACTGAATTTATACCGGCCTGAATTGAGCGGCAGGCATAGTCAGCGCTATTTTAGAAACTAACGTCATCCCTTAACCAGTTAAATAAATACGCGAACTTTGATACAAAACAATGTGGTGTTAATCCTTGAGCAATTCATTCTTTAATTTAGAGTGTAGTGCATTATTTTCGGAATAATCGTGAAGAGTGATTGAGAGCGCATTTTATTACTTTGCACGGTTAATGACGCCTTCTTCTACCTGAAAGTAATGGAATGAGCGGATGTCAACGCCCCTCCATGCCGCTATACTGCGAGAATGAAAGGAGAGCAGGCGTATTGTGTTACGGAGGAGTTATGCTTCTTGAGCGCACCGAGATTGCAGGGTTTCGCGGCATCAACCGTTTGTCGTTAATGCTGGAACAAAATAATGTCTTAATCGGCGAAAACGCCTGGGGTAAGTCGAGTCTGCTGGATGCATTGACGCTGCTGCTTTCCCCGCATGAAGGGCTGTATCACTTTGTCCGCAACGATTTCTGGTTCCCGCCCGGCGATGTTCAGGGGCGCGAACATCATCTGCATATTATTCTGACCTTTCGCGAGAACGAGCCGGGACGCTACCGCGGGCGTCGCTACCGTGGCCTCACC
Organism: Kluyvera sp. EC_51; assembly: GCF_019584505.1. Lineage (NCBI taxonomy): Bacteria > Pseudomonadati > Pseudomonadota > Gammaproteobacteria > Enterobacterales > Enterobacteriaceae > Kluyvera > Kluyvera sp. EC_51. The sequence goes on along the minus strand of NZ_VDAG01000122.1, from coordinate 104,382 downwards.
GGCTGCTGGTCGCTGTGCCCTGACGGCTATCAGCGCATTTTCTATCGCCTGGAAGGTGAACTGGCCGCCGACGGTAGCGTACTGACTTTACGCAGCTTTATCGACAGCGACGGCCAGGCGCTGGAACTGGATGATATCGATGCCTGCGCGCGCGAACTGATTCGCCTGATGCCGGTGCTGCGCCTGCGCGATGCCCGTTTTATGCGTCGTATTCGTAACGGCACCGTGCCGAACGTACCGGATGTCGAGATTACCGCTCGTCAGCTGGATTATTTGTCGCGTGAGCTGGTCACCAGCCCACAGAACCTGAGCGATGGGCAAATTCGCCAGGGGCTCTCGGCGATGGGGCAACTGCTCGAACACTACTTTTCAGAACAGGGATCCGGCCCGGCGATTCAGCGCCTGATGCGTCGGCGCTCTCACGATGAACAGCGTAGCTGGCGCTATCTCGATCTTATTAACCGCATGATAGATAAACCCGGCGCCCGCAATCACCGGGTGATCCTGCTGGGCATGTTTGCCACCTTATTGCAGGCGAAAGGGACGGTCAGGCTGGATAAAGACGCTCGCCCGCTGCTGCTGGTGGAAGACCCGGAAACCCGACTGCACCCCATTATGCTCTCTGTGGCCTGGAGCCTGCTGAACTTGTTGCCATTGCAGCGTATTGCCACCACGAACTCTGGTGAACTGCTGTCGCTGACGCCGATGCAGTACGTTTGCCGTCTGGTGCGTGAATCGTCCCGCGTTTCCGCCTGGCGCTTAGGGCCGGAAGGGATGAACGCTGAAGATAGCCGCCGCATCTCCTTCCATATCCGCTTTAACCGCGCTTCATCGCTGTTTGCCCGCTGCTGGCTGCTGGTGGAAGGCGAGACGGAGACCTGGGTGATTAACGAACTGGCGCGCCAGTGCGGCCATCACTTTGATGCTGAAGGGGTGAAGGTGATTGAATTTGCCCAGTCGGGGTTAAAGCCGCTTATTAAGTTTGCGCGCCGGATGGGCATTGAATGGCACGTGCTGGTCGACGGTGATGAGGCCGGGAAGAAGTATGCCGCCACCGTGCGTGGTTTACTCAACAACGACCGGGATCAGGAACATCATCACCTGACCACGCTGCCGGCGCTGGACATGGAACACTTTATGTATAAGCAGGGATTTTCCAGCGTCTATCATCGCGTTGCTCAGTTACCGGAGAATATCCCGATGAATATGCGTCGGGTGATTACCAAGGCTATCCATCGCTCGTCAAAACCCGATCTGGCCATTGAAGTGGCGATGGAGGCGGGCCGGCGGGGGACTGAAGCCGTACCGCCTTTACTGAAGAAAATGTTTTCCCGCGTCGTCTGGCTGGCGCGCGGGAAGGCAGATTAGCGCTTGCTGGTCTGCAAAATCTGCTGCTGGAGCGTATCCAGCAGCTCGTAGCGGCGGCGGTACTCCGCCCGTTTTTTGCTGGCAATCTCTTCCATGGTTTTACGTGGCAGCATCAGCGGCAGCACGTAATCTCCTTTGCTATCTACCGTTGCGCTGAGCGATTCCCAGAAGCTGTTGTAATCGGCATGCAGTTTGTCGCGTTTTTTACGACGATAGCGCAGGCTCTGGTAGATATGCGTCTCGTTGCTGACGGCGCGAACGTGTTCTACCGACAGCGGTGTCGCCAGCGTTAACAGCGCATCCACCACCAGGCGTTTCGGGAACAGGCCATGACAGGCTTTTGTTGCTGTCTGGATTAGCTGATGTGGAACGTGCGCCTTCGCCCCCTGCAAACCCCCAATATAAAAGGTATCCGCCCCGTTGAACTGGCATAACGTAAACGTTAGCTCCGCCAGCACGGTGTTGTTTTCATCACGAAACGTTAGCGTTGCTTCACCTTCTTTATCCTGCATGGCATCTGCGTTGAGGCGAATAGCGTACTGCTGACCGTCTTTGCCGTTAATGGTCGCCAACAGCGCGCCGTGCGGTGAGAGGTAGCCTTTCGTTACATGTTCCGGCAGATGGCTCAGCAACTGCTGGTAGTGCCAGCTTAACGCCTCGATGGTCTGTTGATGATCGGTGTGGACAGACAACCACGGACGGTGCAGACGGCACGGTAGACCAGGCTGTACATCAAGGATCTGTTTTAAATGTGGTTGTTTTGCCAGGTTCGCCAGCAGCTTGCCGGTCATGCGCGGCGTGCTCAGTGAACGCAGCATGAACTTAAAGCGATAGCCTGGATTTTCCCACGCTCGGCCAGGCGTTAACGCACCGGTTGATAGCAGCCGAAAGAAATGCCAACTGGATTCTGGCTGCAGGGCAGTGGAGAGGGAAAGTTCGGCGAGGCTGGACATAGGAATAATCTCATAAGAAAGATTTGCCTATTTAAGCAACGAGATTCTCAACACAATTTCAACAAATGTAAGAATTGTGGAGATTAATCTTTGTTGATGAAGCGTTTAGGTTTGGTGGCGTCTGTTTTTTTCGTATTTCTACGCACCACATCAGCAGTGCGTAGAAAAAGAGATTAGCGCTGGCCAAAGAGCGTCGACATTTGCGTGCCAATGGTATCCAGCAACTCAAAGCGGCGGCGGTACTCTGCGCGTTTTTTGCTCGCAATTTCGGCAAGATCTTTGCGGGCAATAGTGACAGGGATATGGAAATAGCGGTTTTGATCGCATTCACCGCCTACGGCTTCCCAAAAGCTGTCGTAATCCGAAAGGACGGCTTTGTTTTTATCGTGGTAGCGCTCGCCACGGAAAATATGGACCGTGTTGCTGACGGCGAGAATTTGTTCCACCTGCAGACGGCCTGCAAAGTGGCAAACGGCTTCCATCACCAGGCGTTTCGGGAACAGGCCGTGGCAGGCTTTGGTCGCTTCCTGAATGGCTTCATGAGGAAGTTCACGTTTACCGCCCTGCAGGCCACCGATAAACAGCGTCCGTTGGTTCTGATAGCTCAGGATGGTAAAGGTCATTTCCGCCAGCGTATCGCCATTCGCGTTACGCATCAGGATAGTGCTATCGCCCTCTTTGTCGAGATTGACATCCATGGTCAGTTCAATGCTGAAGACCTCACCGTTTTTCCCCTCTAGTTTTGCAAGTGGGAAATACTGCGAATTCAGATAGGTCTCAAACTCTTCAGGGGACATTGCCTCGGATAACAGCTTATAGTGATAACGCAGCGCATCCACAATCAAAGGGCGAGGGAAATTGACCGCCAGATAAGGACGATGCAGTCGCACCGGCAGGCGAGGTTGACGGGCCATGACCGCGTTAAGATTTGACCATTGAGATAATTCGTGCATCCAATCGCGGTTTAAGCGTGGCATCAATAAAGAACGCACCATAAACTTCCGCCGGAAGCTGTTTTTATGCCAGTGTTCGCTAGGACGCCACTGCCCGCTGAACAGGCTAAAAAACAGCCCAAGGCTGGAGAAAGAATGCGCTGGAGGAAGAGAGTTATCACTGAGCTGAGACATTGATGGCGACCTGATATAAAAAACTTTTCCAAAGTTTACAATTGGAAAACTAAACCAATTCTCAATCATCGGAAAATTCTTAGATATCTTTAGTGATTGTTTATATTTTGTTTACGCTTGCCTTTTCATTCTGATGGATACACTGGGGAATTCAGGATTTTTATGAACATCAAGGGAAAGTTTAAAAAACGCTATGCAATCGCGGCAATCGTCGTGATTATCGCCGTGATAGCAGTCTGGAAAAAGCTGAACGCGCCGTTGCCCAACTACCAGACGTTGATTGTCCGTAAGGGCTCCCTGGAGCAGAGCGTGCTGGCTACCGGTAAGCTTGACGCGCTGCGCAAAGTAGACGTTGGTGCGCAGGTGAGCGGGCAGTTGAAAACGCTGTCGGTAAGCATTGGCGATAAAGTCGCGAAAGATCAGCTGTTGGGGGTGATTGACCCCGAACAGGCGCAAAACCAGATAAAAGAGGTAGAAGCCACGTTGATGGAACTGCGAGCGCAGCGCCAGCAGGCTGAAGCCGAATGGAAGCTGGCGAGTGTAACCCTTTCACGCCAGCAGCAACTGGCAAAAACCCAGGCGATTTCGCGCCAGGATCTGGATACCGCTGCCACCGAAATGGTGGTGAAAAAGGCGCAGATTGGCACAATTGACGCACAAATTAAGCGAAATCAGGCCTCTCTTGATACCGCCAAAACCAACCTCGATTTCACGCGTATCGTCGCGCCTATGGCGGGTGAAGTTACGCAAATTACTACCCTGCAGGGGCAGACGGTGATTGCCGCCCAGCAGGCGCCGAATATTCTGACCCTTGCCGATCTCCGTACGATGCTGGTGAAAGCGCAGGTGTCGGAGGCTGATGTTATCCACCTTAAACCAGGGCAGAAAGCCTGGTTTACGGTGCTGGGTGACCCGCTGACGCGTTATGAAGGCACGCTCAAAGACATTCTGCCAACGCCGGAGAAGGTCAACGACGCCATCTTCTACTATGCCCGTTTTGAAGTGCCTAACCCGCAGGGCGTTTTGCGCCTCGACATGACGGCTCAGGTACATATCCAGCTCAGCGGCGTAAACGATGTGCTGACCATCCCGCTTTCCGCGCTGGGCGAGAACGTGGGAGACAACCGCTACAACGTGCGTCTGCTGCGTAACGGCGAGGTGAAAACCCGTGAAGTCGTGATTGGCGCGCGCAACGACACCGATGTGGAAATTGCCAAAGGGCTGGACGCGGGCGATGAGGTGATTACCGGAGAAGGTAAAACCGGGGCTGCACAATGACCGCACTGCTTGAACTGAGCAACATCCGCCGCAGCTACCCGTCCGGTGACGGCAGCGTGGATGTGCTTAAAGGCATCTCTCTGCAAATTAACGCCGGTGAGATGGTGGCGATTGTCGGCGCTTCCGGCTCGGGTAAATCCACCCTGATGAATATCCTCGGCTGTCTTGATAAGCCTACAAGCGGGACTTATCGGGTTGCCGGGGTCGATGTCGCGACGCTGGATAGCGATGCGCTGGCCGCGCTGCGGCGCGAGCATTTTGGCTTTATCTTTCAGCGCTACCATCTGCTGTCTCACCTGACGGCCGCGCAGAATGTTGAAGTGCCAGCCGTCTATGCTGGCATGGAGCGCAAAGCCCGTCTTGAACGCGCGGAAGAACTGCTGCAGCGTCTTGGGCTTGCCGATCGCGTGGATTATGCCCCTTCGCAGCTTTCCGGCGGCCAGCAGCAGCGCGTCAGTATCGCCCGCGCGCTGATGAACGGCGGCCAGGTGATACTTGCTGATGAACCCACGGGGGCGCTCGATACCCATTCGGGTGAAGAGGTGATGGCTATCCTGCATCAGCTAAAAGAGCAGGGTCACACCATTATTATCGTCACCCACGACCCGCAGGTTGCCGCACAAGCCGAGCGAGTGATTGAGATTCGTGACGGCGAAATTATCCATAATCCGCCCCCGCGTCAGACGACGATGGCGGCGCGCAAACCCGCGGTTCAGAATGCGTCCGGCTGGCAGCAGTTCAGCAACAGCTTCCGCGAAGCGCTGTCGATGGCCTGGCGCGCGATGGTTGCCAATAAAATGCGCACGCTGCTGACCATGCTGGGCATTATCATCGGCATCGCCTCTGTGGTCTCTATCGTGGTGGTGGGCGACGCGGCCAAGCAGATGGTGCTGGCGGATATTCGCGCCATTGGCACCAACACCATTGACGTCTATCCGGGGAAAGATTTCGGCGATGACGACCCGCAGTATCAGCAGTCGTTGAAATACGATGACCTGCTGGCGATTGAAAAGCAGTCGTGGGTCAGTTCCGTCACCCCATCGGTGTCAAAAAACCTGCGCGTCAGGGCGGGCAATATTGATGTCGCCACCAGCGTTCAGGGCATCGGTCAGCACTATTTTAACGTCTACGGTATGACCTTCAGCGAAGGGAACACCTTTAACGATGTGCAGGCCGCGGAGCGTTCACAGGTGGTGGTGCTTGATAGCAACACGCGACGTCAACTGTTCCCGAATAAAGTCAATGTGGTGGGTGAAGTCATCCTGGTCGGCAATATGCCCGCGACGGTTATCGGCGTGGCAGATGAAAAACAGTCGATGTTTGGCAGCAGCAAAATTCTGCGCGTCTGGTTACCTTACTCGACGATGTCCGGGAGGGTGATGGGACAGACGTGGCTCAACTCGATTACCGTCAGGGTGAAAGAGGGTTACGACAGCAGCCTTGCAGAAGAGCAACTCACTCGGCTGTTAAACCTGCGGCACGGGAAGAAAGATTTCTTTGTCTGGAACATGGACAGCGTCTTGAAAACGGCTGAACGCACCACACATACATTACAGCTGTTCTTAACGCTGGTGGCGGTGATTTCGCTGGTGGTGGGCGGCATTGGGGTGATGAACATTATGCTGGTGTCGGTGACCGAGCGTACCCGGGAAATCGGCATTCGTATGGCGGTTGGGGCGCGAGCCAGCAACGTGCTGCAGCAGTTCCTGATAGAGGCGATCCTGGTCTGCCTTGTCGGCGGCGCGATCGGTGTGGCGCTTTCCATGATGATTGCGCTGCTCTTACAGTTGGTGCTGCCGGGATGGGAAATTGGCTTCTCGCCGCTGGCGCTGCTGACGGCATTTATCTGCTCGACGCTGACCGGCGTGCTGTTTGGTTGGTTACCTGCGCGCAACGCCGCCCGGCTCGATCCGGTCGATGCGCTGGCGCGGGAATAAGCGCAAAAGAAATGAAAAAATGCCAGTCAGAAGGACTGGCATTTTGACAGCGGGATGTACACAATGGGGCAGTAACTAGGCGGCTGTTTCTGCTTCCAGAGGGATAATCACGCTGGCATGATTACCTTTCGGCCCCTCGTGGACATCAAACTGGACGGATTGCCCGGCTTTTAACGTTCTGTACCCATCCATCTGGATGGTGGAGTAATGGGCGAAGATGTCCTCGCCACCGCCTTCCGGGCAAATAAAACCGAACCCTTTAGCATTGTTGAACCACTTAACAGTACCCATTTCCATACTTCGACATCCTTCGTAACACTATTATACGTTTATAAGTAGATGGAATGAACCGGTGGTGGAGTCAGGAGTTGTTCAAAACCTCACCAACTCTCGCCAGTACAATTTAGATATTTCGCACAATGCGTCAAGCGTTTGAGGGAGGCTGAAGGGGGAAAATGCATCAAAATTTGAAGCAGTTAACGCTATTGACGGGAATGTGACAGAGTTCGCGAATGACAGCTATAGGTGATAGCTATCTATGATCTACAGTAAATTTAGAACGTGTATGCACAGGAGCAAGTGGCGGCGTAGCAGACGGTAAATGTGTCATTAATACCGTCAATACTACGAGGCGCTAAAGTGCAAACAGGAACGTCAGCAGCACGAGATGACACCCACAATGATGACTGACAATGAGTAAGACCAGAGACTGGCTGGATTTCGACCAGCTTTCGGCAGATAAACTTCAGGATGGGCTTAAGCCCCCATCGATGTATAAAGTGATATTGGTCAATGATGATTACACTCCGATGGAGTTTGTTATTGACGTGTTACAAAAATTCTTTTCTTATGATGTAGAACGCGCAACACAACTGATGCTAACGGTTCACTATCAGGGTAAAGCAATTTGTGGTGTCTTTACGGCAGAAGTCGCCGAGACCAAAGTTGCCATGGTGAATCAGTACGCGAGGGAGAACGAGCATCCACTGTTGTGTACGCTGGAACAAGCCTGATACAGGCATGAAAATTGGGGGAGGTGCCTATGCTCAATCAAGAACTGGAACTCAGTTTAAACATGGCTTTCGCCAGAGCGCGCGAGCACCGTCACGAGTTTATGACCGTCGAGCATCTGTTGCTGGCTCTGCTTAGCAACCCATCAGCCCGTGAAGCGCTGGAAGCGTGCTCGGTCGATCTGGTGGCGCTGCGTCAGGAACTCGAAGCCTTCATCGAACAAACCACGCCGGTGCTACCGGTCAGTGAAGAAGAGCGTGAAACGCAACCGACGCTCAGCTTCCAGCGTGTTCTGCAGCGCGCGGTCTTCCACGTCCAGTCTTCTGGGCGTAGCGAAGTCACCGGCGCTAACGTCCTCGTGGCGATTTTCAGCGAGCAGGAGTCGCAGGCTGCGTATCTTCTGCGTAAACATGAAGTCAGCCGCCTTGACGTGGTGAACTTCATCTCTCATGGCACGCGTAAAGACGAGCCAAGTCAGCCTTCCGATTCCGGGAATCAGCAGACTAACGAAGAGCAAGCAGGCGGGGAGGAACGTATGGAAAACTTCACCACCAATCTTAATCAGCTTGCTCGCGTCGGGGGAATTGACCCGCTGATTGGCCGCGACAAAGAGCTGGAGCGCGCCATTCAGGTGCTGTGCCGTCGCCGTAAGAATAACCCGCTACTGGTGGGTGAATCCGGTGTCGGTAAAACGGCGATTGCGGAAGGCCTCGCGTGGCGCATTGTGCGTGGCGATGTGCCGGAAATCATGGCCGACTGCACTATCTACTCGCTCGATATCGGTTCGCTGCTGGCGGGCACCAAGTATCGCGGCGATTTCGAAAAACGCTTTAAAGCTCTGCTCAAGCAGTTAGAGCAGGACACCAACAGCATTCTGTTCATCGACGAAATCCACACCATCATCGGTGCGGGTGCCGCGTCGGGTGGGCAGGTAGATGCCGCGAACCTGATTAAACCGCTGCTCTCCAGCGGCAAAATTCGGGTAATGGGCTCCACCACGTACCAGGAGTTCAGCAATATCTTTGAGAAGGACAGGGCGCTTGCGCGTCGTTTCCAGAAAATCGATATTACCGAACCGTCGGTAGAAGAGACCGTACAGATCCTGAACGGCCTGAAGCCGAAATACGAAGCGCACCACGATGTCCGTTACACCGCGAAAGCGGTACGTGCGGCAGTGGAGCTGGCGGTGAAATACATCAACGATCGTCATCTGCCGGATAAGGCCATTGACGTGATTGATGAGGCAGGCGCTCGCGCCCGTCTGATGCCGGTGAGCAAGCGTAAGAAAACGATCAACGTGGCGGACATCGAATCCGTGGTCGCGCGTATTGCGCGTATCCCGGAGAAAAGCGTCTCCCAAAGCGATCGCGATACGCTGAAAAACCTCGGCAACCGTCTGAAGATGCTGGTATTCGGCCAGGATAACGCTATTGATGCGTTGACCGAAGCCATTAAGATGAGCCGCGCAGGCCTCGGCCACGATCATCGTCCGGTGGGCTCCTTCCTGTTTGCTGGCCCGACTGGGGTGGGTAAAACGGAAGTAACCGTCCAGTTGGCGAAGGCGATGGGCATCGAACTGCTGCGTTTCGATATGTCCGAGTATATGGAACGCCATACGGTGAGCCGCCTGATCGGTGCGCCTCCGGGATACGTTGGTTTTGACCAGGGCGGCCTGCTGACCGATGCGGTTATCAAGCATCCGCACGCGGTACTGCTGCTGGACGAAATCGAAAAAGCGCACCCGGACGTCTTTAACCTGCTGCTGCAGGTGATGGACAACGGCACGCTGACCGATAACAACGGTCGTAAAGCCGATTTCCGTAACGTGGTGCTGGTGATGACCACCAACGCCGGCGTACGTGAAACCGAGCGTAAATCGATTGGCCTTATCCAGCAGGACAACAGCACCGACGCGATGGAAGAGATCAAAAAGATCTTTACGCCAGAGTTCCGTAACCGTCTCGACAACATTATCTGGTTCGATCATCTGTCGACTGACGTGATCCACCAGGTCGTCGATAAGTTCATCGTCGAGTTGCAGGTTCAACTGGATCAGAAAGGCGTGTCGCTGGAAGTCAGCCAGGAGGCCCGCAACTGGCTGGCCGAGAAAGGCTACGACCGTGCGATGGGCGCGCGTCCTATGGCGCGTGTGATTCAGGACAACCTGAAAAAACCGCTGGCCAACGAACTGCTGTTTGGCTCGCTGGTTGACGGCGGCCAGGTCACCGTGGCGCTCGACAACGAGAAGAACGAGCTGACCTACGGCTTCCAGAGTGCGCAGAAGCATAAGCCAGAAGCGGCGCATTAACGTTAATCACATGCGGTAAAAACAAAAACCGAGCTGACAACAGCTCGGTTTTTTTATGCGCCATCTTCGGTGTTTCACGCTGACATTCCATTTTCGCAAATTTGAACAGCTGGATAATAACCAGACGTAAGGGTTGGCATGATGGAGGCAGAAGATAACCAGGCGGTGGCATAATGTTTTCGAAATTGTTATCGGTGATTTTACTCACCTGCGCGTTATTCTCTGGCCAACTTATGGCCGGCCATAAAGGACATCAGTTTTTGTGGGTTAAAAATGCCGATCACCAGCTACGTCATGAAGCGGATAGCGATGAGCTACGCGTGGTGGCGGAAGAGTCAGCGGAAGGGCTGCGTGAGCACCATCACTGGCAAAAATCGCGTAAACCGGAAGCGCACAATTTATGAGGTCATGTGGAAAAGGAAAAAAAATGCCCCGCAATAAGCGAGGCATTACTATTCAGCAAATAGCGCTCGGCGAAAGTAGCGCCAGACGCTCATTATCTGCGGAGGTTAGCGACTACGGAAGACAATGCGGCCTTTGCTCAGGTCGTACGGGGTCAGCTCAACAGTCACTTTGTCGCCCGTCAGGATACGGATGTAGTTTTTGCGCATTTTACCGGAGATATGTGCAGTAACCACGTGCCCGTTTTCCAGTTCTACGCGGAACATGGTATTAGGTAACGTATCAAGAACGGTACCCTGCATTTCAATATTGTCTTCTTTGGCCATCTAATCCTCTGGGGTATCACTACCGTAATTTGAACCGGCAAGATAATGCCGAAGTTCATCAAGTAAGTAAAGAATTGTCCGTCTTAATCGGCGAAAGTCGTTTTTGCGCATTACCCTTTCACCACACAAATGCATCGTGTGATGGGCACGAACCAGGCCGGAAACAGCAGGATAAACGTGGGCGTTATCTGACTCGAAGATTCCCAAACGTCGGCGGGGTAAAAGGCAGAAGCGACTCTCGTCGGCAATTATATCATCCTGATGGCAATTGTGCTGAAATCATTTACGCTTCAGGTAAAAAGAGCGCTCGGGGTACCCAAAACTTATCGGCAAGCGGCTGCATGCGGAGCGTATTGAGATGCTCGAGGTAGTCGCGACGCGGGATTTCCTCCGCGCCCAGGGAAGCGGTGTGGCTATTGAGCACCTGACAGTCGATGAGTTTGCCACCCGCCTGACGGAATGCCTCGCAAAAGACGTACAGCGCCGTCTTAGAGGCGTTCTCCGCGCGGCTGAACATCGACTCGCCGCAGAACAGTTCGCCCATGGCAACGCCGTACATGCCGCCTACCAGCGTGTTTTCCTGCCATACCTCGATAGAGTGCGCATGACCAAGTTCATGCAGGCGATGATAGGCCTGGCTGATACTGGTTGTGATCCAGGTACCTTCGTGACGATCCTGCGCGCAGCCGGCGATCACATCGCTAAAGGCGTAGTTGATCGTCACGCGATAAGGGGAGGTTTTGTGAAACCGCTTCATGCTGCGGCTGAGGTGAAACTGCTCAGGCCACAGCACGGCGCGGGGATCCGGCGACCACCAGAGAATGGGATCGCCGGGCGAAAACCACGGAAAAATGCCGCGCTGATAGGCCATCAGCAGGCGCGCGGGGCCGAGATCGCCCCCTAAAGCGAGCAGTCCGTTTGGTTCACGTAATGCGCCCTCAGGCGAGGGAAACGCGATCGAGTGTCGAGAAAGCTGGACAAGGCGCATGTCGCGATGACCTCACGAAACAGGGTTAACTAATCATAGTCTACAGACGCTGTTTAAACTGGTAGTAACGGCCTTGTTTTGCCAGCAGTTCTGCGTGATTACCTTGCTCAATAATTTGCCCGTTGTCCATGACAATTATCTGATTAAATCGCGCCAGCCCGCGCAGACGATGGGTCACCATCAGCAGCGTTTTATGACGCATTACGTCGGCCAGTAGTTCAAGCACCTGGCTCTCGGTGGTGGCGTCTAACCCTTCGGTCGGTTCGTCCAGCATCATCAGCGGTGCATCGTGCAGCAATGCCCGCGCAATCCCCAGTCGACGCAGCTCGCCGCCGGAAAGCTGACGTCCACCTTCACCCAGCCAGCTGTTCAGCCCGGCGTCTTCCAGCAGCTTCTCAAGACCGGTACGGCGCAGAACCTCGCTGAGCGCTTCATCGCTCGCGTCAGGCTTCGCCAGCAACAGGTTGTCGCGCAGGGTCGCGCTGAACAGATGCACGCGCTGCGGCACCAGGCTGATGGTCTGACGCAGCGTCTGCTCATCAAACTGGGTCAGCGGCATGCCGTTCAGCAGAATCTCGCCCTGCTGTGGGTCCCAGGCGCGGGTGAGTAACTGGAGCAGCGTCGATTTACCGCAGCCGGTACGGCCGAGGAGGGCGATATGCTGACCCGCAGTAATATTCAGAGACAGATTATTCAGCGCAGGCTGCGTTTGCTGAGGGTAGGTGAATGACACCCGATCCAGCGTCAGCGATACCTGTTGAGGACGCGCCACGGCCTGCTCTGGGAAGGTCACTTCCGGTTGCTGTTCAATAATCTGGCTGATACGCAGCGCTGAGGCGATAACCTGCCCAAGATGCTGGAAGGCGCCGGTCACTGGCGCCAGCGCTTCAAAGGCCGCCAGCGCACAGAATACAAACAGCGCAATCAGCGCGCCGGGTTGGCTGTTGCTACCAACGCCGCCAGCGGCTAACCACAGCATGGAGACCACGGCGACGCCGCCAATTAGTAGCATTAACGCCTGTGACAGAGCGGTCAGTTCAGACTGACGGCGCTGGGCGTCGTGCCAGTTGAGTTCGGTTTGCTCCATCTGCTTCCGATAACGCTGGCTGGCGTTAAAGATAGTCAGCTCTGCCTGCCCCTGCAGCCAGCCGGTTAACTGTTGGCGATACTGCCCGCGCAGGCTCGTCAACTGCTCACCTGTGGGTTTACCTGCGCGATAGAACAGCGGCGGTAGAACCAGCAGCGTGGCCAGCATAATGCCGCCGAGGGTAAGCGCCAGACCAACGTCCAGCAGACTAAGCCCGGCAGTCACCACCAGAATGACGACTAATGCACCGACTAATGGCGAAATGACGCGCAGATAGAGGTGGTCGAGCGTATCGACGTCCGCCACCATGCGGTTGAGCAGTTCGCCCTGACGAAAACGCGCCAGCCCGGCGGGCGACAGCGGCAGCAGCTTGCTGAAGGTAAAGACGCGCAGATGTTGTAAAACGCGGAAGGTCGCATCATGACTGACCAGGCGCTCAAAGTAGCGCCCGGCAGTACGGATAATCGCCGCGCCGCGCACGCCAGCGGCAGGCAGCATGTAGTTGAAGGTGTAAGCGCCCGCGAACCCGACAACCGCTGAAGCAGAAAGGAACCAGCCGGAAAGGGTCAGTAAGCCAATGCTCGCAAGCAGGGTGATAATCGCCAGAACAACGCCCAGGCTTAACAGCCACTTGTGACGTTTATAGAGCGCCAGATAAGGCAACAGTGCGCGCATTTAAATCTCCTCCTGACGGCTAGCCAGCAGGCTGGCAAACACGCCGTTAGCATCAACCAGCTGCTGATACGTTCCCTGCTCAATAATCTGACCGTTTTCCATCACCCAGATAGCATCCCAATCGGTAATACCTTCCAGCTGGTGGGTGACCATCAGCGTGGTTTGTTGGGTGGAGGCTTCGGTCAGCGCCTGCATCACACGCTGCTCGCTGTGGGCATCCAGACTGGCGGCAGGTTCATCCAGCAGCAGCAGACGGCAGGGGGCGAGTAGGGCGCGGGCGACAGCGACGCGCTGAGCCTGACCCACGGACAAACGTGCGGCCTGTTCGCCGACCACGGTGTCGATACCGTCAGGAAGCTGTGGCAGGAATTCGCTGACCCAGGCTTTATCCAGCGCCTGCTGCAACTGTTGCTCGCTGGCCTCCAGATTGCCGAGCAGGACGTTCTCACGCAGCGTAGCCGCCGGAAGCTGCGGGTTTTGCCCGACCCAGCTCATCATGCGGTGCCAGCCTTCCGGGTGCAGATTGCGTAATTCAACGCCGTTCACTTTCAGCGAACCGCTGTAGGGAAGGAAGCCGGACAGGGCGTTCAACAGCGAGCTTTTCCCGGAGCCGCTCAGGCCAACCAGCACGGCGCGTTGCCCGGCGTTAAGCGTAAAGTTCAGCGGCCCAACCAGCATTTTGCCTTCCGGCGAGGTGATAAACAGATCCACGGCGCTGAGAGTAACCGGTTCGCTGGTCTCCAGCGTCTGGTCGCCCTGTTCCGGATGCGCCAGCGGCGCTTCGAGGAATGTTTTCAGGCTGTCGGCGGCACCCACGGCCTGTGCCTTGGCGTGATAGAAGGTGCCTAAATCACGCAGCGGCTGGAAGAACTCAGGGGCCAGGATCAGCGCCAGGAAACCGGAGGAGAGCGTCACGGCAGTGCCGTAGCTGCCGAAGTTTAGTTCGCCAAGGTAGGAGAAGCCGAAATAGACGGCGACCAGCGCAATGGAGAGCGAAGTAAAGAACTCCAGCACGCCGGAGGAGAGGAAGGCCAGTCGCAGGACTTCCATCGTACGTTGACGGAAATCCTGCGAGGCCTCGCGAATGCTTTCCGTTTCTGCTTCGCCACGACCAAAGATACGCAGCGTATCCATGCCCCGCAGACGGTCGAGGAAGTGACCGCTCAGGCGCGCCAGCGCCAGGAAGTTGCGACGGTTGGCATCGGCCGCGCCCATTCCCACCAGGGCCATAAACAGCGGAATTAACGGTGCCGTCATCAGCAGTATTAATGCGGCGACCCAGTTGGAAGGGAAGATCGCGACCACAATCAGCAGCGGCACGCAGGCTGCCAGCGCCATCTGCGGCAGGTAGCGGGCATAGTAATCGTGCATGTCATCGATTTGCTCGAGGATAAGCGTCGCCCAGCTACCGGCTGGCTTGCCCTGAATCCAGGCCGGACCAGCCTGCTGCAGGCGGTCGAGCACCTGGCGGCGAATTTCAAATCGAATCTGTTGCCCGGCGTGAAAACCAACGCGCTCCCGCAGCCAGACAACCCAGGCGCGCAGGATAAAGATCAGCACCAGCTGGATAAACGGCAGCAGCAACGCTTCTCGCGGGATGTTCTCCATAATCATGTGATGGAGAATGCGGGCAAGGAACCAGGCCTGGGCGATGATCAGTACACCGCTAACGAAGCCGAGCAGACGGGAGGTCATCAACCAGCGGCGTGACAGGACGCTTTGCTGTTTGAGCCAGCGGGTGAGTTCTTGTTGGCGACTTTTATTCATTGGGCGCTTAGCAGGTGCTTATGGCTAATGGTTTCAGTTATGGGCGCGGCAATGTTACATCGCAGAAAAAATAAAGGCGACTTATCGTCGCCTTTTTTACTTTTGTTACTGACTTGTAAAGATTATTTGCACGCGTCAGCCAGACCGTCGAGGTAGCGCTCAGCGTCCAGCGCGGCCATACAGCCGGTACCCGCAGAGGTGATCGCCTGACGGTAAATGTGGTCCATCACGTCACCCGCCGCGAACACACCAGGAATGCTGGTTTGTGTTGCGTTGCCGTGAATGCCGGACTGCACTTTGATGTAGCCGTTTTCCAGCGCCAGTTGACCTTCGAAGATCGCGGTATTTGGGCTGTGGCCGATAGCGACGAACAGACCCGCGACGTCCAGCGACTCAATGTCGTCGTTTTCAGTAGAACGCAGACGCAGACCGCTCACGCCCATCTGGTCGCCGGTCACTTCTTCCAGCGTACGCTTGGTGTGCAGCACGATGTTGCCGCTTTCCACTTTATCCATCAGACGTTTGATCAGGATTTTTTCAGCACGGAATGAATCACGGCGGTGAATCAGATGCACTTCTGATGCGATGTTGGACAGATACAGCGCTTCTTCCACGGCGGTGTTGCCGCCGCCGATGACCGCGACTTTCTGGTTGCGGTAGAAGAAACCGTCGCAGGTAGCACAGGCGGAAACGCCGCGGCCTTTAAACGCTTCTTCCGACGGCAGGCCCAGGTAGCGAGCAGAGGCGCCGGTGGCGATGATTAACGCATCGCAGGTGTATTCACCGCTGTCGCCGGTGAGACGGAACGGACGGTTTTGCAGATCCACGCTGTGGATGTGATCGAAAATAATTTCGGTCTCAAACTTAGTGGCGTGCTCGTGCATACGTTCCATCAGCAGCGGACCGGTCAGGTCGCTTGGATCGCCAGGCCAGTTTTCCACTTCTGTGGTGGTGGTCAGCTGACCGCCTTTTTCCAGCCCGGTAATCAGTACCGGCTGCAGGTTTGCGCGTGCAGCATAGACCGCAGCGGTGTATCCCGCAGGTCCAGAACCAAGGATTAACAACTTACTGTGTTTGGCCGTGCCCATGAGATCCCCATAATTGTTGGCAGACATTGCTCTGGATTGTAGGGAATTTGTAGACGTAAAAAAAGAGCACAGCGATTTTGTTAACGATATGTGTAATAGAATGAGCCGATTGATTGGCTATTTTAACATCAAAAAATATAACTATTTCTACTGCCAGGCTGATGATTATAAGACGATTACATGTGAAACCGGACCCAGGATTCATGAATATCTGGCATGTTGTACTAAAAAAAGATGTTTTGCTTTGACAATCCCCTAAGCTTTTGCGACAACATTCAAGGAAGAAGAAAAGCAGTGTTTCGCGTGTGGTGAATTTTCATGCACGCAAATGCCATTTTTACCCGGATCACTGAAATCTACGTATGGTGTGGACAGACATCATACGTGATGTCGGAGGGTGGCCGTGAGGCGCCGGGGCTTCTCATACGCATACCCTGGGATATTCGTCGTTGCAGCAACAATGGCGCATTGAAATCGGGAGAAGGCTCTGAACAGTGAAGTGCACAGAGTCAAGACAGGAGTAGGGAAGGAATACAGAGAGACAATAATAATGGTAGATAGTAAAAAACGCCCTGGCAAAGATCTCGACCGCATCGACCGCAACATTCTCAATGAACTGCAAAAAGATGGGCGTATTTCGAACGTCGAGCTTTCCAAAAGAGTAGGACTTTCTCCGACCCCGTGCCTTGAGCGCGTACGTCGTCTGGAACGACAGGGTTTTATTCAGGGCTATACCGCGCTGTTAAACCCGCATTACCTGGATGCATCGCTGCTGGTTTTTGTTGAGATTACTCTGAATCGCGGTGCGCCAGACGTGTTTGAACAATTTAACGCCGCTGTGCAAAAACTTGAAGAAATTCAAGAGTGTCACTTGGTTTCCGGCGATTTCGACTATCTGTTGAAAACCCGCGTACCGGACATGTCGGCTTACCGTAAACTTCTTGGCGAGACCCTGCTGCGCCTGCCAGGCGTGAACGACACCCGTACTTACGTCGTTATGGAAGAGGTTAAGCAGAGTAATCGTCTGGTAATTAAGACCCGCTAAAACGGAACAGGTGCAAAATCAGCGTAGTTTGATTACACTCCTGTTAATCCATACAGCAACAGTGTCGGCGCAATCTGGCACTGTTGTCCGTTTTAGCATTCGGCACCTGGAGAGCCTTTCTTGAGCCAGGAATATACAGAAGACAAAGAAGTCAAACTCACAAAACTCAGCAGCGGACGCCGACTCCTTGAGGCGTTACTCCTTTTATGCGCCATTTTTGCCGTTTGGTTAATGGCTGCACTACTGAGCTTCAATCCTTCCGATCCTAGCTGGTCGCAAACGGCCTGGCACGAACCGATCCACAATTTATGTGGCGCACCAGGCGCATGGCTGGCCGATACGCTGTTCTTCATCTTTGGCGTAATGGCTTATACCATACCGGTCATTATTGTTGGTGGCTGCTGGTTTGCCTGGCGGCATCGTTCGAACGATGAGTACATCGACTACTTCGCCGTCTCGCTGCGCCTGATTGGCGTACTGGCGATCATCCTTACTTCATGCGGCCTCGCGGCGATAAACGCCGATGACATCTGGTACTTTGCCTCCGGTGGCGTGATTGGCAGCCTGCTCAGCACCGCGCTGCAACCGATGCTGCACAGCAGCGGCGGGACCATCGCGCTACTCTGTATCTGGGCCGCGGGCCTGACGCTGTTTACCGGCTGGTCATGGGTCAGCATTGCCGAAAAAATGGGCAGTTGGATCCTCAACATTCTGACGTTCGCCAGCAACCGAACCCGTCGTGACGACACCTGGGTTGATGAAGACGAGTACGAAGAAGAAGACGAATATGAAGACGACGGCGAGGAGACGCAGAAAGCGTCGCGTGAATCTCGTCGTGCGCGCATCCTGCGAGGTGCACTGGCGCGCCGTAAGCGGATCGCCGAAAAATTCTCTAACCCGATGGTGCGTAAAACGGACGAGGCGCTGTTCTCTGGCCGTCGTATGGACGAACCGGAAGAGGCGGGCCACTGTGGGGCTCAGGTCGATCCTGATGATGTGCTGTTCTCTGGTGCCAGCGCGACGCGTGCCGCCGAATATGATGAGTACGACCCTCTACTGAGAGGTCATACCGTCGCTGAGGCCGTTGCCGTTACAGGCACAGCGGCGTGGGCCGCCGACCCAACATTAGCTGCGCCGTCCATGAACGAGCAGCCTGTTGCTGCACCTGCCGTTGAATGGCAGGCCGTTCCTGCTCCAACGGCGGGTGAACCGGTTATTGCACCGACGCCAGAAGGATGGCCGCCGGTGCAGCAACCTGCTTATGAGCAGCCGCAGTATGCGCAACCGCAGCAGCCTGCTTATGAGCAGCCGCAGTACGCGCAACCTCAGCAGCCTGCTTATGAGCAGCCGCAGTATGCGCAACCTCAGCAGCCTGCTTATGAGCAGCCGCAGTATGCGCAACCGCAGCAGCCTGCTTATGAGCAGCCGCAGTACGCACAACCTCAGCAGCCTGCTTATGAGCAGCCGCAGTACGCACAACCTCAGCAGCCTGCTTATGAGCAGCCGCAGTACGTACAGCCGCAGCAGCCTGCTTATGAGCAGCCGCAGTATGCGCAACCTCAGCAGCCTGCTTATGAGCAGCCGCAGTACGCACAACCGCAGCAGCCTGCTTATGAGCAGCAGCAGTACGCACAACCTCAGCAGCCTGCTTACGAACAGCTACAGCAAGAACAGCCATATACTGCTGAATCGGAATATCTGAACGTGCCTCAGGCTGAACCAGCACCTGTCGTTGAGCCAGAACCGGTGGTGGAAGAGGAGGTTAAACCTGCTCATCGTCCGCCGCTGTACTATTTCGAAGAAGTGGAAGAGAAACGCGCACGTGAGCGTGAACAGCTGGCGGCGTGGTATCAACCCATTCCGGAACCGTTAGCGCCAATGGAACAGCGGGCATCGACCGCGCCGTCCATTCCGGTTTCTGTGCCAGAACCTTCCACTGCCGTTGCACCGGTTGCTGCCAGCGTTCGCCATGCGGCAGCGGCAGCCGCTGGAACCGCCGCCGCAGCTGCGGCCTCAGCGCCGCTGTTTAGCCCAGCTGACGGCCCGCGCTCGCAGGTCAAAGAAGGCATTGGCCCACAGTTGCCGCGCCCTAATCGCGTTCGCGTGCCGACGCGCCGTGAGCTGGCCTCATACGGCATCAAGCTACCGTCGCAGCGGATGGCCGAGGAGCGCGCTGCTCGTGAAGCTGAGCGCTATCAGCCTGAGGATAATCAGCCGCTGACCGACGATGAAGCCGATGCGCTGCAGCAGGATGCGCTGGCTCGCCAGTTTGCCGCCTCGCAGCAGCAACGTTATGGCGAAGAAGCGGACGAGCAGGATAGCTATGCGTTCGAAGAGAACGATGAAGATGCCGCCGCAGAAGCGGAACTGGCGCGCCAGTTCGCCGCGTCTCAGCAGAATCGCTATGCCAGTGAGCAGCCAGAGGGGGCGCATCCGTTCTCCCTCGACGATTTTGAATTCTCGCCGATGAAAACACTGGTGGATGAGACACCGAAAGCGCCGTTGTTCACGCCGAGCGTGATGCCGGAGCCTGCGGTGACGCCGCCGCCTCAACAGCATTATCAACAGCAACAACCGCCGCAGCATGCTCAAAGCTATCACCAGCCTCAGCATGCGCCGCAGCAACAGTATGCTCAGCCGCAACAGCATGTGCAGCAGCCTGCACATCAGCCGGTAACGCCACCGCAGCAGGAGAGCCTGATTCACCCGCTGCTGATGCGTAACGGTGACGATCGTCCGCTGCAAAAGCCGACGACGCCGCTGCCGTCGCTGGATCTTTTAACGCCGCCGCCAACGGAAGTGGAACCGGTAGATACCTTTGCGCTGGAACAGATGGCGCGTCTGGTGGAAACCCGACTGGCCGACTATCGCATTAAAGCGGACGTTGTGAACTACTCGCCAGGTCCGGTTATCACCCGCTTCGAGCTGAATCTGGCACCGGGCGTGAAGGCTGCGCGTATTTCGAACCTGTCCCGTGACCTGGCGCGTTCGCTGTCGACCGTTGCTGTGCGCGTGGTAGAAGTTATTCCTGGCAAACCGTACGTTGGCCTGGAACTGCCGAATAAAAAACGTCAGACCGTCTACCTGCGCGAAGTGCTGGATTGTGACAAATTCCGCGATAACCCATCGCCGCTGACGGTGGTGCTGGGTAAAGATATTGCCGGTGAGCCGGTGGTGGCCGATCTCGCGAAAATGCCACACCTGCTGGTTGCCGGTACCACCGGTTCCGGTAAGTCCGTCGGCGTGAACGCCATGATCCTCAGTATGCTCTATAAAGCGCAGCCTGAAGACGTCCGCTTCATCATGATCGACCCGAAAATGCTGGAACTGTCAGTGTATGAAGGGATCCCGCATCTGCTGACTGAAGTGGTCACCGACATGAAAGACGCCGCTAACGCCCTGCGCTGGAGCGTCAACGAAATGGAGCGTCGCTACAAGCTGATGTCGGCGCTTGGCGTACGAAACCTTGCCGGTTATAACGAAAAAATTGCCGAAGCGGCGCGCATGGGCCGTCCGATTCCGGACCCTTACTGGAAACCGGGCGACAGTATGGATGCCACGCATCCGGTGCTGGAAAAACTGCCGTATATCGTCGTGCTGGTCGATGAATTTGCCGACCTGATGATGACCGTCGGCAAGAAAGTGGAAGAACTGATCGCCCGTCTGGCACAGAAAGCGCGTGCAGCGGGTATCCACCTGGTGCTGGCAACCCAGCGTCCATCGGTGGATGTGATTACCGGTCTTATTAAGGCCAACATTCCAACCCGTATTGCGTTTACGGTTTCCAGTAAAATTGACTCCCGTACTATCCTTGACCAGGGCGGCGCTGAGTCACTGCTGGGCATGGGGGATATGCTCTATGCCGGTCCGAACTCGAACAACCCGGTGCGCGTGCACGGCGCATTTGTCCGTGACCAGGAAGTCCACGCGGTGGTACAGGACTGGAAAGCGCGCGGTCGTCCGCAGTATGTTGATGGCATCACCTCCGACAGTGAAAGCGAAGGCGGTGGCGGTGGCTTTGATGGCGGCGAAGAGTTAGATCCGCTGTTCGATCAGGCGGTCAATTTCGTGACCCAGAAACGCAAAGCGTCAATCTCCGGCGTACAGCGTCAGTTCCGCATTGGCTACAACCGCGCTGCGCGTATCATCGAACAGATGGAAGCGCAGGGGATCGTCAGCGAACAGGGGCACAACGGCAACCGTGAGGTGCTGGCACCGCCGCCGTTCGATTGATTGCAAAGATGGGTAAATAAGTCAAAATTCAGTATTTTCTTCTGTCACCGCTCTGGGCGAAGTCTTAGAGTGAGTGCCAGAGGCTCTCCTGCCGGGAGCATGAGGCTAATTAAGGATTATTAATGAAAAAGATCGCGATCACGTGTGCATTACTTTCCAGCTTTGTTGTCAGCAGCGTATGGGCTGATGCCGCAGGCGACCTGAAAAGCCGTCTCGATAAAGTCAGCAGCTTCCATGCTAGCTTCACTCAGAAAGTGACTGACGGCAGCGGCAACGCGGTTCAGGAAGGTCAGGGCGATCTGTGGGTAAAACGTCCAAACCTGTTTAACTGGCATATGACCCAACCAGATGAAAGCATCCTGGTGTCTGACGGTAAAACCCTGTGGTTCTACAACCCGTTTGTTGAGCAGGCTACCGCCACCTGGCTGAAAGACGCGACCGGCAACACGCCATTTATGCTGATTGCGCGTAACCAGGCCAGCGACTGGCAGCAGTACAATATCCAGCAGACCGGTGATGATTTCGTACTAACGCCGCGCGGCAACAATGGCAACCTGAAGAAATTCACCATCAACGTAGGGCGCGATGGCACAATCCATCAGTTCAGCGCGATTGAGCAGGACGATCAGCGCAGCAGTTACCAGCTGAAGTCGCAGCAGAACGGCGCAATTGACGCCTCCAAATTCACCTTTACACCGCCGCAGGGCGTGACGGTGGACGATCAGCGTAAGTAAGAGGCCGGCGTGAGCAATTTGTCGCTCGATTTTTCCGATAATGCATTTCAACCTCTGGCCGCCCGTATGCGGCCAGAAAACTTAGCGCAGTATATCGGCCAGCAGCATCTGCTGGCTGCAGGTAAGCCATTGCCTCGCGCTATTGAAGCCGGCCATCTGCACTCGATGATCCTTTGGGGGCCGCCGGGCACCGGCAAAACGACCCTGGCGGAAGTGATTGCTCGCTACGCCAGTGCCGATGTTGAACGGATCTCCGCTGTCACCTCCGGGGTGAAAGAGATTCGCGAGGCCATTGAGCGCGCTCGACAGAACCGCAACGCCGGTCGCCGCACCATTCTGTTCGTCGATGAAGTCCACCGTTTCAACAAAAGCCAGCAGGACGCCTTTCTGCCGCATATTGAAGATGGCACCATCACCTTTATCGGTGCAACCACTGAAAACCCTTCGTTTGAGCTCAATTCGGCGCTGCTCTCCCGTGCGCGCGTCTACCTGCTGAAATCCCTGACCACTGAGGATATTGAGCAAGTACTTACTCAGGCGATGGAAGACAAAGCGCGCGGCTACGGCGGGCAAGATATTGTTCTACCTGACGAGACGCGTCGTGCAATTGCTGAACTGGTGAACGGCGACGCCCGGCGTGCGCTGAACACGCTGGAAATGATGGCCGACATGGCAGAGCTTGATGATTCCGGCAAGCGCGTGTTGCAGCCTCAACTTCTGACCGAAATTGCCGGTGAGCGCAGTGCCCGCTTTGATAACAAAGGCGACCGCTTCTATGACCTGATTTCGGCGCTGCATAAATCGGTTCGCGGCAGCGCGCCCGATGCCGCGCTCTACTGGTATGCCCGTATTATCAGCGCAGGCGGCGATCCGCTGTACGTTGCGCGCCGCTGCCTGGCCATTGCCTCTGAGGATGTCGGTAATGCTGACCCGCGCGCTATGCAGGTGGCGATTTCGGCTTGGGATTGCTTTACCCGCGTCGGCCCGGCCGAAGGGGAGCGTGCTATCGCCCAGGCGATTGTCTACCTGGCCTGTGCGCCGAAAAGCAACGCGGTCTACACCGCCTTTAAAGCCGCAATGGCTGATGCTCGCGAACGCCCTGATTACGATGTGCCAGTGCATCTGCGCAATGCGCCGACCAAACTGATGAAAGAGATGGGCTATGGGCAGGAGTATCGCTACGCCCACGATGAGCCCAACGCCTACGCTGCCGGCGAAGAGTATTTCCCCAGCGAAATGGCACAAACGCGCTACTATCACCCGACTAACCGAGGTCTTGAAGGCAAGATTGGCGAAAAGCTCGCCTGGCTCGCTGAACAGGATCAAAATAGCCGCACAAAACGCTACCGCTAGTGCAGTCGTTGCGGTAATGTTGTCGATGTACCTCTGCGACCACGGGCTGTGGTCGCATACTCCACTTTCAATTCGATAAGCATAGGATAAGCATGCTCGATCCCAATCTGCTGCGTACAGAGCCAGACGCAGTCGCAGAAAAACTGGCACGCCGGGGCTTTAAGCTGGATGTAGATAAACTTCGCGCTCTTGAAGAGCGTCGTAAAGTACTGCAGGTAGAAACTGAAAATCTGCAGGCAGAGCGTAACTCGCGATCGAAATCCATCGGCCAGGCGAAAGCACGCGGGGAAGACATTGAGCCTTTACGCCTGGAAGTGAACAAGCTTGGCGAACAACTTGATGCCGCTAAATCAGAGCTGGATGTTCTGCTGGCTGAGATTCGCGATATTGCACTGACCATCCCGAACATCCCGCATGACGACGCACCGATTGGCCGTGACGAAAACGACAACGTTGAAGTTAGCCGCTGGGGCACGCCGCGCGAATTCGATTTCGAGATCCGCGATCACGTGACGCTGGGCGAAATGCACAGCGGGCTTGATTTTGCCGCGGCAGTGAAGCTGACCGGTTCACGTTTCGTCGTGATGAAAGGCCAGATTGCCCGTATGCACCGCGCACTGTCGCAGTTCATGCTGGATCTGCACACTGAACAGCACGGCTATAGCGAAAACTATGTGCCTTACCTGGTGAACCAGGACACGCTGTATGGTACGGGCCAGCTGCCAAAATTCGCCGGTGACCTGTTCCATACTCGTCCGCTGGAAGAAGAAGCTGACAGCAGCAACTACGCGCTGATCCCAACGGCAGAAGTACCGCTGACCAACCTGGTGCGCGATGAAATCATCGACGAAGACGATCTGCCGATAAAAATGACCGCACACACGCCGTGCTTCCGCTCCGAAGCGGGTTCCTACGGTCGTGACACTCGTGGTCTGATCCGTATGCACCAGTTCGATAAAGTTGAGATGGTGCAGATCGTGCGTCCAGAAGATTCCATGGAAGCGCTGGAAGAGATGACGGGCCATGCGGAGAAAGTCCTGCAGTTGCTGGGTCTGCCGTATCGTAAAATTATCCTCTGCACCGGTGATATGGGCTTCGGCGCCTGCAAAACCTATGACCTCGAAGTCTGGGTTCCAGCGCAGAATACCTACCGCGAGATCTCCTCTTGCTCTAACGTCTGGGATTTCCAGGCGCGCCGCATGCAGGCTCGCTGCCGCAGCAAGTCCGACAAGAAAACGCGTCTGGTTCACACCCTGAACGGGTCTGGCCTGGCCGTAGGTCGTACGCTGGTTGCCGTGCTGGAAAACTACCAGCAGGCAGATGGTCGCATTGAAGTGCCTGAGGTACTGCGTCCATACATGAACGGTCTGGAATACATCGGTTAATCCTTCCTGTTCTACAAAAAAGCGCCGCAAGGCGCTTTTTTTATATCCGCATTGATACTGAACAATACCTCTCTCGGTAGAACGTTTAATACTCCCTTCTAAGTAACACCAGCATATAAAACTACAATAATAACATTTCGTTATATAAATAACTATATAACGAATCATGTTTTCAATGTTAGCAACGAAGTGAGAGTCCATGAAAACTGAAACCCCCGATGCTTTACTGGCAGCTGAGGTCAGCCGTCGTGGTTTGATGAAAACCACGGCCATAGGCGGACTGGCGATGGCCAGCAGTGCGTTTACGCTTCCCTTCAGCCGTATTGCGCACGCCGCAGAAGCGATTGCGCCGACTACGGCGGTAGAGCGCGTGACCTGGAGTGCGTGTACGGTAAACTGTGGAAGCCGCTGCCCGCTGCGCATGCATGTTGTCGATGGCGAGATTAAATACGTCGAAACGGATAACACCGGCGATGATAACTACGATGGTCTGCATCAGGTTCGCGCCTGTCTGCGCGGCCGCTCTATGCGTCGTCGCGTCTATAACCCGGACCGTCTGAAGTACCCGATGAAGCGGGTTGGCAAACGTGGCGAAGGCAAATTCGAGCGCATCAGCTGGGAAGAAGCCTTTGATACCATTGCCGATAATATGAAACGGCTGATCAAAGATTACGGCAACGAATCTATCTATCTTAACTACGGCACCGGTACCCTCGGCGGTACGCTGACTCGCTCCTGGCCACCGGGTAAAACGCTGGTGGCACGTCTGATGAACTGCTGTGGTGGTTATCTGAACCACTACGGTGACTACTCTTCCGCACAGATTGCCGCAGGCCTGAACTACACCTACGGCGGCTGGGCCGACGGCAACAGCCCGTCAGATATCGAAAACAGCAAGCTGGTCGTGCTGTTTGGGAATAACCCTGGTGAAACACGCATGAGCGGCGGCGGGGTGACCTACTACCTGGAGCAGGCGCGTCAGAAATCTAATGCGCGTATGATTATCGTTGACCCGCGTTATACCGATACCGGTGCCGGGCGCGAAGACGAGTGGATCCCAATCCGCCCGGGCACCGATGCGGCGTTGGTTTCGGCGCTGGCGTGGGTGATGATCACTGAAAACCTGGTCGATCAGCCGTTCCTCGATAAATACTGCGTCGGTTACGACGAAAAAACGCTCCCTGAAGGTGCGCCGGCCAACGGTCACTACAAAGCCTATATCCTTGGGCAGGGCAGCGATGCCACGGCGAAAACGCCGGAGTGGGCATCCACCATTACCGGTATTCCTGCTGAGCGCATCGTGAAACTGGCGCGCGAAATTGCGCTAGCCAAACCGGCCTATATCTCCCAGGGCTGGGGCCCGCAGCGTCACGCTAACGGTGAAATTGCCACCCGCGCTATCTCCATGCTGTCGATTCTGACCGGTAACGTCGGGATCAACGGTGGTAACAGCGGCGCACGTGAAGGCTCCTATGAGGTGCCGTTTGAGCGTATGCCAACGCTGGAAAACCCGGTACAGACCAGTATCTCCATGTTTATGTGGACTGATGCGATCGTCCGCGGGCCGGAAATGACGGCGCTGCGAGATGGCGTGCGTGGCAAAGACAAACTGGATGTACCGATCAAAATGATCTGGAACTACGCCGGTAACTGCCTGATTAACCAGCACTCTGAAATCAACCGTACCCATGAAATTCTGCAGGATGATAAGAAGTGCGAAATGATTGTGGTGATTGACTGCCACATGACCTCATCGGCGAAATATGCCGATATCCTGCTGCCGGACTGCACCGCGTCTGAGCAGATGGATTTCGCGCTGGATGCCTCCTGCGGCAACATGTCCTACGTTATCTTTACCGATCAGGTCATCAAACCGCGCTTTGAGTGCAAAACGATTTATGAGATGACCACGGAGCTGGCAAAACGCATGGGCGTTGAGCAGCAGTTCACCGAAGGGCGGACGCAGGAAGGATGGATGCGTCATCTGCACGAACTTTCTCGTCAGGCTGTGCCGGAACTACCGGACTTCGATACCTTCCGTAAGCAAGGTATCTTCAAACAACGTGACCCGGAAGGGCATCACGTGGCCTATAAAGCCTTCCGTGAAGATCCACAGGCCAATCCGCTGACCACGCCGTCCGGAAAAATTGAGATCTACTCCCAAGAGCTGGCACAAATTGCTGCGACCTGGGAACTGGCTGAAGGCGATGTGATCGATCCGTTACCGATCTACACCCCGGGCTTTGAAAACTACAACGATCCACTGGCCGATAAATTCCCGCTGCAGCTGACCGGTTTCCACTATAAAGCCCGCGTTCACTCGACTTACGGCAACGTCGATGTACTGAAAGCGGCCTGTCGTCAGGAGATGTGGATCAACCCACTGGATGCGCAGAAACGCGGGATTAAGAACGGCGATCGCGTGCGTATCTTTAACGACCGTGGGGAAGTGCATATTGAAGCTAAGGTAACACCGCGCATGATGCCGGGCATCGTCGCGTTGGGTGAGGGGGCCTGGTATAACCCGGATGCTAAAGGTATCGATCAGGCGGGGAGCATTAACGTGCTGACCACTCAACGTCCGTCGCCGCTGGCGAAAGGCAACCCATCGCACACGAACCTTGTCCAGGTTGAGAAGGTGTAAGGAGTAACCGATGACTACCCAATATGGCTTTTTTATTGACTCCGCTCGTTGCACCGGTTGTAAAACCTGTGAGCTGGCCTGTAAAGATTACAAAGACTTAACCCCGGACGTTAGCTTCCGTCGTATTTACGAATACGCGGGCGGTGACTGGCAGGAGGACAACGGCGTCTGGAATCAGAACGTCTTTGCTTACTATCTCTCCATCGCCTGTAACCACTGCGAAGACCCGGCCTGTACCAAAGTATGCCCTAGCGGCGCGATGCACAAACGCGAAGATGGCTTTGTGGTGGTCAACGAAGATGTCTGCATCGGCTGCCGTTACTGCCATATGGCCTGCCCGTATGGTGCGCCGCAGTACAACGAAGCTAAAGGTCACATGACCAAATGCGATGGCTGTCATGAACGTGTGGCGGAAGGCAAAAAGCCGATTTGCGTGGAATCCTGCCCGCTGCGTGCGCTGGACTTTGGTCCTATCGAAGAGCTGCGTCAGAAGCACGGTACGCTTGCGGCGGTCGCGCCGCTGCCGTCCGCGCACTTCACCAAGCCCAGCATTGTGATTAAACCCAACGCCAATGCACGTCCGTGCGGCGATACCACTGGCTATCTGGCCAATCCGAAGGAGGTGTAAGATGGGAAGTGGATGGCATGAATGGCCGTTGATGATCTTCACGGTGTTTGGGCAATGTGTGGCGGGCGGATTTATCGTTCTGGCGCTGGCATTGATGAAAGGGCAACTGCCTCGTGAAAAGCAGCAACGTATAGTGCTGAGCATGTTTGCGCTGTGGGTGCTGATGGGCATTGGCTTTATCGCTTCGACCATGCACCTCGGTTCGCCGATGCGTGCCTTTAACTCGTTGAACCGCGTCGGTGCCTCCTCGCTGAGTAACGAAATTGCCAGCGGTGCAATCTTCTTTGCCGTCGGCGGTATCGGCTGGCTGCTGGCGGTTACCAATAAGCTCTCCTGCGCGCTGCGCAGCGTGTGGCTGGTGGTGACGGCGGTGCTGGGCGTGGTGTTTGTCTGGATGATGGTGCGTGTCTATAACACTATTGATACCGTTCCCACCTGGTACACCATCTGGACGCCGCTGAGCTTCTTCCTGACGCTGTTTATCGGCGGCCCGCTGCTCGGTTATCTGCTGTTGCGCTGGGCTAGCGTTGAAGGCTGGGGCATGCGCCTGCTGCCGGTTATCAGCCTGGCGGCGCTGGTGGTGAGCGTGATTGTCACCACGATGCAGGGCGTAGAGCTGGCGTCGATTCAAAGCTCAATTCAGCAGGCTTCGGCTCTGGTTCCCGACTATGGCTCGCTGATGGCGTGGCGTATTATCGCCATCGCCCTGGCGCTGGTTTGCTGGGTGGGGCCGCAGCTTAAAGGCCACCAGCCAGCACTGCCGCTATTGAGCCTGGCGTTTGTGCTGGTGCTGGTCGGTGAGATGCTGGGTCGCGGCGTTTTCTATGGCCTGCACATGACCGTCGGTATGGCGGTCGCCAGCTAAGCAAAATAAGCTGCCAGGGCGTTCCAGCCCTGGCACTTTTTGTTCATGAATTTTTTCGACTGAACCTTCTTCTACTGTTTCGCCTATTTTCCAATAAAAACAAAATAATAAGATAACTTAAGCGTAGCTTATCGTTGCGTTGAATAAGAAACGTCAATCGTTGAGCCAGAAAGCCTCCCGTCGTTGAAATCAGGTGGATTGACAATGTTTTTGGCAGTGGCATGATGCGCACGAAATCTGTCTATCCTCACGGTTTGAACCCATGTCCACCTATACTCGCCCAGTGCTATTGCTGCTCTGCGGCTTACTCTTATTGACGCTGGCGATCGCGGTATTAAACACGCTCGTCCCGCTCTGGCTCGCCCATGAAAACTTGCCAACCTGGCAGGTGGGAGTGGTCAGCTCGTCCTATTTTACCGGCAACCTGGTCGGTACCATGCTCACCGGCCGACTGATTAAGCGCGTTGGCTTTAATTTCAGCTACTATATTGCGTCGCTGATTTTCGCCGCGGGCTGCGTGGGGCTGGGCTTTATGGTGGGGTTCTGGAGCTGGATGTTCTGGCGCTTTATCGCGGGCGTTGGCTGCGCCATGATTTGGGTGGTAGTGGAGAGCGCGCTGATGTGCAGCGGCACCTCGCGCAACCGTGGTCGTCTGCTGGCGGCCTACATGATGATGTATTACATCGGTACCGTGCTGGGGCAGATTATCGTTAGCCGCCTGCCGACAGATATGGCGACCATTCTTCCGCTGATGACCGGCGTGGTGCTGGCAGGCATTCTGCCGCTGCTGTTTACCCGAATCCTGAACCAGCAGGACGACGCTCAGGACGCGAGCACGCGTGTCTGGCCGATGTTCAAACTGCGTCAGGCGCGTCTGGGCGTAAATGGCTGTATTATTTCCGGTATCGTGCTGGGCTCACTCTATGGCCTGATGCCGCTGTACCTGAACCACCGCGGCGTCAGTGACTCCGGGATCGGCTTCTGGATGGCGGTGATGGTCAGCGCGGGCATTCTGGGGCAGTGGCCGATTGGTCGTCTGGCCGACCGCTATGGCCGTCTGATGGTACTGCGCGTGCAGGTCTTTGTGGTGATTGTCGGCTGCCTGGGCATGCTGAGTCAGGCTGCGATGGCACCGGCGCTGTTTATCCTCGGCGCAGCGGGCTTTACGCTGTATCCGGTGGCGATGGCCTGGGCGTGTGAGAAAGTGGAGCATCATCAGCTGGTCTCCATGAACCAGGCGCTGTTGCTGAGCTATACCATTGGTAGCCTGGTTGGGCCGTCGCTGACGGCGATGCTGATGCAAAACTACTCTGATAACCTGCTGTTTATCATGATTGCCGGGGTATCGTTCGTCTATCTGATGATGCTGCTGCGCAAAGCCGGGCACCATCCTACGCCGGTGGCTCACGCCTGACACCGCGGGCGCGTTATATTTCCATAACGCGCCATTCTTCCCGACATCGCTATACTGAATGATGCCACGTTGCTGGCGCGTTGGCGGGAGCGAGACTATATCCTGCTGAATTTATAACCATACTCCGATTAAATGTGCGAGCCGTTAGAGTTTTGCACCATCCTATTACCCTTTTAGGGTTAGTACTCGCATAATCTCCGTCGAAAAAAATCGCACTCGCGAATAATAACATTCAAGGAACGGAATTTATGGCAAGCGAACAAGAAAAGCAGTTGCGGTGGTATAACATCGCGCTGATGTCGTTTATTACGGTTTGGGGTTTCGGCAACGTCGTCAACAACTACGCCAACCAGGGGCTGGTGGTTGTTTTCTCATGGCTATTTATCTTTGCACTTTATTTCACACCCTATGCGCTTATCGTCGGTCAGCTTGGTTCGACCTTTAAAGACGGTAAGGGCGGTGTCAGTACCTGGATTAAAAATACGATGGGGCCGGGGCTGGCCTATCTGGCTGCCTGGACCTACTGGGTCGTCCATATTCCTTACCTGGCACAGAAGCCTCAGGCCATCCTGATTGCGCTCGGCTGGGCGATAAAGGGAAATGGCTCGCTTATCACCGAATATGGCGTGGTGGCGCTCCAGGGCTTCACGCTGGTGCTTTTCGTCTTCTTCATGTGGGTGGCATCCCGAGGGATGAAATCGCTGAAGCTGGTAGGGTCGATTGCCGGGATCGCCATGTTCGTGATGTCGCTGCTGTACGTGGTGATGGCGGTGACGGCGCCGGCTATTACTGAGGTGAAAATTGCCACCACCAACATCACCTGGCAAACCTTTATCCCGCACTTTGACTTTACCTATATCACCACCATCTCGATGCTGGTATTTGCCGTGGGCGGCGCGGAAAAAATCTCGCCTTACGTCAATAACACCCGTAATCCGGGCAAAGAGTTCCCGCGTGGGATGATCTTCCTGGCGGTGATGGTTGCGGTGTGTGCCATCCTCGGGTCGTTGGCGATGGGGATGATGTTCGACTCAAATAATATTCCTAACGACCTGATGGCGAACGGACAGTACTACGCGTTCCAGAAGCTGGGCGATTATTACCATATGGGCAACACCCTGATGGTGATTTACGCTATCGCGAACACCCTAGGGCAGATTGCCGCGCTGGTGTTCTCGATTGATGCGCCGTTAAAGGTACTGCTCAGCGATGCCGACAGTCGCTATATCCCACAGAAGCTCTGTAAAACCAATGCGTCAGGTACGCCGGTCAACGGCTATCTGTTAACGCTGGTGCTGGTGGCGCTGCTGATTATGCTGCCGACGCTTGGCATCGGTGATATGAACGATCTCTACAAATGGCTGTTGAACCTGAACTCGGTGGTGATGCCGCTGCGCTATCTGTGGGTGTTCGTGGCATTTATCGCAGTGATTCGTCTGGGGCAGAAATACCAGTCGGAGTATGTCTTTATCCGTAACCGGAAGCTTGCGCTGACCGTTGGTGTATGGTGCTTCCTGTTTACCGCGTTTGCCTGTCTGACCGGTATCTTCCCGAAAATGGCCGCCTTTACGCCGGAGTGGGCCTTCCAGCTGTCGCTTAACGTCGCCACGCCGTTTGTGCTGGTGGGATTAGGACTGATCTTCCCGCTGCTGGCGCGCAAGAAGTCGTAAAAGAAAACCCGGCATTAAGCCGGGTTTGTTGTCTGTAGCCCGGCCGAGCGTAAGCGACGCCGGGAGGGCAGGGGATGATTAATACATCACCTTGTGACCATACTGCTCGAGAATGCCCTTCACGCGTTCCATGGTCTCTTTCTTCGGCGGGTGCACGCCATCCAGCTTGTACTCTTCACCCATCGCGACCCACTTGTGTTTACCCAGCTCGTGATAAGGCAGCAGTTCGATTTTCTCAACGTTGCCCATATCGCGGGTAAACTCGCCGAGACGATGCGCAGAATCGTCATCATCTGACCAGCCTGGTACCACGACGTAGCGGATCCAGACGTTAATGTTTTTCTTCGACAGGTACTGGGCAAACTCCAGCGTACGATGGTTGGAGACGCCGACCAGGTTCTGGTGAATGTCGTCGTTCATCTGTTTGAGATCGAGCATGACGAGGTCGGTAACTTCCAGTAGTTCATCAATCACCGGATCGTAACGACGGACAAAACCGTTGGTGTCGAGACAGGTATGAATACCTTCTTTGTGACAAGCGCGGAACCAGTCGCGCACAAACTCGGCCTGCAGAATGGCTTCACCGCCGGACGCGGTCACGCCGCCGCCGGAAGCATTCATAAAGTGGCGATAGGTCACCACCTCTTTCATCAGCTCTTCAACGGTGATCTCTTTACCGCCGTGGGTGTCCCAGGTATCGCGGTTGTGGCAATACAGGCAGCGCATCAGGCAGCCCTGGAAGAAGGTAATAAAACGGATGCCTGGGCCATCAACGGTGCCACAGGACTCAAAGGAGTGAATACGACCAATTACAGACATTGCGGTGTTATCTCCAGTTCTTCCCGGCTTTACAGCCAGGTTTGCGAGCACGGTTATAAAGCCGCGTCGAGTTTATTTTGCTTGTTAACTTCAGTATAGAAGTCAGCAAGCAAAATCCACTCAGCGAGTGTTGATTATAAGAAAGGCCCCACCGAGGTGGAGCCTTCATTTTACGCGTTTTTAATCGCGATTTCAGTCAAATCTATTAGATAGATTGAGTGAAAGTACGGGTAATAACGTCCTGCTGCTGTTCTTTAGTCAGGGAGTTAAAACGTACTGCGTAGCCAGATACACGGATGGTCAGCTGAGGATATTTCTCAGGGTTTTCCATCGCGTCGAGCAGCATTTCGCGGTTCATAACGTTAACGTTCAGGTGCTGACCGCCTTCGATAGACGCTTCGTGGTGGAAGTAACCGTCCATCAGACCGGCCAGGTTGGTTTTACGAACGTCGTCGTCTTTACCCAGAGCGTTAGGAACGATAGAGAAGGTGTAAGAGATACCATCTTTAGCGTAAGCAAACGGCAGTTTAGCAACGGAAGTCAGAGAGGCAACAGCACCTTTCTGGTCACGACCGTGCATTGGGTTAGCACCTGGGCCGAATGGAGCGCCAGCGCGACGACCGTCTGGGGTGTTACCGGTTTTCTTACCATAAACCACGTTAGAGGTGATGGTCAGAACAGACTGAGTCGGGATAGCGTTACGGTAAGTAGTCAGTTTCTGAATTTTCTTCATGAAACGTTCTACCAGGTCAACCGCCATGTCATCGACGCGAGCGTCGTTGTTACCAAACTGCGGGTATTCGCCTTCGATTTCGAAGTCAACAGCCAGACCGTTTTCATCACGAATCGGTTTAACTTTCGCATATTTGATTGCAGACAGGGAGTCAGCAGCAACGGACAGACCAGCGATACCACACGCCATGGTGCGGATAACGTCACGGTCGTGCAGCGCCATCAGAGAGGCTTCGTAGCTGTACTTGTCGTGCATGTAGTGGATGACGTTCAGCGCGGTGACGTACTGTTTAGCCAGCCAATCCATGAAGTGGTCCATACGATCCATAACTTCGTCGTAGTTCAGAACGTCGCCTTTCATTGGCTCAGTTTTAGGACCAACCTGCATTTTCAGTTTTTCATCAACGCCGCCGTTGATGGCGTACAGCATGGTTTTCGCCAGGTTTGCACGTGCACCGAAGAACTGCATTTGTTTACCAACGATCATTGGGCTTACGCAGCAAGCGATAGCGTAGTCATCGTTGTTAAAGTCAGGACGCATCAGGTCATCGTTCTCGTACTGCAGAGAAGAGGTGTCGATGGACACTTTAGCGGCATATTTTTTGAACGCCAGTGGCAGTTTCTCAGACCACAGAACGGTGATGTTCGGCTCTGGAGAAGGACCCATGGTGTACAGGGTGTTCAGGAAGCGGAAGCTGTTTTTGGTAACCAGAGTACGGCCATCAACGCCCATACCACCGATAGATTCAGTTGCCCAAATCGGGTCACCGGAGAACAGTTCATCATATTCAGGGGTACGCAGGAAGCGAACCATACGCAGTTTCATGACCAGGTGGTCAATCATTTCCTGAGCGTCTTGTTCAGTGATTTTGCCTGCTTTCAGGTCACGTTCGATGTAGATATCCAGGAAGCTGGAAGTACGACCGAAGGACATTGCCGCGCCGTTCTGAGATTTAACCGCAGCCAGGTAGCCGAAGTAAGTCCACTGGATAGCTTCCTGAGCGCTGGTAGCTGGACCAGAGATGTCGTAGCCGTATTTAGCAGCCATCTCTTTGATCTGACCCAGTGCACGGTGCTGTTCAGAGATTTCTTCACGCAGACGGATAGTCGCTTCCAGGTTTACGCCGTTTTCCAGGTCAGACTGCAGAGACAGGAACTGTGCGTATTTGTCTTTCATCAGGAAGTCGATACCGTACACCGCGATGCGACGGTAGTCACCGATGATACGACCACGGCCGTAAGCATCTGGCAGACCAGTCAGAACGCCAGATTTACGGCAGTTCAGAATGTCTTTGGTGTAAACATCGAATACGCCCTGGTTGTGGGTTTTGCGGTATTCGGTGAAGATTTTTTTCAGCATCGGGTCCAGCTCGCGATTGTACGCTTTGCAAGAACCTTCAACCATTTTAATACCACCGAACGGGATAATCGCACGTTTCAGTGGAGCTTCAGTCTGCAGACCAACGATTTTTTCCAGCGCTTTGTTGATGTAACCAGCGTCATGGGAAGTAATGGTAGATGCAACAGAGGTGTCAAAGTCAACTGGCGCGTGAGTGCGGTTTTCCAGTTTAACGCCTTCCATTACGTTATCCCACAGCTTGGTGGTCGCGTCAGTTGCGCCAGCCAGGAAGGATTCGTCACCCTCATATGGGGTGTAGTTTTTCTGGATGAAGTCACGTAAGTTTACTTCATTCTGCCAATCACCTTTGGTAAAACCTTCCCAGGCTGCGGCTAACTTTTCATTAAGTTCGGACATGTAACACCTACCTTCTTAAGTGGACTTTTTATTTACTGCCTGGAGCAATCGTCAATTAATGACGGTCACCGCCACGCAGGTAAATGACCCAGTATGTCAACCCGACCAGCAAACCGCCGCCGATGATGTTCCCGATAGTGACAGGAATCAGGTTATCGGTGATGAAGTGCATCACGGTCAGGTGAGAGAAACTTTCCGGAGTTGAACCAATAGCGGTCCAGAATTCCGGGCTAGCAAAATCGCGTATTACGATACCCATAGGGATCATAAACATGTTTGCGATACTGTGCTCAAAGCCGCTGGCAACGAACATGGCAACCGGTAAAACCATAATCATGGCTTTATCCATCAGGCTGCGACCAGAATAGCTCATCCACACTGCCAGGCAGACCATCAGGTTCGCCAGGATGCCGAGAGCGACGGCTTCGATAAATGTATGGTGCATTTTGTGGTCAGCGGTCTGCAGGACGTTAAGCCCCCATCCGCCGTTGGCCGTCATGTACTCGCCGGATAGCCACATCAGCAGTACAAACAGCAGTGCGCCAATCAGGTTACCAACATAGACGTTGAGCCAGTTTTTCGCCAATTGACCCCAGGTAATGCGGCCGCTGGCTTTCGCCACCACGATCAGCACGGTAGAGGTAAAGAGGTCTGCGCCACAAATCACGCAAAGAATTAAGCCCAGGGAGAAGCAAATACCACCAATGAGTTTCGCGATGCCGAATGGCATACCTGCGGTACCCGTGGTTGCGGTAATGTAAAAAACAAAAGCAATCGAGATAAAGACGCCCGCAGTAATCGCCAGATAAAAGGTTTTCAGCGGATGCTTGGTTGCTTTATAGACACCTGCTTCTTCGGCAACTTTGGCCATCGCAGCAGGAAGGAGTAGATCAAAAGGGTTGTCAGCTTTCACACTAACTCTCTCTTTTTATTTAATCGGCGACGAGATACTAACAAAGCATTATAGATGAGAATTTGATATAGATCATATCTCGCCTGGCTTATAGGCCTGAAGATCGAATGGTTTTTCAACGATCGCAGGGTAATTGTTTGAATTATAACATAAAAATAATTTTTAAGATTTGCAAATTCAGTTGAATTTTTTCTTTACCCTTCATTTTATTGGTTAATTAAAATGGAGTAATGATCGGGTAAATTAACAACAAGCGTAAGCTACTAAATATAGTATTTACTTATATTTAACTTTATTTTCACACATTCGCGAGGCGAAGCGCGAAAATAAAAAAAGGGGCCAACAATTGGCCCCGTAATATAGCGTAGACGGTACGTTAAACCTACTTTTTCTGCGGGAAAAGCCTTATTTCGCCCAGAAAGCGGCTTTCGCGCGCTGCAGCTTCTCGTAAGCCTGTAGCAGAGACTGATGCGCCGGGAAGGCTTCCAGAGAACCATCTGCTGGTTGCAGGCCGTAGAAGGCCTCTTCACCGCTCAGCGCCGCGCTGGCGGCTTCAACAGCCTCTGCACCGTACATACGTACGAACGCGTTCAGGTACTGCAGCGGCTCGCGCTCTTCTTCCTGAGACAGCAGCAGCAGCGTCTGCAGGCAGCGGTAGTAGTTGGCGCGCTCAGGGCTGAATACCGACGCGTTGAACTCCATCGTCCACTCGGTCCAAATCAGCGCCTGCTCGAGATCGCCGCCCGCCAGTGCCAGCATCGCTTTCAGCTCGCCAACGCGCAGGGTAGACCAGCCGTTGTTCGGGCCGGTTGCCAGACCCAGCAGTTCACGTACGCGGGTGAAATCGTCCAGACCTTCGTCATCCATCTGCTCGATCAGATTCAGGTACTCCTCTTTTTCCCACTCGCTGCCCGGCAGGGAGAGAATGGTGTCGCGCAGGTGGCTGCCCATATTGTTGTTGGCGAGCCACAGATCTTCTGCCGGATAGATATCGGACATACCCGGAACGATGATGCGGCAGGCGTACACGCTCAGGTGCTCGTAGTCGGCGATGTACACTTCTTTATCTTCTTCTTTGAAGATAGCCATCAGGGTCGCGAACTCTTCTTCGGTGGTGCCTGAGAAGTTCCAGTCGGCAAACGGATAGTCGGCGTCCTGTTTAAACATATCCCAGGAGATAAGACCGCTGGAGTCGATGAAGTGGGTTTCGAGGTTGGTATGTTCAGCGACTTCTTCGTCGTCGAAGGTTGGCGGGGTGAACACGTCGAGATCTTTCAAGCCGCGGCCTTGCAGCAGCTCGGTGACCGTACGTTCCAGCGCTACGCCGAAATCAGGGTGCGCGCCGAAGGAGGCGAAGCAGGTGCCGTTGGCTGGGTTGAACAGTACCACGCAGATAACCGGGTATTTACCGCCCAGTGAACCGTCGTAAGCGAAGATTGGGAAACCTTCCGCTTCCAGCGTTTTGATGGACTCAACGACGCCAGGGTAGCGCGCCAGCACCTCGGCCGGGATTTCCGGCAGGCTGATGCTTTCCGCGATGATACGGTTTTTCACGTAGCGTTCGAAGACTTCCGACAGCCCCTGAACGCGCGCTTCGTTGCGGGTGTTGCCCGCAGACATGCCGTTAGAAACGTACAGGTTGGCCACGATGTTCATCGGGATATAGATGGTTTCACCGTCAGACTGACGGGTGAACGGCAGGCCGCATACGCCGCGATCGTCGTTGCCAGACTGCAGGTCAACCAGCATGCTGGCGGTCAGCTGATCGTCAGGATCGTAGAAAGCGCGCAGGCGAGCGTCGAGCAAACCTTCCGGTACTTCATCGTCGTCGGTCAGCGGGAACCATTTTTCGTTCGGGTAGTGAACGAACGGGTCGTTAGCGATTTTGTCGCCCAGCCAGAAGTCAGCGAAGAAATAGTTGGTGGAGAGGCGTTCAAAATACTCGCCCAGCGCGGAGGCCAGCGCGGCTTTTTTGGTTGCGCCTTTACCGTTGGTAAAGCACAGAGAGCATGCCTTATCACGAATATGCACCGACCAGACGTTAGGAACCGGGTTCAGCCAGGAAGCTTCTTCAATATCGAAGCCCAGGTCGAGCAGCTTTTGCTGGAAGCGAGCGATGGAATCTTCCAGAGCGGCATCTTTGCCGGGAATATAGGTTTGCGTCATAGCAATCTCTTTTGTCGTACGGAAAGCGCGCAATGATACGGGGTTTGCATGACAATCGCTATACGCTTCATCCTTCAAGTTGTCTCTGCGTTGGCTGCGCTCGTTTACCCCAGTCACGTACTTATGTACGCTCCTGGGGATTCACTCCCTTGCCGCGTTACTCGGCTTGCAGCCTCGCCCCTTCGGGGCCAGCGCGAGCGCTGTTCAAAACGCTCTAGCGTTTTGTGATGCAACTTGAATGATTTTGCGTAGAAACTTCATCCAGCAAATACAAATAGCGAAATAGACCATTTTGTTTCGTCAAGCCGATAGATTCTGTTGTGTGATTTTCTACGCATTTTTGCCCTGTGCGGGATTATCCGTTGCGGGCTGTGTCACTGAATGATAAAACCAATAGCCACAGGAATAACTTATGCCCGCGCGTTTGATGACGCGCGAGGCATGCGGTCAGACAACATTGCAATGTGGTGAGGGTTATGGCTCAGGTTTTTAATTTCAGTTCAGGTCCGGCAATGCTTCCGGCAGATGTCCTTAAACTGGCGCAAAAAGAACTTTGCGACTGGAACGGATTAGGCACGTCGGTAATGGAAGTTAGCCACCGCGGTAAAGAGTTTATCCACGTGGCAGAGGAAGCAGAAAAAGATTTCCGCGACCTGCTTAACATCCCTTCCAACTACAAAGTGCTGTTCTGCCACGGCGGCGGTCGCGGTCAGTTCGCGGGCGTACCGCTGAACATTCTCGGCGACAAAACCACGGCGGACTACGTTGACGCAGGCTACTGGGCGGCAAGTGCGGTTAAAGAAGCGAAAAAATATTGCACCCCGAACGTCATCGACGCCAAAGTGACCGTTGACGGCAAGCGCGCGGTGAAACCGATGCGCGACTGGCAGCTCTCTGACAATGCGGCTTATCTGCACTACTGCCCGAACGAAACCATCGATGGTATTGCCATTGAAGAGACGCCAGACTTTGGTAAAGACGTGATTGTCGCCGCCGACTTCTCCTCAACCATTCTTTCGCGCCCAATCGACGTGAGCCGCTACGGCGTTATCTACGCTGGTGCGCAGAAAAACATCGGCCCGGCAGGCTTAACGCTGGTTATCGTGCGTGAAGACCTGCTGGGTAAAGCACACGTTGCCTGCCCATCTATTCTCGACTACACCGTGCTGAACGATAATGATTCCATGTTCAACACGCCGCCGACCTTCGCCTGGTATCTGGCTGGTCTGGTCTTCAAATGGCTGAAGGAGCAGGGCGGTGTTGCCGCAATGGACCGCATTAATCAGCAGAAGGCCGATCTTCTGTATAACATCATTGATGGCAGCGATTTCTATCGTAACGACGTGGCAAGCGCCAACCGTTCACGTATGAACGTGCCGTTCCAGCTGGCGGACAGCGCGCTGGACAAACTGTTCCTCGAAGAGTCCTTTGCGGCGGGTCTGCATGCGCTGAAAGGCCACCGCGTGGTAGGCGGGATGCGTGCTTCTATCTACAACGCCATGCCGCTGGCAGGCGTACAGACGCTGACGGAATTCATGCAGGATTTCGAGCGTCGTCACGGTTAATCTGGCTTTTTTTATTCATCCCCACGGTCTGCCCGTGGGGTTTTTACTTCTGTTTTTGAGAGTTGAGTTTCATGGAATCCCTGACGTTACAACCTATCGCGCGCGTCGATGGCACGATTAACCTGCCTGGTTCTAAAAGCGTGTCTAACCGCGCTTTGCTGCTGGCGGCTTTAGCGCGCGGCACGACCGTTCTGACTAACCTGCTGGACAGCGATGATGTCCGCCACATGCTGAACGCGTTGAAGGCGCTGGGAATTCAATACACCCTGTCTGATGACCGCACCCGCTGTGAAGTGACCGGTAATGCAGGCCCGTTACAGGCCTCGAGCGAGCTGGAACTGTTCCTGGGCAACGCCGGTACCGCAATGCGTCCGCTGGCGGCAGCGCTGTGCCTTGGCACCAATAATATCGTCCTGACCGGCGAACCGCGCATGAAAGAGCGCCCGATTGGTCACCTGGTCGACGCTCTGCGTCAGGGCGGCGCGCAGATTGAATATCTGGAGCAGGAAAACTATCCACCGCTGCGCCTGAAGGGCGGTTTTAACGGCGGGAGCGTCGAGGTCGATGGCAGCGTCTCCAGCCAGTTCCTGACCGCGCTGCTGATGACAGCACCGCTGGCGCCACAGGATACGACCATCACCATTAAAGGTGACCTGGTATCCAAACCGTATATCGACATCACACTGCACTTGATGAAAACGTTTGGTGTTGAAGTGGAAAACCAGAACTACCAGCGCTTTATCGTGCGTGGTGGCCAGCAGTACGTCTCTCCGGGCCAGTATCTGGTTGAGGGCGATGCTTCGTCCGCTTCCTATTTCCTTGCCGCTGGCGCCATTAAAGGCGGCACCGTCAAGGTGACGGGGATTGGCCGCTATAGCGTGCAGGGTGATATTCGCTTTGCTGACGTGCTGGAAAAAATGGGCGCAACCATTACCTGGGGCGACGACTTTATTGCCTGTACCCGCGGCGAGTTGAACGCTATCGATATGGACATGAACCATATTCCTGATGCGGCGATGACTATCGCGACGGCAGCGCTGTTTGCGAAAGGCACAACCACGCTGCGCAATATCTACAACTGGCGCGTAAAAGAGACTGACCGCCTGTTCGCGATGGCGACCGAACTGCGTAAAGTGGGCGCGGAAGTGGAAGAGGGCGAAGACTACATTCGCGTTACGCCACCGGCAGCGCTGAATTTTGCCGAGATTGGCACCTACAACGATCACCGTATGGCGATGTGCTTCTCGCTGGTGGCGCTGTCGGATACGCCGGTCACCATTCTTGACCCGAAATGCACGGCGAAAACTTTCCCGGACTATTTCGAACAGCTGGCGCGTATCAGTACGTTAGCGTGATAGTCAGTTTTGTCTGTATAAACGCCGGTGAAATGCCGGCGTTTTCGTTCATCTCTGAGGACGAAAAGTAAATCCGTGTCAGTTTTAAACCTCCCTCGACGCCAGCCCTCTATACTTATCTATTCTCCTGTACTTCATGGGGCTAATTCTGGAATTCGCAGACAAAGGTAACCGTCTGGCCCAGAGATGCGTATAATGCGCGGCGTTTACGTTGTATATGCCTTTTATTAAGGAGAAAGAGATGACGGCAATTGCCCCGGTAATTACCATTGACGGCCCAAGCGGCGCGGGTAAAGGCACGCTGTGCAAAGCAATGGCAGAAGCATTGCAATGGCATTTGCTGGACTCAGGTGCCATCTATCGTGTGCTGGCTTTAGCCGCGCTGCACCACCATGTGGATGTGGCATCAGAAGACGCGTTAGTGCCGCTGGCCGTGCATCTGGACGTACGCTTCGTCTCTACGGACGGCACGCTGGAAGTTATTCTGGAAGGCGAAGACGTCAGCGGTGAAATTCGCACTCAGGAAGTGGCCAATGCGGCATCCCAGGTGGCGGCATTCCCACGCGTGCGCGAAGCACTTTTGCGCCGTCAGCGCGGCTTCCGCGAAGCTCCTGGGCTGATTGCCGATGGTCGTGATATGGGCACCGTGGTGTTCCCGGATGCGCCGGTGAAAATTTTCCTTGATGCCTCATCGGAAGAACGTGCGCACCGCCGCATGCTACAGTTGCAGGAAAAGGGCTTTAGTGTTAACTTTGAGCGCCTTTTGGCAGAGATAAAGGAGCGTGACGACCGCGATCGCAATCGTGCTGTTGCGCCACTGGTTCCTGCCGCCGATGCTTTAGTGTTGGATTCCACCACCTTAAGCATTGAGCAAGTAATTGAAAAAGCGTTAGACTATGCGCGCCAGAAACTGGCACTCGCGTAAAACGCGACCGAATTTGCAGTACCCCCGTTGCAATGGATTGACAGCGGGTATGTGAAACAACCCCATCCGACATGGTGTCAGGTGGACGTTAATATTAACCTGAAGATTAAACATGACTGAATCTTTTGCTCAACTGTTTGAAGAATCCTTAAAAGAAATCGAAACCCGCCCGGGTTCCATCGTTCGTGGTGTTGTTGTTGCTATCGACAAAGATATCGTACTGGTTGACGCCGGTCTGAAATCTGAGTCTGCCATTCCGGCAGAGCAGTTCAAAAACGCCCAGGGCGAGCTGGAAATCCAGGTTGGTGACGAAGTTGACGTTGCTCTGGATGCAGTAGAAGACGGCTTCGGTGAAACCCTGCTGTCCCGTGAGAAAGCTAAACGTCACGAAGCTTGGATCACGCTGGAAAAAGCTTACGAAGAAGCTGAAACTGTAGTTGGTGTTATCAACGGCAAAGTTAAAGGTGGCTTCACTGTTGAGCTGAACGGTATTCGTGCGTTCCTGCCAGGTTCCCTGGTAGACGTTCGTCCAGTGCGTGATACTCTGCACCTGGAAGGCAAAGAGCTTGAGTTCAAAGTAATCAAGCTGGACCAGAAGCGTAACAACGTTGTTGTTTCTCGTCGTGCCGTTATCGAATCCGAAAACAGCGCAGAGCGCGATCAGCTGCTGGAAAACCTGCAGGAAGGCATGGAAGTTAAAGGTATCGTTAAGAACCTCACTGACTACGGTGCATTCGTTGATCTGGGCGGCGTTGACGGCCTGCTGCACATCACCGATATGGCTTGGAAACGCGTTAAGCACCCAAGCGAAATCGTAAACGTTGGCGACGAAATCACTGTTAAAGTGCTGAAGTTCGACCGCGAGCGTACTCGTGTTTCTCTGGGCCTGAAACAGCTGGGCGAAGATCCATGGGTAGCTATCGCTAAGCGTTATCCAGAAGGTACCAAACTGACTGGTCGCGTGACCAACCTGACCGACTACGGCTGCTTCGTTGAAATCGAAGAAGGCGTTGAAGGCCTGGTTCACGTTTCCGAAATGGATTGGACCAACAAAAACATCCACCCATCCAAAGTTGTTAACGTTGGTGACGTAGTGGAAGTTATGGTTCTGGATATCGACGAAGAACGTCGTCGTATCTCCCTGGGTCTGAAGCAGTGCAAAAACAACCCATGGCAGCAGTTCGCGGAAACCCACAACAAGGGCGACCGTGTTGAAGGTAAAATCAAGTCTATCACTGATTTCGGTATCTTCATCGGCCTGGACGGCGGCATCGACGGCCTGGTTCACCTGTCTGACATCTCCTGGAACGTTGCAGGCGAAGAAGCAGTTCGTGAATACAAAAAAGGCGACGAAATCGCTGCAGTTGTTCTGCAGGTTGACGCAGAACGTGAACGTATCTCCCTGGGCGTTAAACAGCTCGCAGAAGATCCGTTCAACAACTGGGTTGCTCTGAACAAGAAAGGCGCTATCGTTAACGGTAAAGTCACTGCAGTTGACGCTAAAGGCGCAACCGTAGAACTGGCCGACGGCGTTGAAGGTTACCTGCGTGCTTCTGAAGCATCCCGTGACCGCGTTGAAGATGCAACTCTGGTTCTGAGCGTTGGCGACGACGTTGAAGCTAAATTCACCGGTGTTGATCGTAAAAACCGCGCAATTAGCCTGTCCGTACGTGCTAAAGACGAAGCTGACGAGAAAGATGCAATCGCTACTGTTAACAACAAACAGGAAGAAGGCAATTTCTCCAACGCAATGGCTGAAGCATTCAAAGCAGCTAAAGGCGAGTAATCTTACGCATTCGGGTTTAACAACCTGAAATGTGATGAGTTTACTTGACAGATTGCAGGTTTCAGCCTGTAATCTAGCACAAAGGGCGGCTACGGCCGCCCTTGTTTAATAAGCTGTTAGCTAATTTTCCTTGAAAGGAAACCGGAGGAATCATGACCAAGTCAGAATTGATTGAAAGACTTGCCAGCCAGCAATCCCATATCCCTGCTAAGGCAGTGGAAGATGCGGTGAAAGAGATGCTGGAGCATATGGCTTCTACCCTGGCACAGGGTGAGCGCATTGAAATCCGCGGTTTCGGCAGCTTCTCTCTGCACTACAGAGCACCACGTACCGGGCGTAACCCGAAGACTGGCGACAAAGTGGAACTGGAAGGCAAGTACGTGCCGCACTTTAAGCCGGGTAAAGAACTGCGCGATCGCGCCAATATTTACGATTGAGTTTCTTCCGCCGTCTGGCGATAAACTTGGTTGAGAGAAAAGCACCTACGGGTGCTTTTTTCATGTCTGCGGTTCGGCCCTGGGCTGCTATCTGGAACCCATCCCGCATTTTCATTGTTATTTCT
This sequence comes from Kluyvera sp. EC_51, assembly GCF_019584505.1. Taxonomy (NCBI): domain Bacteria; kingdom Pseudomonadati; phylum Pseudomonadota; class Gammaproteobacteria; order Enterobacterales; family Enterobacteriaceae; genus Kluyvera; species Kluyvera sp. EC_51. The sequence continues at coordinate 59,517 of NZ_VDAG01000122.1, read as the reverse complement.
GCACGTCCCGAATCTTCTTCGGAATCCGCTTCGCAATGGGAATAATTGCGGCAAGACAGGACTATCTGCACGCGCGACACTCCAGGAAACAAGGAGGTGTTGATGCGTTTACCTGGGCTTGCTTGCTGCACGTTAGCTGGCATTTTACCGCTGACCATACTGCCAGATTTACCCTCACTTAGTGTCGTCTATTTCGCTATCGCGGCGTTGATAGCATTAGGCCTGTGTGTACCGTCAGGAAAATCTGCAAGCATCACCGGCCTGATATTTTGTTGGGGGGTGCTGTCGGCATGGCAGGTGCAATGGCCCGCTGAGGTTATCCCAGGAAAAAACCGTCAGGTTGAGATTGTCCTGACGCAGAGCGATGGGCAAACAACGCATCAGGGAAAGATAACGCACCTGGACGGGAAACGCCTGTTTCCCGGCCCTCTGATTACACTGTATGGCAACTATTTGCCGCAACAGCCCTGCGTGGGGCAGCGCTGGCGCATGACGATTCGCGCCCGGGCGGTGCATGGGCAGCTTAACGACGGTGGATTTGACGCCCAGCGCTACGCCTTATCGCAACACCGCCCGTTAACCGGCCGTATGGTGACGGCGCAGATACTGGATAACCGCTGTAGCCTGCGCGCTCGGTACCTTGCGTCGCTGCAAACGACGCTGGATGGTTTTCGTTGGCGGGAGGTGATGCTAGCGCTGGGTATGGGCGAGCGGCTGTCGGTATCGCTGGAGATCAAAACGCTCATGCAGGAGACCGGAACATCACACCTTATGGCGATTTCCGGGCTGCATATCGCGCTGGGCGCATCGCTTGGCTGGCTGCTCATCCGCGGCATCCAGTTTTTCCTGCCCGGCTGGCTTATCAACTGGCGATTGCCGTTAATCATCTCGCTGGCGAGCGGGTTTGCCTATGCGTGGCTGACCGGAATGCAGCCTCCAGCGCTACGAACCGTTGTGGCGGCGCTGATCTGGTGCGCCTTACGCCTGAGTGGTCGACGCTGGACGGGGTGGGAGGTGTGGCTTTGCTGTCTGGCGGCAATTGTGTTTATCGACCCGCTTGCGGTGCTTTCCGATAGCCTATGGCTGTCGGCATTTGCCGTCGCCACGCTCATCTTCTGGTACCAGTGGGCCCCGCTGCCAACGGAAGGCTATCCCCACATGCTGCGTCCGCTGGTGGGTCTTATCCATCTGCAACTGGGGCTTATGTTGCTGTTAGCTCCGCTGCAGATCCTGCTATTTCATGGCGTCAGCACGACGTCGCTTTTTGCAAACCTGATTGCGGTTCCGGTGGTGACGTTTGTGGCGGTCCCGCTGATTCTGTTTGCCATGCTGATGCACCTGTGCGGGCCAATAATGGTGGAAATGGCAGCATGGCACGCTGGCAATGGAGTCATGTCGGCGGTGTTTGGCTATCTGCGCTTGCTGCCTGCGGGGTGGTGGAATATCGGAAGCGCATGGTTAGGTGTTTCTCTGCTGCCGTGGATGGCATTAGCATTGTGGCGGCTACACGGCTGGCTTCGGTATCCCGCTTTAGTACTCTCACTGTGCGTGCTGCTCTCTTTTCCCATCTGGCGAAAAACGCCGCCAGATCGCTGGCAGGTCATCATGCTGGACGTAGGACAAGGGCTGGCGATGGTTATTTCTCGGGGGGATAAAGCCTTACTCTATGATACTGGCCTGGCATGGCCGGAGGGCGATAGCGGTGAGCAGTTGATTATTCCCTGGCTACGCTGGCATCAACTCACACCGCAGGGAATCATTCTCAGCCACGATCATCTGGATCACCGAGGCGGATTGTTGTCGCTGCAAAAAGCCTGGCCGCAGGCGTGGATCAAAAGTCCGTTGGGGTGGGCGGGTCATCAACTCTGCGCTCGCGGCGAACGTTGGCAGTGGCAGGGACTCACCTTTCAGGCGCTCTGGCCGCTGCCGGGGCAGTCCTCAAAAGGTAACAACGGGTCGTGTGTGGTTAGGGTAGATGATGGGAAGAACAGCATTCTGCTGACGGGAGATATTGAATTATCGGCAGAAATGGCCATGATTAGCCGTTTCTGGCAGTCTTTTGCGTCTACAATTATTCAGGTTCCACATCATGGCAGCTCGACCTCCTCGGGTATGGCACTGATTCAACGGGTGGGCGGCGCTGCCGCTCTGGCTTCCGCATCCCGCTATAACGCGTGGCGACTGCCTTCTGCAAAAGTGAGGGCTCGCTATCTCCAGCGTCAGTATGCCTGGTTTGATACCCCGCATCAGGGGCAGATAACCGTGACATTCAGTGCGAATGGCTGGCGTATTGAAGGCTTACGAGATCAACTTTTACCTCGTTGGTATCATCAGTGGTTTGGCGAGACTCGCGATAACGGGTAGAATATGCGGCTATTTCAACACAAGCTGGTTTTTTGAATGCAGAACGACAAAGATCTCTCCACGTGGCAGACCTTCCGCCGACTCTGGCCGACTATTGCGCCGTACAAAGCAGGGCTATTCGTGGCGGGCGTTGCGTTAATCCTTAACGCAGCCAGCGATACCTTCATGCTATCGCTTCTTAAACCGTTACTGGATGATGGTTTTGGTAAAACGGATCGCTCGGTGCTGCTGTGGATGCCGCTGGTCGTTGTTGGTTTGATGATCCTGCGCGGTATCACAAGCTACATCTCGAGTTACTGTATCTCCTGGGTTTCCGGCAAGGTCGTGATGACTATGCGTCGCCGGTTATTCGGTCATATGATGGGAATGCCGGTCTCTTTCTTCGATAAACAGTCGACCGGTACCCTGCTGTCGCGTATTACCTATGATTCTGAGCAGGTGGCTTCCTCTTCATCGAACGCGCTGATTACCGTAGTGCGTGAAGGGGCATCGATTATTGGCCTGTTCATTATGATGTTTTATTACAGCTGGCAGCTGTCGATTATTCTTATCGTTCTGGCACCTATTGTTTCGATCGCTATTCGCGTTGTCTCTAAGCGTTTCCGTAGCATCAGCAAAAACATGCAGAACACGATGGGGCAGGTGACCACCAGCGCTGAACAGATGCTGAAAGGGCATAAAGAAGTGCTGATGTTCGGCGGTCAGCAAGTGGAAACCAACCGCTTTGATAAGGTCAGCAACAAAATGCGTTTGCAGGGCATGAAGCTGGTCTCAGCATCCTCTATCTCTGACCCGATTATTCAGTTGATTGCTTCGCTGGCGCTGGCGTTCGTACTGTACGCGGCGAGCTTCCCTAGCGTGATGGAAACCCTGACGGCCGGTACCATCACCGTGGTCTTCTCTTCCATGATTGCGCTGATGCGTCCGCTGAAGTCGTTAACCAACGTCAACGCGCAGTTCCAGCGTGGGATGGCGGCCTGTCAGACGCTGTTCTCTATCCTTGATAGCGAGCAGGAAAAAGACGAAGGCAAGCTGGACGTTGAACGTGCGAAAGGCAACGTTGAATTCCGCAATGTGACTTTCACCTATCCTGGTCGTGAAACTCCGGCGTTGAAAAATATCAATCTGGCTATTCCGGAAGGAAAAACGGTCGCTCTGGTAGGGCGTTCAGGTTCGGGTAAATCGACCATTGCCAGCCTGTTGACCCGTTTCTACGACATTGATGAAGGTGAAATCCTGCTCGATGGTCACGACCTGCGTGAATACAAGCTGACTTCGTTGCGTAATCAGGTTGCGCTGGTATCGCAGAACGTGCACCTGTTCAATGATACGGTGGCGAACAATATTGCCTACGCTCGAACCGACGAGTTCAGCCGTGAGCAGATTGAAGAAGCCGCTCGTATGGCCTATGCGATGGACTTTATCAATAAGATGGATAACGGTCTGGATACGATTATTGGCGAAAACGGCGTGCTGCTTTCCGGCGGCCAGCGCCAGCGTATCGCCATTGCGCGCGCGCTGTTGCGCAATAGCCCTATCCTGATCCTCGATGAAGCAACCTCGGCGCTGGATACCGAATCCGAACGTGCAATTCAGGCGGCCCTCGACGAACTGCAGAAAAACCGCACGTCGCTGGTTATCGCCCACCGCCTGTCGACCATTGAGCAAGCCGACGAGATTATCGTGGTTGAAGATGGTCAGATCGTGGAACGCGGAAGCCATACAGACCTGTTGGCACATCGTGGCGTCTACGCGCAACTGCACAAAATGCAGTTTGGCGAATGATAGCGAAAATCTGGTCGGGCGAATCGCCGCTTTGGCGTTTACTGCTGCCGCTCTCCTGGCTATATGGCCTGGTGAGCGGCATCATTCGCCTGTGCTACCAGCTAGGCATTAAGAAATCCTGGCGTGCGCCGTGCCCGGTGGTTGTGGTGGGGAACCTCACGGCGGGCGGCAACGGTAAAACGCCGGTGGTTATCTGGCTGGTGGAGCAACTTCAGCGTCAGGGCATTCGCGTTGGCGTGGTGTCGCGTGGCTACGGCGGTAAAGCGGAGCATTATCCGCTGCTATTAACCGCTGAAACCACCACGGCGCAGGCGGGTGATGAACCCGTGCTGATTTTCCAGCGCACCGGCGCGCCCGTGGCGGTCTCTCCGGTAAGAGTCGATGCGGTGAAAGCGCTGCTGGCGGCTCATGACCTGCAACTGATTGTCACCGATGATGGTCTGCAACACTATCGGCTGGCTCGTGATAAAGAGATTGTGGTTATCGACGGCGTGCGTCGCTTTGGTAATGGCTGGTGGCTGCCCGCAGGTCCGATGCGCGAGCGGGCGTCAAGACTGGAAACGGTAGATGCCCGTATCGTCAACGGCGGCAACGCGCAGTCGGGTGAAATTCCGATGACGCTGCAGCCCGGTGATGCCATTAATCTGCTGACCGGCGAACGCCAGCCCGTGTCGAATCTGCAAAATGCGGTGGCGATGGCCGGTATCGGCCACCCTCCACGCTTTTTTGCCACGCTGAACGCCTGTGGTGTGAATCCGGTCAGTACGGTTGCGTTAGCGGATCACCAGGCGCTAACCGAAGCAGATGTTCAGGCGCTGGTTGAGCCGGGACAAACGCTTATTATGACGGAAAAAGACGCGGTCAAATGCCGTCACTTTGCACAGGAAAACTGGTGGTATCTGCCGGTCGATGCCGTACTTTCCGGCGACCGCGCGCAGACGCTGCTTCAGGAACTGATTACCCTCGCTCGACGCTAAACGGCGGCGGGCGATCGTCTGGGAGCCCGCATGTCTGAAATTCACCTTAGCCTTCGTGCCGCGCGCCATCTTCACCTTGCGGCGCAGGGGCTGCTAACCCGCCCGCGCCGTCAGCCTAAAGCGGGCGATATTCTTCCTGCCATCCGACAAATGTCCCTGTTGCAGATAGACACCATCAACGTGGTGGCGCGCAGTCCTTATTTGGTGCTGTTCAGCCGCCTTGGTGCTTACCCATCGGCCTGGCTTGATGACGCACTGTCTCGCGGCGAGCTGATGGAGTACTGGGCGCACGAAGCCTGCTTCCTGCCACGTAGCGACTTCCCGCTGGTTCGTCACCGTATGCTGTCACCGCATAATATGGGGTGGAAGTATCATCAAAGCTGGATGGACGAACATGCCGATGACATCGCCGCCCTGAAATCCCATATTGCTGAAAACGGTCCGGTTCGCTCGGCCGATTTTACCCATCCGCGTAAAGGGCAGAGCGGATGGTGGGAATGGAAACCGCACAAGCGCCATCTCGAAGGGCTGTTTACCGCCGGGGAGGTGATGGTTATTGCGCGGCGTAACTTCCAGCGCGTCTACGACCTGACCGAACGGGTTATGCCACATTGGGATGATAAAAAACAGGCGCTGCCGCAACCGCAGGCTGAAGCCGTGATGCTTGAAAACAGCGCCCGTAGCCTGGGCATTTTTCGCCCCGAATGGCTGGCGGACTATTATCGCCTGCGTCGACCAGACTTAGCCGCACTGCTGGCCGGGTGGCAGGAACGGCAGCTGGTGATTCCGGTCAACGTCGACCAGCTTGGCGAGATGTGGCTTCACCATAGTTTGTTGCCTGAGTTGACGCGAGCGCTCGAAGGTAAGCTCAATGCCACGCACAGCGCGGTGCTTTCACCATTTGATCCCGTGGTATGGGATCGCAAACGCGCAGAGCAGTTCTTCAATTTCTCCTACCGTCTTGAGTGCTACACGCCGGCACCGAAACGCCAGTACGGCTATTTTGTGTTGCCGTTGCTGCATCGCGGGGAGATCGTCGGGCGCATGGACAGCAAAATGCATCGTGCTGACGGTGTGCTGGAGATTTTTGCCCTGTACCTGGAAGCGGGCGTACGCGTTAGTCAGCAGCTTGAAAAGGGACTGAGGCTGGCGATTAACGATTTTGCGCGCTGGCAGGGGGCGACGCGGGTGACGCTCGGTACGGTTGCCGAAAAACTCTTTAATGAACAACGACACGGTTGGGAGATTGACGCAGGCCGGTAGCGCTCTATGATATGCTGCACTGGTTTTCGATACGGCCCATCAGGAGGAACCATGGATCACCGTCTACTTGAAATTATTGCCTGCCCGGTTTGCAACGGCAAACTCTACTATAGCCAGGACAAGCAAGAACTGATTTGCAAACTTGATAATCTGGCGTTTCCCCTGCGTGACGGTATCCCCGTGTTGCTGGAAAACGAAGCCCGCGCTTTAGCTGCTGAAGAGAATCGCCCATGAGCTTTGTCGTGATTATTCCGGCTCGTTTCGCCTCTACGCGCCTGCCGGGTAAACCGTTACAGGATATCAACGGTAAGCCGATGATTGTGCACGTACTGGAACGCGCACGCGAATCTGGGGCCGATCGCATCATCGTGGCGACCGATCATGCCGAAGTGGCAAAAGCCGTGGAAGCGGCGGGCGGTGAAGTCTGCATGACCCGTGCCGATCATCAGTCCGGAACCGAACGTTTGGCGGAAGTGGTCGAGAAATGCGGCTTCAGCGATGACACCGTTATCGTTAACGTCCAGGGCGACGAACCGATGATCCCAGCGGTGATTATCCGTCAGGTGGCGGAAAATCTGGCGGCCAGCCATTCCGGCATGGCAACCCTGGCGGTACCGATTCATGACGCCGAAGAAGCCTTCAACCCGAATGCGGTGAAGGTGGTGATGGACAAGGACGGCTATGCGCTTTACTTCTCCCGCGCCACCATTCCATGGGATCGCGATCGTTTTGCCAAAAGCCGTGAGGAAATTGGCGACACGCTGCTGCGCCATATTGGTATCTACGGCTACCGCGCCGGGTTTATTCGCCGCTACGTGAACTGGGCACCGAGCCCGCTGGAGCACATTGAGATGCTCGAACAGCTGCGCGTGCTGTGGTACGGCGAAAAAATTCACGTTGCCGTGGCGAAAGAAGTACCGGGAACGGGTGTTGATACGCCAGAAGACCTGGAGCGCGTTCGCGCCGAGCTGAAGTAATCCTCCCGCCCCTCCATCGCGGGGGGCTATTCTCGCCTGAGTATTTCCTGACTTTCTGTTGCAATTTTGATCTTGTCTGGTGAAATTCACTTTTCATATGCTCATTATGAAAGCAATGGCTTTTATAGGGGTAATCGACATGGAACAGCTACGTGCAGAACTGAGCCACCTGCTGGGCGAATCGCTCAGCCGCGTGGAATGTATCAACGAGCAGACGGATACCGCGCTGTGGTCGCTTTATGATGCCGAAGGAAATCCGATGCCGCTGGTGGCGCGGAGCTTTTTATCGCCGGGCGTGGCGCGTCAACTGGCGTGGAAAATCTCCATGCTGGCACGCAGCGGTACCGTACGCATGCCGGTGGTGTACGGGGTGATGACTCATGAAGAGCATCCGGGGCCGGACGTGCTGCTGCTTGAGCGCCTGCGCGGCGTGCCGGTGGAGGCGCCAACCCGCAACCCACAGCGTTGGGAAGCGTTGAAAGATCAAATCGTTGAAGCGCTGCTGGCGTGGCATCGGGTAGACAGTTCGGGCAGCGTGGGCTTTGTTGACGGCACGCAGGAAAATAGCTGGCCGCACTGGTATCGCCAGCGCATTGAGGTGCTGTGGGGGACGCTCAATCTCTACCAGAATACCGGCCTGACCATGCAGGATAAACGGCTACTGTTCCGTACTCGCGAGTGTCTGGACGCGCTGTTTGAGGGTTTTAGCGATAACTGCGTGCTGGTGCACGGGCATCTGACCCTGCGCAGCATGCTAAAAGACTCACGTAGCGACCAACTGCTGGCGATGGTGGGGCCGGGGGCGATTCTCTGGGCACCGCGGGAGTATGAACTGTTCCGTCTGCACGAAAGCGGGCAGGCGGAACAGCTGCTCTGGCACTATCTCCAGCGCGCGCCGGTGGCGGAAGCGTTTCTCTGGCGGCGCTGGCTCTATCTGCTATGGGATGAAGTTGAGAAGTTGGTCAATACCGGCAAATTCAATCGCGCCAACTTTGACCTTGCTGCAACGTCACTGCGCCCCTGGCTCGCCTGAATCCCCTTTCAGCCACTGCCAGATTCTCCCCAGCGTTTCATATCCGACCCGGTCGCTGTGCATCAGCCAGACCGGGGAAGGGATCGCGCGCTCCCATGGGTTGAGTGGCGACGTAATGGCTAGTTGATTGGCCGGGGCAGGCAACGGGTGTAACCCGGCGTGCTGGAAGAAGATCATCGCGCGCGGCAGATGCGAGGCGGAGGTGACCAGCAGGAAGGGGGCGTCGCCGATCGCGGCCTTCACGGCGCTAGCTTCTTCTTCGGTATCTTTCGGCGTATCCAGCACGATAATCTCACTGCGCGGCACGCCCAGACTTTCAGCCACTCGCGCTCCTGCCTCTGCGGTACTCACCGTATTGGTTTTGGCCCGTGCACCGGTAAAGATCATTTTCGAACCCGGATTAGCCTGCCACAGGCGCATGCCTTCCGTCAGCCGCGGTAGGCTGTTATTAATCAGGTTCGAGCTTGGTGCCCATTCTGGATTCCAGGTGTAGCCACCGCCGAGCACAACCACATACTGCACCGGCTGTTGGCCGTGCCAGGTGGGATATTTATCCTCAATCGGCTTAAGTAGCCCATCGGCTACGGGCTGTAGACTGAGCAGCAATAGCGCTAACCATCCCAGGGTAATCCCGGCTTTACCCAATTTTTGAAAGCGGGTGAACCAGACCAGGATTATTCCCAAACCTATCAACAATAGAAGCAGGGGCAGCGGCAGCATCATGCCGCCGATATACTTTTTCAGCGTAAAAAGCATCCGATACCGTACCTTTTTTAACCATCCGACTGTATGAATGCAGCGATATTACACCAGATAGCTTCATTATCGCCGTGGGTGTGACAAAATAGCCCCTTTGCCACTGGCGATGTGAGGATGTCCTGTGAAGGATCGCAATTTCGATGACATTGCGGATAAGTTTTCCCGCAATATATACGGCACCACGAAGGGACAGCTGCGCCAGGCTATTCTGTGGCAAGATCTTGACGCCCTGCTGGCGAGAATGGGGCCGCAGCCGCTGCGTATCCTGGATGCCGGCGGCGGCGAAGGCCAGACGGCCATCAAAATGGCGGAGCGCGGGCACCATGTAACGCTGTGCGATCTTTCCGCTGAAATGATCGAACGGGCAACTCAGGCCGCCAGCGAGAAAGGTGTGAGCCACAACATGCATTTCGTACAATGCGCGGTCCAGGACGTGGCGGAGCATTTGGAAAGCCCGGTTGATCTGATATTGTTTCACGCTGTGCTGGAGTGGGTGGCCGAACCGCAGGACGTGCTCAAAACGCTGTGGTCGGTGCTGCGTCCGGGCGGCGCATTATCATTAATGTTCTACAATGCAAACGGTCTGTTGATGCGTAACATGGTGGTCGGCAACTTCGATTATGTGGCGTTGGGCATGCCGAAAAAGAAAAGACGCACGCTGTCGCCGAACTACCCGCGCGACCCGCAGCTGGTCTATGGCTGGCTGGAAGAGATGGGCTGGCACATTAACGGGAAAACCGGCGTGCGGGTGTTTCATGATTACCTGCGCGATAAGCAGATGCAAAAGAACAGCTTTGACATTTTGCTGGAGCTTGAAACGCGCTATTGCCGCCAGGAACCCTATATTAGCCTGGGGCGCTATATTCATGTCACCGCGCTGAAGCCGCAGACAGAAACAAGGATAAACGATGAGTGAATTTTCCCAGACAGTCCCCGAACTGGTTGCCTGGGCCAGGAAAAATGATTTCGCCATTTCGCTACCTGTCGATAGGCTCTCATTTTTGCTGGCTATTGCAACGCTGAACGGTGAGCGACTGGAAGGTGAAATGACGGAAGGCGAGCTGGTGGATGCGTTCCGTCACGTCAGTGATGCGTTTGAGCAAACCAGTGAAACCATCGGCACTCGCGCCAATAACGCGATTAACGACCTGGTTCGCCAACGTCTGCTGAACCGCTTTACCAGCGAAATCACGGAAGGGAACGCCATCTATCGTCTGACCCCGCTGGGGATTGGCATTACCGACTACTATATTCGCCAGCGTGAATTCTCTACCCTGCGCCTCTCCATGCAGTTGTCGATTGTCGCCAGCGAATTGAAGCGCGCGGCGGATTCTGCCGACGAGGGCGGCGATGAATTCCACTGGCACCGTAACGTTTACGCGCCGCTGAAGTACTCGGTGGCGGAGATTTTTGACAGTATCGATCTGACGCAGCGCATCATGGACGAACAGCAGCAGTCGGTGAAAGATGACATCGCGCAGTTGCTGAATAAAGACTGGCGCGCGGCAATCTCCAGCTGTGAACTGCTGCTCTCTGAAACGTCCGGCACCCTGCGTGAACTGCAGGATACGCTGGATGCCGCGGGCGATAAGCTGCAGGCTAACCTGCTGCGCATTCAGGATGCGACGCTGAGTCATAACGACCTGCACTTCGTCGATCGGCTGGTGTTCGATCTGCAAAGCAAGCTTGACCGCATCGTGAGCTGGGGCCAGCAGGCGATTGACCTGTGGATTGGCTACGACCGCCACGTGCATAAATTTATCCGTACCGCTATCGACATGGATAAAAACCGCGTCTTTGCTCAGCGCCTGCGCCAGTCGGTGCAATCTTACTTCGACGCGCCGTGGGCGCTCACCTACGCCAGCGCTGACCGTCTGCTGGACATGCGTGATGAAGAGATGACGCTGCGTGATGAAGAGGTCACCGGGGAACTTCCGCCGGATTTAGAGTACGAAGAATTTAACGAAATTCGCGAACAGCTCGCCGCGCTAATTGAAGAACAGTTGGCTATTTATCGAACCAAACAGCTGCCGCTGGACCTCGGTCTGGTGGTGAAAGAGTACCTGGTGCAGTACCCGCGTGCGCGTCATTTCGACGTGGCGAGGATCGTGGTAGACCAGGCAGTACGTTTGGGCGTGGCGCAAGCCGATTTCACCGGACTGCCGGCTAAATGGCAGTCGATTAATGATTACGGAGCCAAGGTACAGGCGCATGTCATCGACAAATATTGAACAAGTGATGCCGGTTAAACTGGCACAGGCCCTGGCCAACCCCCTTTTCCCTGCGCTGGATAGCGCGCTGCGCGCTGGTCGTCACATCGGTCTGGATGAACTGGACAACCACGCCTTTTTGATGGATTTCCAGGAGTATCTGGAAGAGTTTTATGCTCGCTACAACGTGGAGCTGATTCGTGCGCCGGAAGGGTTTTTCTACCTGCGCCCGCGTTCCACCACGCTGATTCCGCGCTCGGTTTTATCCGAACTGGACATGATGGTTGGCAAAATCCTTTGCTACCTCTACCTCAGCCCGGAGCGTCTGGCGAACGAAGGTATCTTCACCCAGCAGGAACTGTATGACGAACTGCTGGCATTGGCCGACGAAGCCAAACTGCTGAAGCTGGTCAACAACCGCTCCACGGGTTCTGACCTCGACCGTCAGAAGCTGCAGGAGAAAGTGCGTTCCTCGCTCAACCGCCTGCGCCGTCTTGGGATGGTGTGGTTTATGGGTCACGACAGCAGTAAATTCCGCATTACCGAATCGGTGTTCCGCTTCGGTGCTGACGTTCGCTCCGGCGATGACGCGCGGGAAGCGCAGCTGCGCATGATCCGCGATGGCGAAGCGATGGCTATCGAAAACCATCTGCAGCTCAATGACGAGAACGACGACAATCAGCAGGATAGCGGGGAGGAAGAGTAATGATCGATCGCGGTAAATTTCGTTCGCTAACGCTGATTAACTGGAACGGGTTCTTTGCCCGTACCTTCGATTTAGATGAACTGGTGACCACGCTCTCGGGCGGTAACGGTGCCGGTAAATCCACCACCATGGCAGCCTTCGTCACGGCGCTGATCCCAGACTTAACCCTGCTGCACTTCCGTAACACCACGGAAGCCGGGGCCACCAGCGGTTCTCGCGATAAAGGCCTGCACGGTAAGCTGAAAGCTGGCGTGTGTTACTCCGTGCTGGATGTGATGAACTCACGTCACCAGCGCGTGGTCGTAGGCGTACGTCTGCAGCAGGTTGCCGGGCGTGACCGTAAGGTCGATATCAAGCCGTTTGCTATTCAGGGTCTGCCGACCTCCATCCAGCCGACGCAGCTGCTGACTGAAACGATGAACGAACGTCAGGCGCGCGTGCTGAGCCTGCAGGAGCTGAAAGACAAGCTCGATACTATCGAAGGCGTGCAGTTCAAGCAGTTCAACTCGATTACCGACTACCATGCGCTGATGTTCGATCTGGGCATCGTCGCACGCCGTCTGCGCTCTGCGTCCGACCGTAGTAAATTCTACCGTCTGATTGAAGCGTCGCTGTACGGCGGTATCTCCAGCGCCATTACCCGCTCGCTGCGTGACTACCTGCTGCCGGAAAACAGCGGTGTACGTAAAGCCTTCCAGGATATGGAAGCGGCGCTGCGCGAAAACCGTATGACGCTGGAAGCGATTCGCGTTACCCAATCTGACCGCGACCTGTTTAAGCACCTGATTTCTGAAGCGACTGACTACGTGGCAGCAGACTACATGCGCCACGCCAACGAACGTCGTGTACACCTCGATAAGGCGCTGGAATATCGCCGCGAACTGTTCACCTCCCGCTCCCAGCTGGCGGCCGAGCAGTACAAGCACGTCGATATGGCCCGTGAGCTACAGGAGCACAACGGGGCAGAAGGGGATCTGGAAGCCGATCACCAGGCCGCCAGCGACCATCTGAACCTGGTGCAGACCGCTCTGCGCCAGCAGGAAAAAATTGAACGCTACGAAGCGGATTTAGACGAGCTGCAAATTCGTCTGGAAGAACAGAACGAAGTCGTTGCCGAAGCTGCCGAGCAGCAGGAAGAGAACGAAGCGCGCGCCGAAGCCGCCGAGCTGGAAGTGGATGAGCTGAAAAGCCAGCTCGCTGACTACCAGCAGGCGCTGGACGTACAGCAGACCCGCGCCATTCAGTACACGCAGGCGCTGCAAGCGCTGGAGCGTGCAAAAGCCCTGTGTCATCTGCCGGACTTAACCCCGGAAAGTGCAGATGAGTGGCTGGAAACTTTCCAGGCCAAAGAGCAGGAAGCAACGGAAAAACTGCTGACGCTCGAACAGAAAATGAGCGTTTCACAAACCGCGCACAGCCAGTTTGAACAGGCTTTCCAGATTGTTGAAGCTATTAACGGGCCGCTGGCACGTAATGAAGCCTGGGAAGTGGCGCGTGAACTGCTGCGCGACGGCGTTAACCAGCGCCACCTGGCGGAGCAGGCGCAACCGCTACGCAGCCGTCTGAACGAACTGGAACAGCGTCTGCGCGAGCAGCAGGAAGCTGAACGTCTGCTGGCTGACTTCTGTAAGCGCCAGGGCAAACAGTACGGCATCGACGAACTCGAAAAGCTGCATCACGAACTGGAAGCGCGTATTGCCGCGCTGAGCGACTGCGTAACCGATGCCCGCGAACAGCGCATGGCGCTGCGCCAGGAGCAAGAACAGCTGCAATCGCGCATCTCCGCGCTGATGCACCGTGCGCCGGTTTGGCTGGCAGCGCAAAACAGCTTAAACCAGCTGTGTGAACAGAGCGGCGAGCAGTTTGAGTCCAGCCAGGATGTGACCGAATACCTGCAACAACTGCTGGAACGCGAACGCGAAGCCATCGTGGAACGTGACGAAGTTGGCGCGCGTAAACGTGCGGTGGATGACGAAATTGAGCGTCTTAGCCAGCCGGGCGGTTCCGAAGACCCGCGCCTGAATGCGCTGGCGGAACGTTTTGGCGGCGTGCTGCTGTCCGAAATCTATGATGATGTCAGCCTTGATGATGCGCCGTACTTCTCTGCGCTGTACGGGCCGTCTCGCCACGCCATTGTGGTGCCGGATCTGTCGCAGATCGCCGAGTATCTGGAAGGGTTGGATGATTGCCCGGAAGATCTCTATCTGATTGAAGGGGATCCGCAGTCCTTCGATGACAGCGTGTTCAACGTCGATGAGCTGGAAAAAGCGGTGGTGGTAAAAACCTCCGACCGCCAGTGGCGTTACTCCCGCTTCCCATCGCTACCGCTGTTTGGCCGTGCTGCACGAGAAAGCCGCATTGAGAGCCTGCACGCCGAGCGTGAAGGGCTGTCCGAACGTTTTGCGACCCTGTCGTTCGACGTACAGAAAACCCAGCGTTTGCATCAGGCGTTCAGTCGCTTTATCGGCAGCCACCTGTCGGTCGCGTTTGAGGACGATCCGGAAGCGGAAATCCGCAAACTGAACACCCGTCGCAATGAACTGGAACGTGCGCTCAGCAGCCACGAAAGCGACAACCAACAGCAGCAGGCGCAGTACGAACAGGCGAAAGAGGGCGTGGCCCAGCTTAACCGCCTGCTGCCACGTCTGAGCCTGTTGGCTGACGAGACGCTGGCCGACCGCGTGGAAGAAATCCAGGAGCGTCTGGACGAAGCTCAGGAAGCCGCGCGCTTCATTCAGCAGCACGGCAACCAGCTGGCCAAACTGGAGCCGATCGTTGCTGTTCTGCAGAACGACCCGGAGCAGTTTGAACAGCTGAAAGAAGATTATGCCTGGTCACAGCAGGTGCAGCGCGAAGCGCGTCAGCAGGCGTTTGCCCTGACGGAAGTGGTGCAGCGTCGTGCGCACTTCGGCTACTCTGACTCGGCGGAGATGCTCTCCGGCAACAGCGATCTGAACGAAAAACTGCGCGAACGTCTGGCGCAGGCGGAAAGCGAGCGTAGCCGCGCCCGTGAAGCGCTGCGTACTCACGCCGCACAGGTCAGTCAGTACAGCCAGGTGCTGGCGTCGCTGAAAAGCTCCTATGACACCAAAAAAGAGCTGCTCAACGATCTGTATAAAGAGCTGAAAGATATTGGTGTGCGCGCCGATGCGGGTGCCGAAGAGCGCGCGCGTATTCGTCGCGACGAACTGCACGCGCAGTTGAGCAACAACCGTGCGCGCCGCAATCAGCTGGAAAAAGCGTTGACCTTCTGCGAAGCAGAGATGGATAACCTGACCCGTAAGCTGCGCAAGCTGGAACGTGATTACCTCGAAATGCGCGAACAGGTGGTGAGTGCGAAAGCGGGCTGGTGTGCGGTGATGCGTCTGGTGAAAGACAACAACGTTGAACGTCGTCTGCACCGCCGCGAGCTGGCCTATCTCTCCGCCGACGATCTGCGCTCCATGTCGGATAAGGCGCTGGGTGCGCTGCGTCTGGCCGTCGCGGATAACGAACACCTGCGCGATGTGCTGCGCATGTCGGAAGACCCGAAACGTCCGGAACGTAAGATCCAGTTCTTCGTCGCCGTTTATCAGCACCTGCGCGAGCGTATTCGCCAGGATATCATCCGCACCGACGACCCGGTTGAAGCCATCGAACAGATGGAAATCGAACTGAGCCGCCTGACGGAAGAGCTGACCAACCGCGAACAGAAGCTGGCGATCAGCTCCCGAAGCGTCGCGAACATTATCCGCAAGACCATTCAGCGCGAGCAGAACCGTATTCGCCAGCTGAACCAGGGCCTGCAGAGCGTGTCGTTTGGTCAGGTCAACAGCGTGCGTCTGAACGTCAACGTGCGCGAGACCCACTCGACGCTGCTGGACGTGCTCTCTGAACAGCACGAACAGCATCAGGATCTGTTCAACAGCAATCGCCTCACCTTCTCGGAAGCGCTGGCGAAGCTGTATCAGCGCCTGAATCCGCAAATCGACATGGGTCAGCGTACGCCGCAGACCATCGGTGAAGAGCTGCTCGACTACCGTAGCTATCTGGAGATGGAAGTTGAGGTTAACCGTGGTTCCGACGGCTGGCTGCGTGCGGAATCCGGTGCGCTGTCGACCGGTGAGGCTATCGGTACCGGGATGTCGATTCTGGTGATGGTGGTACAGAGCTGGGAAGATGAAGCGCGGCGTCTGCGTGGTAAAGACCTGTCTCCGTGCCGTCTGCTGTTCCTCGATGAAGCGGCGCGTCTGGATGCCCGCTCTATCGCCACGCTGTTCGAGCTCTGCGAACGTCTGGAGATGCAGCTGATTATCGCGGCACCGGAAAATATCAGCCCAGAGAAAGGCACCACCTACAAGCTGGTACGTAAAGTGGTGAATAACCACGAACACGTTCACGTGGTGGGCCTGCGCGGCTTTGCCGCCCAGCTGCCGGAAACGCTGCCAGGCACCGCCGACGCGTCGTAGCATGTCGCCCGGGTGAGCACAGCGCGCCCGGTAAATGGCGTTTAATCCGAAAAACAGAACCTGAGGCGACATTTATGTCGCCTTTTTTGTTATCCGTATTTAGCCTATAGCGCGTTATTATCTTTAGACTTCTTTACATTTCACCGGGCAAAATAGTTTTTGTCTTTATATACTGAAGGTGAGCCCACGTTACGGGTCTTTGTATATTTAACAGGGGGCAAGGGATGTTGCTGAAAAAAGAAAATGGTCGTCGGTTGTCAGCGGTAAGTTTGTGTCTGGCAATGACGTTTGCTCCACTGTTTACCGCTGCTGCGGGCGAGCCAGAACTGGTGCCGTCTGACAGTAGCGCACTGCCTGCAGAACCTTCTCCGGTGCTGCTCCAGCCGGGCGCGCAATCGCCCGTGATGGCAAACCTTGTCGGCACTAAGCCACTAGCAGATGGCGCGGCGGCGAAAAGCCGTACTGAGATCCAGTCGCTACTGCCTGCCGGTTATCAACCCGTCTATATGAACCCGCTGGTGACGCTCTACGCCGCCCGCGAGATGAAACCGATGTGGGAGAACCGCGAGGCGGTTCGCGCCTTCCAGCAGCAACTGGCGGAAGTGGCCATTGCCGGTTTCCAGCCGCAGTTTACCCAATGGGTTGAACTGCTCACGAATCCTAACGTCAGCGGCATGGCTCGCGACGTTGTGCTCTCCGATGCGCTGATGGGCTATCTGCACTTTATTAGCGGTATTCCGGTTCAGGGCAACCGTTGGCTGTACAGCGATAAACCTTATACCCTGGCGACGCCACCGCTGTCGGTGATGAATAAATGGCAAATGGCGTTGGATAACGGCTCTCTGGTGCCGTTTATTACTGCGCTGGCGCCGAAGCATCCGCAGTATGCGGCGATGCATCAGGCGCTGCTGGCGCTGGTGGGAGATACCCGCCCGTGGCCGAAACTGACCTCCACGACGGTGCTACGGCCGGGGCAGTGGAGCAACGATGTGCCTGCGCTGCGTGAAATTCTGCAGCGTAACGGCATGCTGGATACCAGTCCGGCGATCCCGCTACCGGGGGATAACGTCGGCAAAACGAAAAAAGCCGCGAAGAGCGCACCAGCGGCCTACGATCGTCAATTGGTGGATGCGGTTAAGCGTTTCCAGGCGGCGCAGGGCTTAGGGGCAGATGGGGTGATCGGTGCTTCAACGCGCGATTGGCTTAACGTCTCTTCCGCAGAACGTGCAGGCGTGCTGGCGCTGAATATTCAACGACTGCGCCTGCTGCCGGGGAAAGTCTCGACCGGAATTATGGTCAACATTCCGGCGTATTCGCTGGTCTACTACCTCAATGGCAGCGAAGCGCTGGCCTCACGCGTAATTGTGGGGCGTCCGGATCGTAAAACGCCGATGATGAGCAGCGCGCTGAATAACGTGGTGGTTAACCCGCCGTGGAACGTACCGCCGACGCTGGCGCGCAACGATATTCTGCCAAAACTGCGTAATGATCCAGGGTATCTGGAGCGCCACAATTATACCGTGCTGCGTGGGTGGAACAGTAAAGAAACCATCGATCCATGGCGCGTGGACTGGTCAACGATCACGCCGTCGAATTTACCGTTCCGTTTCCAGCAGGCACCGGGCGACCATAACTCATTGGGCCGCTATAAGTTTAATATGCCAAGCTCAGACGCGATTTATCTGCATGATACGCCTAACCATAATCTGTTCCAGAAAGATGCGCGGGCATTAAGTTCGGGATGCGTGCGGGTAAATAAAGCCTCTGATTTAGCAAATATGCTGTTACAGGATGCAGGCTGGAATGACGCGCGTATATCTGATGCGCTGAAGGAAGGTAATACGAGATACGTTAATATCCGGCAGAATATTCCGGTTAATCTCTATTATCTGACTGCCTTTGTTGGCGCTGATGGTCAGACACAATATCGAACAGATATTTACAATTACGATGTCACGGCGCGATCCGGCGCACAAATTCTGCCAAAAGCGGAACAATTAATCAGATAAATGAAGTAGTTCAGGTAATGTAGTGGTCGAATAAAAAGCGTAGATACCAGTCCCGAACGCCTGGGGCTGGTGATTCTGCGCTACAGGCCGCCTTGACGCTGGCTTTGATGCCCGGTAAGGTGCAATACGTGCGCCAGAAGTGCATATATTTCGATCACATTTACTGACTGTAGACCTGATTATCATGGACAAATTTGACGCTAATCGCCGCAAACTGCTGGCGTTAGGTGGGGTTGCGCTTGGCGCTGCCGCCATCTTACCCACGCCTGCACTTGCGACCCTCTCGACCCCTCGTCCACGTATTTTAACGTTGAGTAATCTACATACGGGCGAGTTGCTAAAAGCCGAGTTTTTTGACGGCCGAGGCTATATTCAGGATGAATTAGCAAAACTAAACCATTTTTTCCGTGACTATCGCGCGAATAAAATAAAGAGCATCGATCCTTCTTTGTTTGATCAGCTCTATCGCCTTCAGGGATTATTAGGAACAAATAAGCCTGTGCAATTAATCTCCGGGTATCGTTCCCTCGATACCAATAATGAGCTGCGAGCGCACAGCAGTGGGGTAGCGAAAAAGAGCTATCACACGAAAGGTCAGGCAATGGATTTCCATATTGAAGGTATTTCATTAAGTAATATACGCAAAGCAGCGTTATCTATGCGCGCAGGTGGTGTAGGATATTACCCACGTAGCAACTTTGTGCATATTGATACCGGTCCGGTTCGGCACTGGTAACTCTACGCCCGACAGTTCAGATGCGCTGATGTGTCTGAACGGTGCTGAGTATAAACAGGAGCAGCATGAATTATCGTATTATTCCGGTCACTGCGTTCGCGCAGAACTGTTCGTTGATCTGGTGTGAGCAAACTAAACTGGCGGCGCTGGTCGATCCAGGTGGTGATGCTGAGACCATTAAACAGAAGGTTGCCGAGGCTGGCGTGACGTTGCAGCAAATTTTGCTGACCCATGGTCATCTTGATCATGTGGGTGCGGCGGCGGAACTGGCACAGCACTACGGTGTGCCGGTGATTGGGCCGGAAAAAGAAGACGAGTTCTGGTTGCAGGGCCTGCCGGCACAAAGCCGGATGTTTGGTCTGGATGACTGCCAGCCGCTGACGCCGGATCGCTGGCTAAATGAAGGCGATACCGTCAGCGTGGGCAACGTGAAGCTGCAGGTGCTGCACTGCCCAGGTCACACGCCAGGTCATGTGGTCTTCTTTGATAATGATGCGCGGTTGCTGATTTCCGGGGACGTGCTGTTTAAAGGCGGCGTAGGGCGCAGTGACTTCCCGCGCGGTGACCACGCGCAGCTGATTGACGCTATCAAGCGCAAGCTGCTGCCGCTGGGTGACGACGTGAAGTTTATTGCTGGGCATGGGCCGATGTCGACGATTGGCTATGAACGTCAGCATAACCCGTTCCTGCAGGATGAACTTCCCGTCTGGTAAAAACAAAAAAGGCCGCTGATGCGGCCTTTTTTATGTCCACCCGGAGTCGGCGCTACGCACCTCGTCCGGGCTACTCGCATATTACAGTACGGCGACGATAGCTTCGCACAGCGGCGCCATGTTGTCTGGGGTCATCCCGGCAACGTTAATGCGACCGGAGGCCACGGCATAAACGCCAAACTCTTCACGCAGACGTAGAACCTGTTCTTTGGTCAGGCCGCTGAAGGAGAACATACCGTTCTGTTTGGTGATAAAGCTGAAGTCACGGTTAGCCCCTTTTTCCTGTAGCGTATTCACAAACAGCAGACGCATGCGCTGGATGCGCTGACGCATATCGGTCAGCTCTTGTTCCCAGATAGCACGCAGAGCGTCGTTGCTAAGGATAGTTGCTACGACAGATGCACCGTGTGCCGGTGGGTTAGAGTAGTTGGCGCGGATAACGGCTTTCATCTGGCTGAAGGCGCGGTCGGCGGTATCGGCGTCGGCGGTCACCAGCGTACAGGCACCCACACGCTCGTTGTAGAGGCCAAAGTTTTTGGAGAAGGAGCTCGCCACAATCAGCTCTTTGTGCAGCGCAGCAAAGGCACGCAGGCCTTCCGCATCTTCTTCCAGACCGCGGGCGAAGCCCTGGTACGCGAAGTCAAACAGCGGCAGCCAGCCTTTCTCAACGGAAAGCTGTGCCAGCTGTTGCCACTGCTCAAGCGTAGGGTCAATGCCGGTAGGGTTATGGCAGCAGCCGTGGAACAGCACCACGTCACCCGACTGGGCGTCGTTCAGGCTTGCCAGCAGCGCGTCGAAGTCCAGCGCGTGCTTTTCAGCGCTGTAGTAGTTGTATTCACGTACTTCGAGGCCCGCAGCACCAAAGACGCTTTTGTGGTTCGGCCAGCTTGGATTGCTGACCCAAACGCGCTTCACGTCGGTGTTTTTAGCAAGGAAGTCCGCCGCGACGCGCAGAGCGCCGGTGCCGCCAGGGGTTTGCGCGGTGCGAGCACGCTTATCGCTAACGATAGGGCTACCTTTGCCAAACAGCAGTTCCTGCGTGCAGCGACCGAATTCAGGAATACCATCAATGCCGAGATAGTTTTTGGTGGTCTCATTTTCCAGCAGATACTGTTCAGCTTTTTTTACGCTGGTCAGAACCGGAGTCTTACCGGTTTCATCTTTATATACACCAATCCCGAGA
Source organism: Kluyvera sp. EC_51 (assembly GCF_019584505.1). Lineage (NCBI taxonomy): Bacteria > Pseudomonadati > Pseudomonadota > Gammaproteobacteria > Enterobacterales > Enterobacteriaceae > Kluyvera > Kluyvera sp. EC_51. Next base: position 38,354 of record NZ_VDAG01000122.1, on the reverse strand, counting down.
TTGATTTTACCCGGGCGGTCGTCGGCGCGAAACAGATCGGCCAGGCCCAGAATTGGGTCGGCAGGGGCGGCTGTAATGTTCTCAAACATGACGAGGTTCCATTTATTAGTTCGGGGGAAATCCGCTATCAGGTTAACGGCAGATTTACAAAATGCCAACCGTTAGAGACTAAAAGCGCGAAGGTTTTCAAAAGTTACGATCTTCATCTTAGGAACGTAAAAAAGCAGGACCGAAGTCCTGCTTTATAGGCATATAACGAGGAGGGTATGCTGATTAGAACTGATAAGTTGCCATCAGTGCCATCATGTCGTCGTTGCCGTTGATACCGCCAACAGTTTTGGTGTAAGCGTCGTTTTTGTTCAACAGGTTGAAGTAGTAGTCTACTGCTACGTTGAAGTTTTTGTTGAAGTAGTAGGTTGCGCCCAGCTGGATAAATTTAGCCAGATCTGCATCACCACCGGTAAAGGTGCCTTTAGAGTTAGCCACTGGAGCCAGGTCTTTACCTTTGGTCTGAACGTAGGAGATTGCTGGACGCAGGCCGAAGTCGAACTGGTACTGAGCTACGATTTCGAAGTTCTGGGTTTTGTTAGCAAAACCATCATCGCCGTCAGGTCCGGTACGCGTCAGGTTACGGGTTTCAGCGTAGGTGGTTGCCAGGTAGATGTTGTTCGCGTCGTATTTAGCACCAATACCCCATGCTTCCGCGTTGTTGCCTACGTTGCCATTTGGGTCATTGTACTTCTGGTTACCGGTACGGCCAGAGTTGCTGTAAGAACCGATCAGGCCGAAACCTTCGCCGAAATCATAGCCCAGGGAGTAACCAACGCCTTCGCCGTTAGCAGTGTTAACATCCTTACCGTCGTTTTTGCCCTGATACTGGATGCCCAGGCTCAGGCCATCAACCAGACCGAAGAAATCGCTGTTGCGGTAGGTCAGCAGACCGGTACCACGGCTGGTCATGTAGTTGTCAACGTGGCCGCCGCCCCAGGTCATACCGGAGAAGGATGGTGCCATATCGGTGTAAGAAGCAACGTCGTACACGATACCGTAGTTACGGCCGTAGCTGATGCTGCCAGCATCGCCCGCTTTCAGGCCAGCGAAGGCCAGACGGTTTTTGTTAGAAGCTGCGGTGCCTTCAGGGCCGTTTGCCATGAAGCGGTATTCCCACTGACCAAAACCAACCAGTTGGTCGTTGATCTGAGTTTCACCTTTGAAGCCCAGCTGAGCATAGGTGCCATCAGAGTTGCTGGTGTCGCCGCTGGTGGTGAAGTCACGCTCTGCGTTCACTTTACCGTACAGATCCAGCTTGTTGCCGTCTTTGTTATAGATTTCGGCCGCGTTTGCTGCGCCAGCTACCAGCAGGGCAGGGATTACCACTGCCAGGATATTACGCTTCATCATTATTTATTACCCTCATTAGGTTTTTTTTATAGACACTCGCCACTGCCGCCAATTACCTCCGTCAATAAAAATTTACGGAACTATTGATGATAGTTTGGTGTCTTTATGTGTCTGAGAGGCATCTTTCCATTCCAAACGCGCTTTAGCCACTCTGAAAATGCTACAAGCATCAAGAATGTGTAACCAAAAGAAATAATGTGTAACATTGTGTTAATTTTAAGGAACTTTGTGAACTATCTCAAAATTCTGAGATAGGTGCGGGTTAATTGAACGACCACTTATCTATCAATATGAATTTCTTATCTTTTATTTGTATAACGCCTTTTCTTATCGCTAATGCCCAAGAGACAAACTTTTATCTATGACCTTTTTCAGCCATCCGGATAGCCGTGTGTTTGTTCAAAAAATATGCTAAGGCAGTAGTGAAATCTGATCCGTAAACATATTGTGCTTATTTTTTGTACTTAATTATTGCGGCGAAATGTGCTGTAACAAAGGTCGGAGGGGAGGGGGTTGATGTTTAAGTTTGTTAAATTAAATAAAGATTTCTTTACGCTGGCGGCCAAAAAAAGGCCAGCGCTGAGGCTGGCCTTGAAGAAGCGATAAACTTAGAAGGTAGCGTTACGTGGTGTTCTTGGGAACGGGATCACGTCACGGACGTTCTGCACGCCGGTAACGTAAGCGATCAGACGTTCGAAGCCCAGACCAAAACCGGAATGTGGCACGGTGCCGTAACGACGCAGATCGCGATACCACCAGTAGTCTTCTTTATTAAGACCCATTTCCGCCATACGCGCATCCAGAACGTCCAGACGCTCTTCACGCTGGGAGCCGCCGATGATTTCACCAATGCCCGGCGCCAGAACGTCCATTGCGGCAACGGTTTTACCATCTTCGTTAAGACGCATATAGAACGCCTTGATCTCTTTCGGGTAGTTTTTCACAACGACCGGCGCTTTGAAGTGTTCTTCAGCCAGGTAGCGTTCGTGTTCGGAAGAGAGATCCACGCCCCAGTAAACTGGGTTTTCGAACTGCTTGCCACAGTTTTCCAGGATGGTAACGGCGTCGGTATAATCGACCTGCGCGAAATCAGCGGTCACGAAACGCTCCAGACGATCGATAGCATCTTTATCTACGCGCTCAGCGAAGAACTTCATGTCGTCCGCACGTTCGGTCAGCACGGCTTTGAAGACGTACTTCAGCATGGCTTCTGCCAGACGGGCGTTATCTTCCAGATCGGCAAACGCCACTTCGGGTTCCAGCATCCAGAACTCCGCCAGGTGACGGCTGGTGTTGGAGTTTTCAGCGCGGAAGGTTGGGCCGAAGGTGTAGATTTTCGACAGCGCACAAGCATAGGTTTCGCCGTTCAGCTGGCCGGAAACGGTCAGGAAGGCTTCTTTGCCGAAGAAATCTTTGTCGTAATCGACTTTACCCTGATCGTTGCGCGGCAGGTTTTCCATATCCAGCGTGGAAACGCGGAACATTTCACCAGCACCTTCGGTATCGGAAGCAGTAATCAGCGGGGTAGAAACCCAGAAGAAACCCTGCTCGTCGAAGAAACGATGCAGCGCCTGTGCCAGCGTATGACGTACGCGTGCAACCGCACCAATCAGATTGGTACGTGGACGCATGTGCGCCACTTCACGCAGATACTCGATGCTGTGGCGTTTTGCCGCCATCGGGTAGGTGTCGGGATCTTCAACCCAGCCGGTCACTTCAATGCTGGAAGCCTGAATTTCAAAACTCTGGCCCTGACCCTGAGAGGCGACGATCTTGCCGGTGACAATCACGGAGCAGCCGGTGGTCAGACGCAGCACTTCCTGATTGTAATTGGGCAGAGAATTATTAATAACGGCCTGTACAGGATCAAAGCAGGAACCATCATAGACGGCGAGGAAGGAAAAGCCAGCTTTTGAATCTCGGCGGGTACGTACCCAGCCGCGCACGGTGACTTCGCTGTCAACGGCTACGCGGCCCTGGAGTACGTCGGCTACAGGCACAACGCTCATAATAGTCTCTCTATTCGTAGTCCAATAAAAAAATCGTTTTCCCCGGAACGGCGGGGGATATCTATGTTACCTGTCATCTTCTATCAGACAAGTAGAATTAGCATGGAGAAGGGGTGTTTTCAGAAATAATTAAATCAGAAGGGAGCCATAACGGCTCCCTTTGGTGATTAACTCGCCTTTTTGATCTGCGGAAGATCAAATGCTTTACGTAAAGCGCGAACAAACGCTTTATCGTGACAGATAGTTTTACCCGGGCTGTCGGAGAGTTTTGCCACCGGCTTACCGTTACACTCAACCAGTTTGATAACGATATTCAGCGGCTTCACCTGTGGAATATCGCAGGTTAAACGCGTACCGATACCGAAGCTCAAATTAATGCGCGATGAGAAGTGACGATATAGCTCAACGGCTTTGGTTAAGTCGAGATTATCGGAGAACACCAGCACTTTACTCAGCGGGTCGATGCCCAGCTTTTTATAGTGGTTGATGGCTTTCTCGCCCCATTCAAACGGGTCGCCCGAGTCATGGCGCAATCCCTGGTAGCGGGTAGCAAATTCCGAACCAAAATCACGCAGGAAGGCATCCATGGTGATGCAGTCGGTCAACGCAATGCCGAGCTGTTCTGGATATTCTTCGAGCCAGGCGGCCAACGCGGCACGTTGGCTGGTGGCAAGGTCAGGGCTAATTTGCTGATGTGCCTGGAACCATTCGTGCGCCTGCGTTCCCATTGGGGTTAACGATAGACGGCGCGCCAGATCGTAATTGCTGGTGCCGGTAAACCAGGATTCCTGCTGCAGGCGGCTAACAATCGCCTCCTGTACTTCGCGGGAAAAACGGCGGCGGGTACCAAAATCCATCAGCCTGAAGGCGGACATGTCAATGTCGGCGGTCAACTGATTAAAGTCGACCAGCTTACGCTCCAGCATGTCCAGCGCCTGCGGCACACCGTTTTCCGGCGAACGGTAGCGATGAACCAGCTCGCTAATTACCGCCAGCAGCGGAACTTCCCACATGATGACTTCGCGCCACGGGCCTTCAAGGCGAATATTGAGCTTGCCGTTATCGTTGGTGACGGTGACCTGCTGCGGGTCGTAGCGAAAATCACGCAGCCAGTTCAGGTAATCTTGTTTAAAGAAAGGAAGGCCGGATAGCCAGTGGTACTCGTCATCCTGCAGGGTGAGTGAACGCATGGCTTCGACTTGTTCGCGAATAGCGTCAGCATAAATGCCCAGCAGATCGTCCCCACGGCAGCGGAATTCAGCCGCTACGTTTACGTCATAGTAGTGGTGAAACACGGCCTGCTGCATATGCAGTTTGTAGGCATCTGTGTCTAGCAGCGAGTGCAGCACAGGAGAAGCGAATTGTGTCATGGTGCGCAGTAGCATCCTCTCACAGGAGCGTTTAGTACAATAAACAACAGGGGAGAATCGCTGGAGTATACCTTGTTTATCGATTTATTGAACCCCGATCACACCATAAGGCACGAAGAGTCACCATGGCGTTTTGTGCGTTATGTTAAGTAAATGTATCATTTTTCCCTATTTGACTGGAAAAGATGAAGATTCTGCGTAGCGCGTTTAACACAACAGGAATAGACTGGAGGTGACATTTACAAAAGATGCTAAAGGTTTTTTATGACACAACAGCCCCAAGCCAAGTACCGCCACGACTATCGTGCGCCGGACTACCTGATTAGTGATATTGACCTGGCCTTTGACCTGGATGCCGCAAAAACCATCGTGACCGCGGAAAGCCAGGTTTCCCGCCACGCAGCGTCTGATGTACCGCTACGTCTGAACGGTGAAGATTTAACCCTGATCTCTCTTCACGTTAACGGCGAGCCGTGGGACAACTATAAAGAAGAAGAGAACTATCTGGTTATCGCGGGTCTGCCAGAACGTTTCACCCTGAAGATTGTGAATGAAATCAGCCCAGCGGCGAATACCGCGTTAGAGGGGCTGTATCAGTCTGGCGAAGCGCTCTGCACCCAGTGTGAAGCTGAAGGCTTCCGCCACATTACCTGGTATCTTGATCGCCCGGATGTGCTGGCCCGCTTCACCACTAAAATTACCGCTGATAAAACCAAATATCCGTTCCTGCTCTCTAACGGCAACCGCATTGCCGAGGGCGAACTGGAGAATGGTCGCCACTGGGTGCAGTGGCAGGATCCATTCCCGAAACCTTGCTACCTGTTTGCGCTGGTCGCCGGTGATTTCGACGTACTGCGTGATACCTTCAAAACTCGCTCCGGCCGTGAAGTCGCGCTGGAGCTGTTCGTTGACCGCGGCAACCTGGACCGCGCGCCGTGGGCGATGACCTCGCTGAAAAACTCCATGAAGTGGGACGAAGATCGTTTCGGCCTGGAGTACGACCTCGACATTTATATGATTGTTGCCGTCGACTTCTTCAATATGGGCGCGATGGAGAACAAAGGGCTGAACGTCTTTAACTCCAAATACGTGCTGGCCCGTACCGATACCGCGACGGATAAAGACTATCTCGATATCGAGCGCGTGATTGGCCACGAATACTTCCATAACTGGACTGGTAACCGCGTTACCTGCCGTGACTGGTTCCAGCTGAGCCTGAAAGAGGGCTTAACCGTTTTCCGTGACCAGGAATTCAGCTCTGATTTAGGCTCGCGCGCCGTCAACCGCATCAGCAACGTACGCACCATGCGCGGCCTGCAGTTTGCCGAAGACGCCAGTCCGATGGCGCACCCGATCCGCCCGGATAAAGTTATTGAAATGAATAACTTCTATACCCTGACGGTGTACGAGAAAGGGGCGGAGGTTATCCGCATGCTGCACACTCTGCTGGGTGAAACCAACTTCCAGAAAGGGATGCAGTTGTACTTCGAACGTCATGACGGCAGCGCCGCGACCTGCGATGATTTTGTGCAGGCGATGGAAGATGCGTCCAACGTTGACCTGTCCCATTTCCGTCGCTGGTATAGCCAGGCCGGTACGCCAATCGTCAGCGTACACGACGACTACAACCCGGAAACCGAGCAGTACACCCTGACCATTCGTCAGCGTACGCCGGCGACCGCCGAGCAGGATGAAAAATTCCCGCTGCACATTCCATTCGACATCGAGCTTTACGATAACGAAGGTAAGGTGATCCCGCTGCAGAAAGACGGGCATCCGGTGCATCATGTGCTGAACGTGACCCAGGCAGAGCAGACCTTTGTTTTCGATAACGTCTACTTCCAGCCGGTTCCGTCCCTGCTGCGCGAGTTCTCGGCGCCGGTGAAGCTGGAATATAAATGGAGCGATCAGCAACTGACGTTCCTGATGCGTCACGCGCGAAATGACTTCTCCCGCTGGGATGCGGCGCAAAGCCTGCTGGCAACCTATATCAAGCTGAACGTTGCGCGTCATCAGCAGGGTCAACCGCTGTCGCTGCCGGTCCACGTGGCTGATGCATTCCGCGCGATCCTGCTGGATGAGCACATCGACCCGGCGCTGGCGGCTGAAATCCTGACGTTGCCATCAGCTAGCGAAATTGCTGAGCTGTTCGAGATTATCGATCCTATTGCCATTGCCGCGGTGCGCGAAGCGCTGACCCGTACGCTGGCGACTGAACTGGCCGATGAATGTCTGGCGATTTATAACGCCAACAAACTCGACAGCTATCGTGTAGAACATGCCGACATTGGCAAGCGTTCGCTGCGCAATACCTGCCTGCGCTATCTGGCATTTGGTGATCGTGAGCTGGGCGATAAGCTGGTGAGCGATCAGTACCATCATGCCGATAACATGACGGATGCGCTGGCGGCACTGTCTGCTGCCGTAGCGGCTGAACTGCCATGTCGTGACGCGCTGATGCAGGAATATGATGACAAATGGCATCATGACGGTCTGGTGATGGATAAATGGCTGATTCTACAGGCGACCAGCCCGGCGGACGACGTGCTGGCAACGGTACGTAAGCTGCTGAACCACCGTTCATTCAGCATGAATAACCCGAACCGTATTCGCTCGCTGATTGGCGCCTTTGCCGGCAGTAACCCGGCGGCGTTCCATGCGGCAGACGGCAGCGGCTATCAGTTCCTGGTGGAAATGCTCACCGTACTGAACAGCAAAAACCCGCAGGTGGCTTCTCGTCTGATTGAGCCGCTGATCCGCCTGAAACGCTACGATGCGAAGCGTCAGGCGTTAATGCGTGCCGCGCTGGAGCAACTGAAAGGGCTGGAAAATCTTTCTGGCGACTTGTACGAGAAGATTGCTAAAGCCTTAGCTTAACCAGTAGCCCGGACGAGGCGCGAGCCGACTCCGGGGAGGCTCGGTGGCAATTCCGGTTACATTGATATCGACAAACAAAAACGCCGTAGGTTTTTTCCCTACGGCGTTTTTTTATCAAACATGTTCGGTGAGTCGTGCGGAACTTAACGTGGGAACCTGAATGTCCCGCCGATGCAGCGCCTGCCAGAATGTCTCCAGCGCGCTGTCCAGTCGGGTGTGCAGATTTGGGCTGAACTGCGGCTTATGCTGATAATCTGTCACCTGGCTATCGTCGGCAAACACACCCTGCAGGATCTCCTGGGCCTTCAACGCATTCAACACCGGCTTTAAGGCGTAATCCACCGCCAGCATATGCGCCACCGTACCGCCGGTTGCCAGTGGCAGCACCACTTTGCCTTCCAGCGCACGCTCGGGCAACAGATCCAGCAGCGCTTTTAATGCACCAGCGAATGATGCCTTGTAGACCGGGGTGGCGATAATCAGGCCGTCAGCGTGAGCTAACTGCTCGGTCAAGGTTTGCAGCGCCGGGCTGTCAAAACGGGCGTGAAACAGATCTTCGGGGTCGAAGTTCTGTAGATGCCAATGGAAAACTTCAACGTCGGCGGCAGAGAGTTTCTCCCGGGCGTACTCCAGCAGGGCGCTGGAGCGAGAAGGAAAACGAGGGCTGCCTGCTAAAGTAATGACGCGCATGGTCTCTCCTTATAACTAAAAACAAACATTAATCTAAAATTGATAACATTTGCATCAGTGTGTCAGAGAGGAAACTGCGGGCGAAATACTTTTTCTGATGATGGATTACCAGAAAATGCATATGCGGAGTGCAGGAGAGGTTGAATGGAAGGAAAACGATTGCGCTTTTTTTGCCGTAGGTCAATTCCATTTCTGAGCGTTATCGCACATAATACGCCCCCGGTTTGCACACCGGGAATCCAGGAGAGTTCATGTACTATCCCTTCGTTCGTAAAGCACTTTTTCAGCTCGATCCAGAGCGCGCTCATGAATTAACGTTTCAACAATTACGTCGCGTCACCGGCACCCCGCTGGAAGCACTCGTGCGTCAAAAAGTGCCGGAAAAACCGGTCACCTGCATGGGGCTGACGTTTAAAAACCCACTGGGTCTGGCCGCCGGTCTGGATAAAGATGGCGAATGTATCGACGCCTTAGGGGCGATGGGTTTCGGCTCCATTGAGATTGGTACCGTCACGCCGCGTCCGCAGCCGGGTAACGACAAGCCGCGCTTGTTCCGTCTGGTCGATGCCGAAGGGTTGATCAACCGTATGGGCTTCAATAACCATGGCGTTGATAACCTGGTCGAGAACGTAAAAAAAGCGCATTTCGACGGAATTCTGGGGATTAATATCGGCAAAAATAAAGATACCCCGGTTGAGCAGGGCAAAGATGACTATCTGATTTGTATGGAAAAAATCTACGCCTATGCCGGTTATATTGCGATTAATATCTCCTCGCCAAATACCCCTGGGCTGCGTACGCTGCAATATGGCGATGCGTTAGACGATCTCCTTTCCGGTATTAAAAATAAGCAATCTGAACTCGAACAAAAGCACCATAAATATGTTCCAGTGGCGGTGAAGATCGCTCCGGATCTTTCTCATGAAGAGTTGATCCAGGTGGCCGACAGTTTAGTCCGCCATAATATTGATGGGGTGATTGCTACCAATACCACATTGGATCGTTCTCTGGTTCAGGGGATGAAAAATTGCGATGAAATGGGAGGCTTAAGCGGTCGTCCATTACAATTAAAAAGCACCGAAATTATTCGTATGCTGTCAGCCGAATTAAAAGGTCAATTACCGATAATTGGCGTTGGCGGTATCGACTCGGTGATTGCGGCGCGTGAAAAGATGGCGGCTGGCGCGTCTCTGGTGCAGATCTATTCCGGGTTTATTTTTAAAGGCCCGCCGCTGATTAAAGAAATCGTTACCCACATCTAGTATTTTTCCTGATAATGTGATCCAGGGCTTTATTTCCGGCCCTGGTTGCATTATATTCCCGTATTGTTGCTTATTTAAACATATTGGTCTTTTATTATTTAAGGCTAAGTAACGCAACGGAAGAAAGGGCAATGCATTGGATGCGAATATGACGGGGGAGTAAAATGCGAATTAAACCTGATGATAACTGGCGTTGGTATTACGATGAAGAGCACGATCGTATGATGCTCGATTTAGCCAATGGTATGTTGTTTCGTTCGCGTTTTGCTCGCCGGATGTTAACCCCCGATGCTTTTGCGTCTACCGGGTTCTGCGTTGACGATGCTGCGCTTTATTTCTCTTTTGAAGAGAAATGCCGCGATCTTGTACTGTCAAAAGAGCATCGCGCTGAGCTCATTCTTAATGCGCTGGTGGCTATCCGCTTCCTGAAACCGCAAATGCCGAAAAGCTGGCACTTCCGCGCTCACGAAGAGAGCTGGTCTCCGGTAACTGGCGATGCAGCGGCCGTGTGGTTGAGCGACGATGACAGCCAGGTGAATTTGCTGGTGGTAGAGCCGGGCGATAATGCAGCCCTGTGCCTGCTGGCCCAGCCGGGTCTGGTATTGGCTGGGCGCACTATGCAGCTTGGCGACCCTATCAAGGTGATGAACGACAGGCTGCAACCTCAGCCGGGGCTGGACGGTTACAGCCTGGAGCAGGCGGTTTAAAGCTTCAGCTTTAGCGCTGTTTTCGGTACGCAGCTACAGCTGAGAATCGTACCATCGTTGGCTATCGCACTCTTTTTCAGCGGACTGACTTCACCGTCCAACAGCGTCACGCGGCAGCTGCCGCAGATACCTGCGCGGCAGGAGTAGGGGACACGAATGCCCTGCTGCTCCAGCTGTTCCAATAAAATCTGCTGATTATTCCCGGTAAAACGACTGCCTTCCCAGTCAATTTCTACGAGCGCATCCTGCTGTGTTTGCGAAGCCAGCGCTTCGTCAGCTTTCCCCGCGACGTACACGATGGCCGGGCCGGTGGTAAGAATTTCCACTTCATCACCCACGCGAACCACGCCGCTATTGCGGGCGATCAGGTTCTGACCGAAATCCACGTCGCCGTTGGCAGGGTTGGTGCGAAACGACTGTAGCGTGCTCAGCGGTTCAGCCGCCGGATGCTTTTGCCCTTTTTCCGGGCTGATGGTCGTAAAGATGCAGCGGCTGCAAGGCTTCACGACATCGAAGACCACGTCGCCAATGCGCAGCGTTTTCCAGCTATCTTCTTCCCAGGCTTGTGCCCCGGTCACCACCAGGTTAGGGCGGAACTGCTCCATGCGAACGCTGGCGCGGCAGCGCTGCTGTAGGTCGCGCAGCGAGGCTTCGTTGGTCAGCAAGAACGGAAAACCATCGGCGAATGAGAGCGGCACCGCATCGTGACGCTTAACACGGCGGGTAAGATCATCACCCAGCCAGCGAAGCTGGACATCGCGCTTAAAGAACGGCGTCAGCCACTGATTGATAGCGTCGGGTGCGATACGCGAGGTAAAATGGTTGCCCCATACTTCGGTTGGCGACGGCTGACCGACGAAATCCACAAAACGGACTAACGCACTGCTGCCGTCGGGCGCGGTGAGGTGTAAACCATCGTGAAGGACCGCAGGGGTAAAACGCACCATCGCCGGGAACTGCCGGGCGGTAATAAAGGTGCCATCAGGCTCGGTGATCATGAAAATGCGGTCAAATGCCATCCCGCTAATATCGGCAAAGGCGTGCGTAAGCCCGATGCCGCGCATGGATTTCACCGGATGTATAAAAAGCCGCGATAATGTAGCCACAACGCTGTCCCTGAGTCGAAAATAAGCCTTTAACTTTATGACATGGGGCGCAGATTGGCTATAATGCGCAACAATTTTCTGCGAGTAAAAGTGACGATATGAATTCTCTGTTTGCCAGTACGGCCCGTGGGCTGGAAGAGCTGTTAAAAACTGAACTGGAAGGCCTGGGCGCCCAAGAGTGCCAGATTGCCCAGGGCGGCGTCCATTTCCAGGGCGACACGCAGCTTCTGTACAAAAGCCTGATGTGGAGTCGTCTGGCTTCGCGCATCATGATGCCGCTGGGAGAATGTAGCGTCTGGAGCGATCTCGATCTTTATCTCGGCGTGCAGGCTATCGACTGGACCTCGATCTTCACCCCGGATGCCACCTTTGCGGTGAGCTTCGGCGGCCTGAACGATAGCATCCGTAACAGCCAGTACGGTGCGTTGAAGGTAAAAGATGCGATCGTCGATGCCTTTACGCGTAAAAATCTGCCGCGTCCTAACGTCGATCGTGAAAACCCGGATCTGCGTATTAACGTCCGTCTCAACAAAGAGACCGCCTATATTTCTCTCGATCTGAGCGGCGAAGGCCTGCACCTGCGCGGCTATCGCGATCGTACCGGTATGGCGCCAATCAAAGAGAACCTGGCGGCGGCTATCGTCATGCGTTCCGGCTGGGTGCCGGGTACGCCGCTGCTCGACCCTATGTGTGGTTCCGGCACGCTGCTGATTGAAGCGGCGATGTGGGCTACCGACCGTGCGCCGGGGCTACACCGCGGCCACTGGGGCTTCAGCGGCTGGGCGCAGCATGACGATGCCGTGTGGAAAGAAGTGAAAGCCGATGCGCAGACCCGCGCCCGTGCTGGCCTTGCCGCCTATGAATCCCGCTTCTTTGGCTCTGACGTCGACAGCCGCGTGGTTGAGCTGGCGCGCAGCAACGCCCGTCGCGCCGGTATTGGCGAACTTATCACCTTTGAGGTGAAAGATGTAGCGCAGCTGACCAACCCGCTGCCGAAAGGTCCTTACGGTACCGTTATCAGCAACCCGCCGTACGGCGAGCGTCTGGAAAGCGAACCGGCGTTGATAGCAATGCACAGCCTGCTCGGCCGCAATATGAAAAACCAGTTTGGCGGCTGGAACCTGTCGCTGTTTAGCGCCTCTCCGGAGCTGTTAAGCTGCCTGCAGCTGCGCGCCGAGCGTCAGTTTAAAGCGAAAAACGGCCCCCTGGACTGCGTACAGAAAAACTATCACCTGGCTGAAACCACCGGTGAGAAACCTGCCTCGCTGGCGGAAGATTACGCTAACCGTCTGCGTAAGAATCTGAAGAAATATGAGAAGTGGGCGAAACAGGAAGGGATCGAATGCTACCGCCTGTATGACGCCGACCTGCCGGAATATAACGTGGCCGTTGACCGCTACGCCGATTGGGTGGTGGTGCAGGAGTATGCGCCGCCGAAAACCGTTGATGCCAACAAAGCGCGTCAGCGTCTGTTTGATATTATCGCGGCGACTATTTCCGTGCTCGGTATTGCACCGAACAAGCTGGTGCTGAAAACCCGTGAGCGTCAGAAGGGTAAAAACCAGTATCAGAAGATGAACGAGAAGGGCGACTTCATGGAGGTAAGCGAATACAACGCGCGCCTGTGGGTCAACCTGACCGATTATCTCGACACCGGCCTGTTCCTCGACCACCGTATCGCCCGCCGTATGCTGGGTGAAATGAGCAAGGGCAAAGACTTCCTGAACCTGTTCTCCTATACCGGCAGCGCCAGCGTGCACGCGGGTCTGGGCGGTGCGCGTTCGACCACCACCGTGGATATGTCGCGTACCTATCTGGAGTGGGCGGAACGTAACCTGCGCCTTAACGGCTTAACCGGCCGCGCGCATCGCCTGATGCAGGCGGACGTGCTGGCATGGCTGCGCGATACCGACGAACAGTTCGATGTGATCTTTATCGATCCGCCAACCTTCTCGAACTCCAAACGTATGGAAGATGCGTTTGACGTTCAGCGCGATCACCTGCGTCTGATGAAAGATCTGAAGCGTCTGCTGCGTAAAGGCGGCACCATCATGTTCTCCAACAACAAACGCGGTTTCCGTATGGACCACGACGGCCTGGCTGAACTGGGACTGAAAGCACAAGATATTACCCAAAAAACACAGTCTCAGGATTTCGCCCGTAACCGTCAGATCCACAACTGCTGGCTGATTACCGCAGCCTGAAAGGAATAAAGAATGTCATTAATTAGTATGCACGGTGCCTGGCTGTCATTCAGCGATGCGCCGCTTCTCGATAATGCAGAACTGCATATTGAAGATAACGAACGCGTCTGTCTGGTTGGCCGTAATGGCGCGGGCAAATCGACGCTGATGAAGATCCTCAACCGTGAGCAGGGTCTCGACGACGGTCGCATTATTTACGAACAGGATCTGGTTGTGGCGCGTCTGCAGCAGGATCCGCCGCGTAACGTGCAGGGCAGCGTCTATGATTTCGTGGCTGAAGGTATCGAAGAGCAGGCGGTGTACCTTAAGCGCTATCACGATATCTCGCATCTGGTGATGACCGACCCAAGCGATAAAAATCTGCAGGAGCTGGCGAAGGTTCAGGAACAGCTGGATCACCACGGCCTGTGGCAGTTGGAAAATCGCATCAACGAAGTGCTGGCACAGCTGGGCCTGGAGCCGGATATGGAGCTGGCGGCGCTGTCCGGCGGATGGCTGCGTAAAGCGGCGCTGGGCCGTGCGCTGGTGAGCGCACCGCGCGTGCTGCTGCTCGACGAACCGACGAACCACCTGGATATTGAAACGATCGACTGGCTGGAAGGTTTCCTGAAAACCTTCAAAGGCACGATTATCTTTATCTCCCACGACCGTTCCTTCATTCGCAATATGGCGACCCGTATTGTCGACCTCGACCGCGGCAAGCTGGTGACCTATCCGGGTAACTACGATCAGTACCTGCTGGAGAAAGAAGAAGCACTGCGCGTTGAAGATCTGCAAAACGCCGAGTTTGACCGCAAGCTGGCGCAGGAAGAGGTCTGGATCCGCCAGGGCATCAAAGCGCGTCGTACCCGTAATGAAGGTCGCGTTCGTGCCCTGAAAGCGATGCGTAACGAACGTAGCGCCCGCCGTGAAGTGATGGGCAGCGCCAAAATGCAGGTTGAAGAAGCATCCCGCTCCGGCAAAATCGTCTTTGAGATGGAAGACGTTAACTACCAGGTTAACGGCAAAGTGCTGGTAAAAGATTTCTCTGCACAGGTTCAGCGCGGTGACAAGATTGCGCTGATCGGCGCCAACGGCTGTGGCAAAACCACGCTGCTGAAGCTGATGTTAGGTCAACTGGAGGCGGACAGCGGGCGTATCCACGTCGGCACTAAGCTGGAAGTGGCCTACTTCGATCAGCATCGCGCTGAGCTGGACCCGGACAAAACGGTGATGGACAACCTTGCCGAAGGCAAGCAGGAAGTGATGGTTAACGGTAAGCCACGCCACGTGCTGGGCTATCTGCAGGACTTCCTGTTCCATCCGAAGCGCGCGATGACTCCGGTCCGGGCGCTGTCCGGTGGTGAACGTAACCGTCTGCTGCTGGCAAGGCTGTTCCTGAAACCAAGTAACCTGTTGATTCTCGATGAACCAACCAACGACCTGGATGTCGAAACGCTCGAGTTGCTTGAAGAGCTCATCGACGGCTATCAGGGCACTGTGATGCTGGTCAGCCACGATCGTCAGTTTGTTGATAACACCGTCACCGAATGTTGGATCTTCGAAGGCGAAGGGCGCATTGGTCAATATGTCGGCGGTTATCACGACGCGCGCGGCCAACAATCGCAGTCACGGGCGCAAAAACAGTCAAACGAGAAAAAAAGCCCAGAAGTGGTGCAGCCAAAAGCAGAAACGGTCAAACGAGCAAGCGCCAAACTAAGCTATAACCTGCAGCGCGAATTGGAGCAGCTACCGCAGAAGCTCGAAACGCTGGAGGCGAATCTGGAAACGTTGCAGGCTCAGGTCGCCGATGCATCGTTCTTCAGCCAGCCCCACGACCATACGCAAAAGGTGCTGGCCGATTTGGCTCAGGCTGAGCAGGCGCTGGAAGAAGCGTTTGAACGGTGGGAATATCTGGAAGCGTTAAAAAACGGCGCCTGATTGAGGAGTTTTCATGTGCGAACAACATCATGCTGCACAGCATATCCTATGTCCACAATGTGACATGCTGGTGGCGTTGCCGCACCTGGAGCACCGACATAAGGCCACCTGCCCACGCTGTGGTACAACGCTGACCACCGCGTGGGACGAGCCTCGGCGGCGTCCGACGGCCTATGTGCTGGTTGCGCTCTTTATGCTGCTGCTGGCCAACCTGTTTCCGTTTATCAGCATGAACGTCGCGGGGGTTAACAGTGAGATTGAGCTGCTGGAAATCCCGAGCGTCATGTTTTCTGAAAACTACGCCAGCCTCGGCACCTTCTTCCTGCTGTTTGTACAGTTGGTGCCCGCGTTCTGTTTGATTACCATTCTGCTGTTGGTTAACCGGGTGCGCATGCCGCACCGGCTTAAGGCGATTCTGGCGCGTATCCTGTTTACCCTGAAAACCTGGGGCATGGCGGAAATCTTCCTTGCCGGGGTGCTGGTGAGCTTTGTGAAGCTGATGGCGTACGGCGATATCGGCGTTGGCAGCAGCTTCCTGCCCTGGTGTCTTTTCTGTCTCTTGCAACTGCGAACCTTCCAGTGCGTGGACCGTCGCTGGCTATGGGACGATATCGCCCCGATGCCCAAGCTTGAACAGCCGCTGAAACCCGGCGTGACCGGTATTCGTCAGGGGTTGCGCTCCTGTGCCTGCTGTACGGCGATTTTACCTGCTGACCAGCTTGAGTGCCCGCGTTGCCACAGCAAAGGACACGTCCGACGTAAAAACAGTCTGCAGTGGACAATGGCGCTGCTGGTGACGTCAATCATGCTTTATCTCCCGGCCAACATTTTGCCTATCATGATAACCGACCTGCTGGGCGACAAAATGCCGTCGACCATCCTGGCCGGGGTGGTACTGCTCTGGAGCGAAGGATCGTATCCAGTGGCGATGGTCATTTTCCTCGCCAGTATTATGGTGCCGACGCTGAAGATGATCGCCATCGCCTGGCTGTGCCTGGATGCCAACGGTATGAAGCGTAAGCACCGGGACAGCGAACGTATGCACCTGATCTACGAAGTGGTGGAGTTTGTTGGCCGCTGGTCGATGATCGACGTCTTTGTTATTGCAGTGCTTTCGGCCCTGGTGCGTATCGGGGGCCTAATGAATATCTATCCGGCGATTGGCGCGCTGATGTTTGCGCTGGTCGTCATAATGACCATGTTCTCGGCAATGACGTTTGATCCGCGACTTTCGTGGGATCGGGAACCTGAATCAAGCCATGAGGAGTCGTAAAAGCATGGAAACCAAGAGTGGGGAGGCGAAGGTGCAGAAAGTGAAAAACTGGTCTCCCGTTTGGATCTTCCCGATCGTAACGGCGCTGATTGGTGCCTGGATCTTATTTTACCACTACAGCCATCAGGGGCCGGAGGTGACGCTTATCACCACCAACGCTGAAGGTATTGAAGGTGGTAAAACGACGATCAAAAGCCGCAGCGTTGACGTTGGTATTGTCGAAAGCACGACGTTGACCGACGATCTAACGCACGTGGAAATTAAAGCGCGACTGAATTCCGGCATGGAAAAGCTGCTGCACAAAGATTCGGTATTCTGGGTCGTGAAGCCGCAGATTGGCCGTGAAGGCATCAGTGGGTTGGGCACGCTGCTGTCGGGGGCCTATATCGA
This sequence comes from Kluyvera sp. EC_51, assembly GCF_019584505.1. NCBI lineage: Bacteria > Pseudomonadati > Pseudomonadota > Gammaproteobacteria > Enterobacterales > Enterobacteriaceae > Kluyvera > Kluyvera sp. EC_51. The sequence goes on along the minus strand of NZ_VDAG01000122.1, from coordinate 21,145 downwards.
ACTGCAGCCGGGTTCTAAAGGTTCTGAGCTGAACAGCTATCAGCTACTGGATTCACCGCCGCTGGCACCGCCTGATGCGAAGGGTATTCGTGTGCTGCTTGATAGTAAAAAAGCAGGGCAGCTCAGTCCGGGCGATCCGGTGCTGTTCCGTGGCTACCGTGTGGGGTCCGTTGAGACGAGTACTTTTGACCCTCAGAGCCGCACTATCAGCTATCAGTTGTTTATCAGCGCGCCAAACGATCGACTGGTGACCAGCAACGTACGTTTCTGGAAGGACAGCGGCGTAGCGGTCGATCTGACCTCCGCTGGGATGCGTGTAGAAATGGGCTCGCTATCGACACTCTTTAGCGGTGGCGTCAGCTTTGACGTTCCGGAAGGTGTGGAACTGGGGCAGCCAATAGCTGAGAAAACTGAATTTAAGCTGTATGACGATCAAAAGAGCATTCAGGACTCGCTCTATACTCAGCACATCGACTACCTGATGTTCTTCAAAGATTCTGTACGTGGGCTGCAGCCCGGTGCGCCGGTCGAATTCCGCGGCATTCGCCTGGGTACTGTGGCACAGGTGCCATATTTTGTGCCGGGTTTACGTCAGGCATTGAACGATGACTATCGTATCCCTGTGATGATCCGCATTGAACCAGAGCGTCTGGCGAGCGAACTCGGAGAAAAACCTGACGTAGGGGCCCATTTAACCGGCCTTATTCAACGTGGCCTGCGTGGTGCGTTAAAAACAGGTAACCTGGTAACCGGTGCACTTTACGTGGATCTTGATTTCTATCCAAAAGAGAAACCGGTTAAAGAGATGCCTGAGTTTGGTGGTCATCAGATTATCCCAACCGTCAGCGGTGGCCTGGCGCAGATCCAGCAGCGCCTGATGGATACGCTCGATAAGATCAACAATCTGCCGCTAACGCCGATGGTTGAACAGGCCACGAACACGCTGAGTGAAAGCCAGAACACGATGCGCCGCCTGCAGACGACGCTGGATAATCTGAACAAGATAACCGCCAGCCAGTCTGCGCAGCAGTTGCCTGCCGATATGCAGAAAACGCTGCGTGAGCTAAACCGCAGTATGCAGGGCTTCCAGCCGGGTTCCGCCGCCTACAACAAGATGGTGGGCGACATGCAGCGTCTGGATCAGGTTCTGCGTGAGCTTCAGCCGGTGCTGAAAACGCTGAATGAGAAGAGCAACGCGCTGGTGTTCGAAGCGAAGGATAAAAAAGATCCAGAGCCTAAGAGGGCGAAATAATGAAAAAGTGGTTAGTACTGGTTGCAGCCTGCCTGTTGGCAGCCTGCAGCAGCACGGAAAATAAAACCTACTACCAACTGCCGCAGGCTACGGGTACGGTGCAGAACAGCGCCAGCGCAAATCAGCGCCTGCTGTGGGTGGAACAGGTCAGTATCCCTGACTTCCTCGCCGGCAGCGGCGTGGTCTATCAGACCAGCGATGTGCAGTATGTGATTGCCAGCAATAACCTTTGGGCGAGCCCGCTGGACCAGCAGCTACGCACAACGCTGGTGGCGAACCTCAGTAACCAGCTGCCGGGCTGGGTGGTCTCTTCGCAGCCACTAGGCAGTGACCAGGATACGCTTAACGTCTCGGTAAATGGTTTCCACGGTCGTTATGATGGCAAAGTTATCGTGAGCGGAGAGTGGCTGCTCAATCATCAGGGACAGCTGACGAAGCGTCCGTTCCATATTGAGCTGGCGCAGCAGCAGGACGGCTATGACGCCATGGTGAAAGTGCTGGCGCAGGCCTGGAGCCAGGAAGCGACCGCGATAGCGCAAACCATCAATCGATAACCATAAGTAGAATTAATTGTTCTAAAGACCGCCGACGGTGCAACACCTCGGCGGTTTTTTTTATCCCTACGCTCAATTGCTTACTTAACCCACTTCACATTTTTTGTACAAATGTTCTTCTGAGTAGCTCACAAATATGACATTGGTATGAATTCTGCGCATTGACGGGGGAATGGTTTAGCGGTATTCGTATTATGTGGCTGCACACTTTGTAACCACTGTTTTCTTTTCCACCAGACCAAGATATGAGGGAAACGAGGCATGAAGAGACAAAAACGAGATCGCCTGGAGCGGGCACATCAGCGTGGGTATCAGGCCGGGATCACCGGACGACCAAAAGAAATGTGTCCATACCAGACCATTAACCAGAGGTCTTACTGGCTGGGAGGCTGGCGAGAAGCCATGGAGGACAGGGCGGTAGTCGCCTGACACTGTCTCTTTAAAAAGAAACCTCCGCAGTGCGGAGGTTTCGCCTTTAGATTCACAACGCTACTCTGTCGTCAGTTCCTTCTGACGACAAACAGCATCAGAATGCAGAAGTGTCCTGGAACAGGCCCACTTTCAGATCGTTAGCGGTATAGATCAGACGACCATCAACCAGCACTTCACCATCCGCCAGACCCATGATCAGACGACGGTTAACAATACGCTTGAAGTGAATACGGTAGGTCACTTTCTTCGCGGTTGGCAGAACCTGGCCGGTGAATTTAACTTCACCCACGCCGAGCGCACGGCCTTTGCCTTCGCCGCCCAGCCAGCCGAGGTAGAAACCAACTAACTGCCACATTGCGTCCAGACCCAGGCAGCCTGGCATGACTGGATCGCCGATAAAGTGGCAACCAAAGAACCACAGGTCAGGATTGATATCGAGCTCAGCTTCAACATAACCCTTGTCAAAGTTGCCGCCGGTTTCGGTCATTGAAATGACACGATCCATCATCAGCATGCTCGGAGCTGGCAACTGCGGGCCTTTAGCGCCAAACAGTTCACCGCGACCAGAGGCAAGAAGGTCTTCTTTTGTATAGGATTCGCGTTTATCTACCATGTTTTCAGTAAGCCTTATTTTGAGTTCGGGACGCAGGATAGCTAACACGTGTACGCTGAACAAGTCCGATCAGTTGGAAGCTGAACGATTTAACCAGCGTAACGGCCACGGATAGCGGTAGCGAGGCTCCTGCTGCGTAGCTTGTGCAATGCGTTCCTGAATAGTTTGCAACAGCGTCTGTCCTTCACCGTCCCAGTTCAATTGCATGAGAAGCGGCAGCGCATCGGTCACATCATCAATAGCCCAGATGGAGAATTCTCCGGCCTCTACCGCTTCCTGCACCTCGGTTGCGAGGCTCAGGTGGCGAACGTTAGCGGAAGGAATAATCACCCCCTGCTTGCCGCTCAGGCCGCGTTGAGCGCAGATAGCAAAGAAACCTTCGATTTTTTCATTCAGGCCGCCAACCGGCTGGGCGCGACCAAACTGATCGACAGAGCCGGTCATGGCAATGCTTTGGTTAATCGGCACGTTCGCCAGGGCGCTGATGAGCGCACAAAGCTCGGCCATAGAGGCGCTGTCGCCGTCGACTTCACTGTAAGATTGTTCAAAGGTGATGGAGGCAGAGAACGGCAGTTGCTGTTCCAGATCCAGCTCGGCCATTAAGAAGGCCTGCATTAACATCATCCCTTTGGCGTGAATATTGCCACCGAGTTCGGCTTTACGTTCGACGTCGGTAAACTCGCCGTCGCCGATGTGCACTACGCAGCTAATGCGTGAGGGTTCACCGAACGGGCGAGGGTGACCAGGGAAATCAATGACCGACAGGGCGTTGATCTGACCGATGCATTCGCCTTCGGTTTCAATCAGGATCTGCTCAAGCAGGATTTCGTCCTGCATACGCTCGGCCAGGAACCCTTCACGCCACTGGCGCTGTACCAGCATCGTTTTCAGCTGTTCGGCATTGATAGTACGGTCTGTGGTAAACGGTGCGGCTTCACGCAGCTGACGGTTAATCCACAGCGGGCAGAGCGGCATCACTTCCTGGTCGCCGGTGTAACGGGCACCTTCCTGCATCAGAAGTGGCCAGGCGTCGGCAGTAAGCCCTGGCAGCGATTTCTCACGTGCCACCCCGGAGACCCACTGACACCATTGTCTGAGGGCTTCTTCGTCCGTCAGCTGCAGGCTATCTTCAAACTCGCTGTACAGCGAGGATTCGGCCAGTTCAGGCTCCATCTCCTGGAAGTCCGCCAGCGATTCACGCTCACCGACAAGCATGACCTTTAGCGTTAACGGCATAGAAGGGATACTTACCGGCAGCGGGCGCGCATCGTCAAAGGTCAGCCAGTCGAAGCGCTGTTGAGTGACGATGTTTTTTAAGCGCATCCACAGAATGGGCTGCGACATCAGCGTGCGTAAAGAGAGGATCAGAATGCCGCCGTTGGCCTGATGAACCAGACCAGGCTGCAGGCTGATTTCGCCATTAAACTGACGAACACAGCCAAAAAGTTGTTCCGCTTCGACCCAGTCAGCAAAAATGATGGGGCCGCGGCTTGCGAAGTTGTCCTCTGCGCTACGGGCAGGCTGTACGGTGACTTTGCCACCAACAACCTGATAATCGACGCCCGTCAGAGCGGATTCATCGCTATTGCGCAGAGAGAGGGCCGTTTGCGAGAGCAGCTGCAGGTACTCTTTTTCTTCTGGTGCTTTGACCAGCAAGAATGGGGAGATCCCCTGTGGATGCAGAAACTGCTCCAGCGCGTAGTGTAAACGGGCCTGGAGTTCGCTGAATAATGCGTCGTTTTCTGAGGCTAAATCAGGCTGGGCAAATAGCGCCTGGTATGCTTCAGTCGCGGGGGCGAGAAAGCGCCGGGAAAGAGTATTTATAGTCAATGTCGCTATTTTTAGTCAGATGTAAAGTGCGTGATTATACCTGATGCCGTTGGGAAGCTCACGGAGAATAGGGAAGTATCTTCGGACGTCAGCCTTATCCGTATCACAGTTGCAGATTTCTTCTCAGCACATTGAGGAAAAACTGTTATCCTGAAAAGAGTTACACGGTCACACTGAGATCGCAATGAAATATCAACAACTGGAAAATCTTGAAAGCGGCTGGAAATGGAAATACCTGGTGAAAAAGCACCGGGAAGGTGAGCCCATTACCCGTTACATTGAAGCCAGCGCCGCGCAAGAGGCTGTCGATGTTTTGCTGAAACTGGAAAATGAACCGGTTCTGGTGAATGACTGGATTACCCAGCACATGAACCCGCAGCTGGTGAACCGTATGAAGCAGACGATTCGCGCACGCCGTAAACGTCATTTTAACGCCGAGCATCAGCATACCCGTAAGAAGTCGATCGATCTGGAGTTCGTCGTCTGGCAGCGCCTGGCAGGGCTTGCACAGCGCCGGGGTAAAACCTTGTCTGAAACGGTTGTTCAGCTGATTGAAGATGCCGAGAATAAAGAGAAGTATGCGACGAAGATGTCCAGCCTGAAGCAGGATCTGGAAGCAATGCTGGGCAAAGAGAAATAGGCGATACCGCTGCTATAATGTCGGTTGCTTTAGATTCAGACCAAAAAAAACCCCGCAGAGCGGGGTTTTTTATTAGACGAGAACTTAAGCCTGAGGCTGAGTTACAACGTCTTTGCTACCTTTAACTTCGATCTCTACGCGACGATCTGGTGCCAGGCAGTCGATCAGCGCAGCTTTCGCTTTCACGCTGTCACAGGTGTTGCCAGTAACTGGGTTAGATTTGCCCATGCCACGTGCAGAGATTTTGTCAGCTGGGATACCTTTAGATACCAGGTAATCAACAACGGACTGTGCACGTTTTTCGGACAGACCCTGGTTGTAAGCGTCAGAACCGATACGGTCGGTGAAGCCCAGAACCACTACGGAACCTTCTTTAGGATCCAGGTTGCTCAGCTGGGAGTACATCTGATCCAGAGCCTGCTTACCTTCTGGTTTCAGAGTAGCTTTGTTGAAGTTGAACAGAACGTCAGACTTCAGAGTGAAGTGTTTGGTCTGTACTTCTGGAGCTGGAGCCGGAGCTGGAGCGATTACTGGAGCTGCTGCATCCTGCTGGCCGAAGCGGTAGGAAACGCCTACGCTCAGCATGCCGTTGTCAGGACGTACGCCAACGCTGTTTGCGTCGCCGATGTTGTTAACCCACTGGTATTCCAGACGGGTAGCGATGTCACGAGTAACAGCCCACTCAACGCCGCCAGCGAATACTGGGGAAACGCCGGTGTCGTGGTTTTTACCAACACCATCGCTGGTGTTGTTGGAATCAGCACGCCATACCATGCCGCCCAGACGGGTGTAGATGTCCAGGTCGTCGGTTACTGGGTAGCCCAGTTTAGCGGTCAGCTGTACGCCCTGAGCTTTCAGTGCGCCGCTTGTCGCGGTACCAGTGTATTCCATACGACCCAGCCAGTCGTAGCCCATTTCGAAGCCAACGTACGGGTTAACCTGGTAGCCACCGAACGCGCCTGCACCAAGCTGGCTGTTGTGGGTAGAACCGTCGTTGTTATAAGCACTGTTATACCAGCCGGTGTCATGGTACTGGGACCAGCCCAGTTTACCACCTGCGTACCAGGTGTTGTCTTGCGGAGCGGCCTGCGCTACAGAAGCGAAGCCTGCCAGTGCCACTGCAATCGCGATAGCTGTCTTTTTCATTTTTTGCGCCTCGTTATCATCCAAAATTTGCCATGAAGTTCTAAATAGACTCACGGTTAAATCCTTCCACCGGGGGCGTGGCTTAATAAAATACTCAGCAGATAACTGCGGTTAAGCTTGAGCACCCCTGGCGATGTAAAGTCTACAACGTCGCTCGAAACTTACAAGTGTGAACTCCGTCAGGCTTATGAAAAAAAAAGAGTTGTATATGCAATATTTAACAAATATGTCGAAAAATTAATCGACATAAAATACCGCGAACCGCACCAGACAAGCATTCTGTCTAAAATCAGCCGAAAAATCGTGGAGATAAAAAAACCGCAAAAAAAATCCCAGGAATAATCCTAATTTCACTCAATGATACAAATTTGAGTGAATTTTTAGCCCATTAAATTGTCCTGTTGAATGAGATGCGGACTGAACTGGTCGCATAATGAGCACCATCGCGTTACCTTCCTCCGCAGCACGTTGTAATCGGGCATGTTCTTCTGCTGATAATTCATCCGTCAGCCAGCCGATAACCACACTATAATTTCCAGTCTGGGATGCCCGAACCATAGAATCAAGCATGTCATATGAGGACATCTGGCGCAGTTGCATGACTTTCGTTAGCGGCAGACCGGATGACTGTACCCACTCGCGGCTTAACTTTTGTTGCGGCGTTAGCCAAAGCTGCCAACGGGACTGCTGACCGAGCTGCTGCAGCAACGGTAAGAGTAATAGTTGCGCCATCATTGGCTGATCTTCCCGATAAAGCACTTCGCTGATTAACGCAGCAGACGGCGCTTTTACAGAGGTAAAAGTATGGGAAGCGGTAGTGGTTGCCGCAGCAGAAGAACGATTTACAACACCAGAAGTATACATAGTTAATCCAGCCCTGTGGGTTACTGTATGAATATACAGTACTACCCTGAAGATTAAAGATCAACCTCATTTTCTGAAAGCAACTCGCAAAAATGCACTCTAAATGCCCCCGATGGTAAATTCACCTTGCCGCGCCGAAAGAACGCGCCTATGTTGCTTATTATGCCTTCCATTAATTAATTTAATGCATCCATGCCCATGATTATTAAGGATTAATCATGAAGAAAATATCGTATAAACGGATTTATCAGTCCCAGAAATACTTTTCGCTGTTGGGCAAAATCAAGTCACGGGCGCTGTTCGGCGGCTACAGCCTTGCCGTCAACAATGCGGTGTTTGCAATGGTTTCTGAAGGGGAGCTGTACCTGAGAATGTGCGAGGAGAGTGCGCCATACCAGGCTAAGCATTCGCCTCCATTATTAACATTACGCAAAAGAGGATGTTCACAGCAGTTAAAATATTTCCATGTCGACAATATGCTTTGGTCCGATCAGCCGACGTTATTACAGCTTGGACAGTTCTCGCTGGCAGACGCACGGCGGGAGAAAATCCGGCAGGGGCCGCAGAGGATTAAAGATCTTCCCAATCTCTCTTTTCATATGGAGCTGTTGCTGAGTGAAGCGGGCATTAAGGATGTTCGAATGCTACAGCAGATAGGGGCGGAAGAGGCATGGCTCGCGCTTCGTCGCATTCGCAAACAGATCAGTATTAATGTGCTGTATTCATTGGAAGGGGCGATTGTTGGGGTTCATGCCGCAACGCTCCCGGCGCCGCGGCGCCAGGAGCTGCTGGAATGGGCATTAGCCAATGCCCGTACAACTGATGTTATGCCATAACCTGCTTTTGCAGGCGGCAGATTTCAGGTAACAACGAAATCATCAGGCCGATTTGTTGCAACACTAATGGCTCTTTGCTGTCCGGGCGAGGATCGAGATGTTGGATTCGCGCGGCTAAGCCGCTTAATGCCTGCTGCACCCGCTCTTCATCGGAAGGCTGGTGGTGCAGGGCATCGTCGACGTAGCATACCGCATCGTCCAGAAGAGCCAGTATTTCCGCCGTAGCCAGTTTTTCCCTATGGGCTCCCAGGGCGGAAATATAGCTGGTGAGGGTATGGTTCAGACACAGCAGACGAAACGCCGTCTCCCGCATTTCTGCGGTCACTCTCGGTTCACTCGACATATTAGAGACCACGGAAGCTAACTCTGCGTCGCGATTATGGGCATCTCGTCGTGCGATTCGATAGGCCAGCCGGTTATCGCGCCCCTGGTGGTATTGTTCAAGAATCGCATCCAGATAGCGGCAGTTGGCATCCACCGCGCGCTCCAGCACGCGAGGAAGGTTGCGGAACTTCCAGTCAGGCCAGATAAAGCTGACGGCGGCCCAGGCTATACCGCAGCCAATTAACGTATCCACCACGCGCGGCAGCGCCACTTCGAAGCCCTCGCCGAGCAGATTAAAGCACAGCAGTACCAATAACGTGATAAACATCGTCGCGTGAGCATACTGAACGTTGCGAAACGCAAAAAACAGAACGCCGGTGACAACAATCAGCGCCAGTTGGCCCTCAAGCGAAGGCACCAGCCATAGAATTGGTAGCCCAAGCGCCACGCCGACCAGCGTACCGATGATACGCAGCGCCAGGCGGTGACGGGTGGCGTTATAGTTGGGCTGGCAGACAAACAGGCTGGTGAGCAGGATCCAGTAGCCATGCTGCAAGCCAGTGAACTGAATAAACGCATAACCCGCACACAGCACCAGCGACATACGCACCGCGTGACGAAATAGCGCCGACTCCGGCGACATATTGCGGCTCAGGCGCGAGCGAATGTCGGCAAAACCGTGCAGGCTGTCGTCCGCCAACAGGGTTTCCGTTTCGTTTTTCGCCTGCGACTGCAGTTGTTCAGACTCGATGGTCGCCAACTGCGCATCAATGGCGCGCAGGTTGTTGAGTAAAAAACCGAGCGCTTTCATCTGTTCTGGCGCGGTGCCGCTGGCGCGAACGCGATCTAATGCAGCATCGAGATGGGAAAATGCGCGCTCAAACCGGGCATCGTGCTGGTAGGGCGTACGCAGCAAAATGGCTTTTGCCAGATCCTGACAGGCCATCGATTGCATGGAGAGCAGTCGTTGGAAGCGGAACATCACGTCGCTGTAGCGGAAGGTATCGCGCAGTGCCTGATACTGGATATGCGATGAACTGGCGCGTTCATGAATATCCTGAGCAACAAAATAGTAGTGCAGCGTTCGACGCGTGCTGCGCTGCCCACGGTCACCGCGCAGACGCGTTAATAAAGAAGCCTTAGTTTGGTTGAGCGTTGCCATTAGCTGACCATTCGCTAGCGCCAGTTCATACAGCGGCGCCTGGTCTTTATCATCCAGGTCCGGGTCAAACAGGCGCGACTTCAGCTCAAGATAGCGTGAAAGTTGTTCATAGCTGCGGGCGAGATTATCCTGCAACGGACGGATAGGAAAAATCAGGTGGCCGGTTAGCGTCAGCACGTTATACCAGACGGCACCGGCAATCAGCAGCACCGGTTGTTGATACCAATGCGCGTATAGTGACACACCAAGCATGGTATAAATGGCAATCAGCAGCGCGCCAAAGGCGATGGTCGCATAGCGCTGCCCCAGGCCGCCGAGCAGAATAAAACCGATGGTCGAAATGGTTAAACCCAGCGCAAACATCCACGGCCACGGAAACAGCAGTTCGACCGATGCGGAAGCGATAAAGAAGCAGATAAGGGTGATCACCAGGTTGCGCAGTCGCCCGGTGAGTCTGTCATCAAGGTCGGTCAGCGCCGCGGCAACCACACCCAGGGTGAGCGGGATGGTGAGTTTGGCATCGCCCAGCCACCAGGGTAGCGCGGTCGTGCCGACGAGCGCGATAAAGATTCTGGCGTTGTAGAGCCAGGTACTGTTCCATGTATAGCGGCGAAGCAACGGGCTTAGCATAGCGATTAATCGTCCTGATTACTGAAAACGGCGGCGCGCATTGGCTTCACGCGCCGCGCGTGCTACTTCCACTGGCACCACGCGTCGGCCAACCGGCCAAAGGGCGATGGCGGCAATTTTAAAGTTAGCGATACCGACGGGGATACCAATAATGGTCACGCACTGGGCTATCCCGGCGACGATATGTGTCAGGCACAGCCACCAGCCAAACAGCACGAACCAGACGATATTCAGCACGGTTCCGCCCGCGTTCATCACACCGTTTTTGGCGGTAGGGTCCAGTTCGTCAACATGAACGGCTTCGTTGCCAAAAGGCAATAACGACAGTTTGGTTATCTCCCAGCAGGAGCGGGTAAGCGGCAGCGTGATAACCAGAATGATGCTGGCCAGCGTCGCAAACAGCCAGCCCAGCGTTGTCAGAAATCCACCTAACACAAAATTCAAAATATTCAGAACTGTACGCATAAATCCCCTGTGCTGCGTTGTGAATAATAAGACCTGATGATTGTAACGTTTTTTTGCGCTGGAGCACCTATTCTCTGGCGGTTACACTGTGAGGTATCGAAAAAGTCAGGATTCGACACAACATGGAATTAAAAGCAACGACGCTGGGCAAGCGCATGGCGCAGCACCCTTACGACCGGGTTGAGATCCTCAATGCGGGCGTCAGAGTTTCCGGCCCTCAACATGAATATCTCATTCCTTTCAACCAGCTTCTTGCGATTAACTGCAAGCGCGGCCTGGTGTGGGGAGAGCTGGAGTTTGTGTTGCCTGAGGACAAAGTTGTGCGCCTGCATGGAACCGAATGGGGGGAGACGCAGCGCTTTCACCGTCATTTAAGCGGCCTCTGGCAGCAGTGGGGCGTGGAGATGAGCGACATTGCTGCTGAACTGCTCGAAAAGCAGTTGGCGATTATCGCTGGCAGCAGTGTGGAAACGCAGTGGCTCACGCGTCAACAGGCGAAAAAGATACGCGAGCAGATTGTACTGGCACTGGAAGGTTTACCGCTGCCGACCGATCGCCTTGAGGCGTTTGATAATTGCCGTGAGCTGTGGCGGCAGTGCCAGGCATGGCTCGCAGATAAAGAGAACGGCCGCGCACAGCATAATCAACGTTATACCGATGCGATGCTTGAGCAGTACCATGAGTTTTTCGAACAGATAGAGTCATCGCCGCTGAATGCCTCCCAGGCCAGAGCGGTGGTTAACGGCGAACGCTCGCTGCTGGTGCTAGCGGGGGCCGGTAGCGGTAAAACGTCCGTGCTGGTGGCACGTGCGGGCTGGCTGCTGGCGCGTGGTGAAGCTTCAGCAGAACAAATTCTGCTGCTGGCCTTTGGCCGCAAAGCGGCGCAGGAGATGGATGAGCGCCTACAAACGCGCCTGCATACCGATGCTATTACAGCGCGAACCTTCCACGCGCTGGCGCTGCATATTATTCAGCAGGGCAGCAAAAAAGTTCCCGTGGTCAGCAAACTGGAGAATGACGCGACTGCCCGTTATGCGCTGTTTACCCAGTGCTGGCAGCAGCAGTGTCGGGAGAAAAAAGCCCAGGCCAAGGGCTGGCGGCTGTGGCTCCAGGATGAACTGGGCTGGGATGTCGCCGAGGGTAATTTCTGGGAAGATGAGAAGATCGTTAAGCGCATGGGAAGCCGCCTTGATCGCTGGGTAAGCCTGATGCGTATGCACGGCGGGTCTCAGGCGGAGATGATTGCTGGCGCGCCGGAAGAGGTACGTGATCTGTTTGGTAAACGCGTCAAGCTAATGGCTCCGCTGCTGAAAGCGTGGAAAACGGCGCTGAAAGAAGAAAACGCCGTCGACTTCTCCGGGCTTATCCATCAGGCTATTAATATTCTGGAAAAAGGGCGTTTTGTCAGCCCGTGGAAGCATATTCTGGTTGATGAGTTTCAGGATATCTCCCCTCAGCGTGCCGCTCTGCTGGCAGCGCTGAGCAAACAGAATTCGCATACCTCGCTCTATGCGGTGGGCGATGACTGGCAGGCAATCTATCGCTTTAGCGGCGCGCAACTGTCTCTGACGACCGCCTTTAACCACTATTTTGGCGAAGGCGATAACTGCGCGCTCGACACTACCTACCGTTTCAACGGCCGTATTGGTGAGATTGCCAATCGCTTTATTCAGCAGAACCCGCATCAGTTGAGTAAACCGCTCAACAGCCTGACGGCGGGTGACAAAAATGCGGTGACGTTGCTGGAGGACGATAAGCTTGATGCGCTGTTTGATAAGCTCAGCGGCTATGCCACCGAGGAGCAGCGGATTCTGGTGCTGGCGCGCTATCACCATCTGAAACCGGCTGCACTGGAAAAAGCGGTGACCCGCTGGCCGAAGCTGAATATCGACTTTATGACCGTTCACGCCAGCAAGGGCCAGCAGGCCGATTACGTTATCGTGCTGGGATTACAGGAAGGGTTTGATGGTTTCCCGGCCCCCGCGCGGGAGTCGATTATGGAACAGGCGCTGCTGCCTGCACCGGAAGATTTCCCGGATGCCGAAGAACGTCGTTTGCTATACGTGGCTATCACCCGCGCGCGTCTGCGCGTCTGGCTACTGTTTAATGCTAAACAGCCGTCACCGTTCGTCGATATTTTGAAGCAGCTATCGGTGCCAGTGGCACGTAAACCGTAAGATAAGCCGGAGCCGCTGTTGCGACTCCGGGCCTGGCGGACGCTTATTTCAGGCGTTCGGAGAGGTAGCGCTGATAGTCGGGGATAAGAATATCGACCGGCTCGCTGAAGTTCGGCGACTGGATAATAAAGTCGGCGGTGGACGCATTGGTGGCAACCGGGATGTTCCAGACGGTTGCCAGACGCAGCAGCGCCTTAACGTCCGGGTCGTGTGGTACGGCGTTGAGCGGGTCCCAGAAGAAGATCAGGACATCAATTTTACCTTCAGAAATCAGTGCGCCAACCTGCTGATCGCCGCCCATCGGGCCACTCAGCATGGCTTTCACTTCCAGACCGGTGGCGCGTTGCACCAGGTTACCGGTGGTGCCGGTGGCGGACAGCGTATGCTGCGCCAGGCAATCCCGGTGGCGCTGCACCCATTTCATCAGCATATCTTTGCAGTGGTCGTGTGCCACCAGAGCAATGTGTTTACGCGCCGGTAAGGTGCGGGTCGTCAGTTCCATAAAGCCATTCCCTAAGTGTGTAATCCAGACAGATTACTGCAAGCAAATCAGCCTGCAAGCTCTGAATCGCAAAAATTTGACGCGCGACATCAGCGCGCTCGCGTACACTTAATCTATTAGCCAGGAGGATAATGATGACAGAAAATGATATTGCCAACATTTTGACCAACACCCACACCATTGCGCTGGTAGGGGCGAGCGACAAACCTGATCGCCCGAGCTATCGGGTGATGAAATACCTGCTGGATCAAGGCTATCGCGTGATCCCGGTGTCACCGAAGGTGGCGGGCGGTACGCTGCTGGGGCAGAAGGGCTACGCCACGCTTGCCGATGTGCCAGAGAAAGTCGATATGGTGGATGTGTTCCGCAATTCCGAAGCCGCATGGGGCGTGGCACAGGAGGCGATTGCGATTGGCGCCAAAACGCTGTGGATGCAGCTTGGGGTGATTAACGAACAGGCGGCCGTGCTGGCGCGTAACGCGGGTCTGCAGGTGGTGATGGACCGTTGCCCGGCGATTGAGATCCCTCGTTTGGGCCTCGCAAAATAAAGAAGTTCACCGTCGCTTCATAACAAAAAACCCCGCAATGCGGGGTTTTGTCATTAATGCGGCAACTAGTTACGTAGCCGCGGTGCCTGTAGCTGTCGGCGGATGGTACGCGCCAGTTCATCCATCGTAGGTTGCTCTGGGTGATCTTCTCTCGGTTCACTGCTTAACTGGGCTTCGGCCAGATAGGTATGCACCGGCTGGCCTTCGTCATCTTCCATCACCACGTGATACCACGGCAAAGCACGAAGCTCGTCGCTTGCCGCCAGATCGTCGGGGTCAGGATCGTCAAGTGAGTAAACCGGGTCGATATCTACCACCACGCCCAGGTAGCCCAGCAGGGAGTGACGCACCTGCTGGCCAATACCGAATTTGCTGGTAATCATCATACTCACCTCCCGGGAAATGGCGTTATCTCTGTATCTCTACATATATAGACACCATTTCGCTTTTCAAGTTACATGACGCGGCAGGCAAATCCTTTCAGGTACAGTCCTTCCGGGTAGGTTGCAATCACCGGGTGATCGGCTGCCTGACGGAACTGCTCTATAAATTGTACATCACGACCGGCATCAATTGCGGCGTCGGCGATGATTTTCTGGAATAAATCCGTCGTCATCAGGCCGGAGCAGGAGAAGGTCAGCAGCACGCCGCCTGGATTCAGCAGTTGGATCGCCAGCATATTAATGTCTTTATAGCCACGGCAGGCACCCATCAGCTGGCTTTTGTTTTCCACGAATTTTGGTGGATCCATCACGATCACATCGAACTTCTCACCCTGGTCGCGGTATTTACGCAGCAGCTTGAAGACATCGTCGCGAACGAACTCGGCTTTGCTCAGGTCCAGCTTGTTCAGCTCGACGTTTTGACGCGCGACGTCCAGTGCTTCCTGAGAGGTGTCCACGCTAGTCACCTGGCTGCAGCCGCCCATCAGCGCGGAAACCGCAAAGCCGCCGGTGTAGGAGAAACAGTTCAGAACGCGTTTATCCGCCACATAGCGACGCGTTGCCAGACGGCTGTCGCGTTGGTCGAGGTAATAACCGGTTTTATGGCCACCCTGGATATCTACTAGCAGCTTCATGCCGTGCTCTTCAATCGGCAGCAGGGCAGGTGGCAGTTCGCCGGTCACTGGCCCTTGGGTCAGCTCCATGCCTTCTTTTTTACGTACCGCAACGTCGCTACGATCGTAAATCGCACATTGCGGATACAGCGTTTGCAGGGCGCTAATCAACGCCGCACGCTGGTATTCGGCACCGGCGCTCAGCAACTGCAGCACCAGGAAGGAACCGAAGCGGTCGATAGTCACGCCCGGCAGGCCGTCAGACTCGCCGGCGATCAGACGGTAGCTGTCCAACCCGTCTTTCTGCGCCAGCCAGTCACGCCAGGTTTGCGCTTGCTGCAGGCGACGCACGAAGAAGTCGATATCGATGGTTTCGTTGGCATCAAACGTCCACACGCGAGCGCGGATCTGCGAAGCCGGAGAATATGCGCCACGGGCTAACCATTTACCCTGATGATCAACAATATCAATGGTCTCACCGAGGCTGGCTTTGCCTTCCATGCGAGCAACCGCACCGGAAAAGACCCAGGGATGACGGCGCAGCAATGATTTTTCGCGCCCTTTGGCTAACACTAAACGTACACTCATAGTTTTTTATCTGACTATATAGGAAGGGATCAGGCTGCATTTTCCCGACTTCGCTGCACAAATGCAACGAACAGCGGAAGAATGTCAGGACAATTGGCGGTAGAGTGGTGTTAATCGTCTGAACCATACCGGAGGAGAACCGCATGGATAAATGCGTGATTTGTTGGGTTTACGGCCAGGTGCAGGGCGTCGGTTTTCGCTTTTTTACCCAGCAGGAGGCCGTGCGCCTTGGTCTGCGCGGCTATGCGTTGAACCTGGATGATGGCAGCGTGGAGGTTGTGGCCTGCGGCAATGATGAACAGGTTGAGAAGCTATTGGCATGGTTAAAAGCGGGCGGGCCGCGCAGCGCCCGGGTTGATAAAGTTCTGGCCGAACCTCATCAACCCGAAAAAGCGTGGAACAACTTCAGCATTCGCTATTAAATGCACTTCACAGGCTTAGGCAGACCCGCGATTTTGGTGGCCTGTTTAGCCGGGCCTTTCGGGAACAGGCGATACAGGTAGCGGCTGTTGCCTTTCTCTTCGCCGAAGGTGTTCGCCATCGCTTTGACCAGCATACGAATGGCCGGGGAAGTGTTGAATTCCAGGTAAAACGCACGCACAAAACGCACCACTTCCCAGTGCTCAGGGCTCAGTTCAATACCTTCGTTGGCGGCAATCGCCGCCGCCAGCCCTTCGCTCCACAGCGTAGTGTCTTTGAGATAGCCTTCGCTATCGGTCTCAATTTCGGTGTTTTCGTAGATAAGCATAATATTTCACGCAACAAACAGATGGCGGGAAGTGTAGCAAATAAAAAGGCCCCGCATAAGCGAGGCCTTGAGTCCGTTGAGTCGGGGTTAATCGCGGCTTGCGAAGCCCAGAATGCTCAGCAGGCTGACGAAGATGTTGTACAGCGAGACGTACAGGCTAACGGTAGCACGGATGTAGTTGGTCTCACCGCCGCGGATGATGTTGCTGGTCTCATACAGGATGGCACCGGAAGAGATCAGGATAAACACCGCGCTAATCGCCAGGTGCAGGGCAGGCAGCTGCAGGAAGATGTTCGCCACCATACCAATCAGCACCACCACGATACCGGCCATCAGCATACCGCCGAGGAAGGACATGTCCTTACGGGTGGTCAGCACGTAGGCCGAGCAGCTAAAGAACACCAGCGCCGTACCGCCCAGCGCCATCCCGATAACGTCACCCATGCCCGCAGACAGGTAGGCGTTCAGAATCGGCCCCAGAATATAGCCCAGGAAACCGGTGAAGGCGAAAGCGGACAGAATGCCTACCGGCTTATCGGCCGTTTTATAGGTCAGGAACATTAACCCGTACATGCCAACCAGCGTCAGGATCAGGCCCGGAGACGGCAGCATCAGCACGGTGCTGGCCGTGGCGGTAATGGCGGAAAACGCCAGCGTCAGGCTCAGCAGGAAATAAGTATTACGCAGGACTTTGTGTGTGCTCAGCAGCGATGAGCGGTCACGCGATGAAGTAATTATGCGATCCATGAGTCACTCTCTTATGACAGATGTTATTAGTGGCATAGAATAAGAAATCTCTCTTTTATTCCCAAATGATTTTACCCATCTTTACTCTGCCGAATCAGGGTATTACTGGTCGGTCACAGATTCTATCAATAAAGCCAGAAAGAGCGAGATCAATCTCTTATAGGTTGTTGA
Source organism: Kluyvera sp. EC_51 (assembly GCF_019584505.1). Classification (NCBI taxonomy): domain Bacteria; kingdom Pseudomonadati; phylum Pseudomonadota; class Gammaproteobacteria; order Enterobacterales; family Enterobacteriaceae; genus Kluyvera; species Kluyvera sp. EC_51. The sequence continues at coordinate 3,859 of NZ_VDAG01000122.1, read as the reverse complement.
AAGCCCTTGCGTTATCACCGCTTCATGCCAAGAGTGAAGAGGGTTATAACGACAAGGCAATGGAAATGAAATTAAAACACAATAACAACATCACGATCGCGCTACTGGCGCTAGGTTTAAGCGGTGCTGCACAGGCTGCAAACGTACCGGAAGGTACTGCATTGGCGGACAAACAGGAGTTGGTGCGTGGCAACGGCAATGAGCCAGCTTCGCTTGACCCACATAAAGTGGAAAGCGACGTTGAGTTTAACATCCTCAACGATCTGTTTGACGGGCTGGTGGCGGTGAAACCCGATGGCAGCATTGAGCCAAGGCTGGCGGAGTCCTGGGACAATAAAGACAACACCGTCTGGACGTTCCACCTGCGCCCCGGGATTACCTGGTCCGACGGCTCTGCAATTACCGCGCAGGATGTCGTCTGGAGTTGGCAACGTCTGGTTACCCCGGCCACCGCATCCCCTTACGCCAGCTATCCTGGCAATATGCATATTGTGAACGCGGCGGATATTGCCTTAGGCAAGAAAGCCCCGGATACCCTCGGTGTGCAGGCGCTTAACGACACCACAATCGAAGTGACCCTGACGCAGCCTAACTCGGCTTTTCTCGCCATGCTCGCGCACCCGTCGATGGTCCCGCTGGATAAAGTCCTGATCGGCCGCTTTGGTGATAAATGGGTGAAGCCAGAGCACTTTGTGGGCAGCGGAGCCTATACGCTCTCACAGTGGGTCGTTAATGAGCGCATTGTGGCCGAGCGCAATCCTCGTTACTGGGATAATACGAAGACGGTGGTCAATAAGGTGACCTATCTGCCTATCCGCTCTGAAGCTTCTGATGTAAACCGCTACAAGGCGGGTGAAGTCGATATCGTTTATACCTTACCGATTAACCAGTTCAGCCAGTTGAAAAAGACGCTCGGCGATCAGGTGGACGTTAAACCGCAGCTGGCCACCTATTACTATGAGTTCAACACCACGAAACCGCCGTTTAACGATGCCCGCGTGCGTCGTGCGCTGAATATGGCGCTGGATAAAGACATTATCGCCGACAAGGTATTGGGGCAGGGGCAGAGCCCGGCGTGGGTGATTAGCCAGCCAGATATTGGCGGCGTGAAGCTGCACGGGCCTGAATACGCCTCCTGGCCGCGCGATAAGCGTCTGGCCGAGGCGAAAAAGCTGCTGGCGGAAGCCGGGTTTAATGAAGCACACCCGCTGTCATTCAATCTGCTGTACAACACCTCGGAATCGCATCAGCGTATAGCCATTGCCGCCGCCTCGATGTGGAAGAAAAATCTAGGCGTTGAAGCCAAGCTGCAAAATCAGGAATGGAAAACCATGCTGGATGCGATGCATACCGGTAATTTTGACGTCGTACGCTACGCCTGGATTGCGGACTACGATGATGCTTCGACGTTCCTCAATACCTTCCGTACCGGCGACAGCGAGAATACGGCAAAGTACAGCAACCCGGACTACGACGAGGCACTGCGCGATGCGGCCAGAACGCAAGATGTCGCTCAGCGCGCACGTGACTACCAGAAAGCCGAAGATTTGCTGGCGCGCGATGTACCAGCCATTCCGGTTTATCACTATGTGCGTACGCACCTGGTGAAACCGTGGGTTGGCGGCTTTGCGCCGGATCGCCTTGGAAACTTCTCCACCAAAGATATCTACATCAAAAAGCATTAAGCGGAAATTCGGGGAATAAAGCGTCGTAAAAATAGCCATTTTGTTGTTTTTTCAGACGAATAACAACATTTTGGCTGTTTTTCAGGCAAACGAACGTTTTGGTGCTTTACAGGTCCGTTCGGGATGTTTATAGTGCGCCTCATTGGAAGCGTGGCCGAGTGGTTGAAGGCACCGGTCTTGAAAACCGGCGACCCGAAAGGGTTCTAGAGTTCGAATCTCTACGCTTCCGCCAAATTAAACAAGGGGTTACCGAAAGGTAGCCCCTTGTTGTTTCTGGTTCTTGGTATAGTGTTGGTATATTCACTTGGTATATCCACCCCTTCTCCTGTTACTTTCCTGTTCATCTTTTATCTGTTCCGCTTTACAACAACCTTCTTTTTATTGATACAATGCTTGTATGGTTTTTAGCCCATTGTGCGTCAAGGATTTATCATCGTATCAATCGGGTGGGGTGTTGCACTCATTGGATAAATCTATCTAGTCATTGTTAGTCAGTTCGTAATTTTGAAAACCATCCCAACCTTATGTTTTTATTCATTTTTATCATGAATGTACTAATAACCCCGGAATTTTAGATGTGATTTTTGTCTTTCTTGATGATCTTTCTGAAATTTTTCCGGTACAATAGTCTGCAACTGAATTTTAGTTGCAATCAAGCTCTTGATGGATATACTGGAATGAGTAAAAGCAAGAAACTAAGGGAGCGATTAGCATCGCTACCAAAAGATTTCACCTGGGAAGAGCTTGTTACACTTCTGGGGCAGTATGGCTTTAAAATTCTTAATGGCTCTGGTTCAAGAAGAAAATTTGTTAATGAGCAGAGCAGGTTGATTTCATTTCACTGTCCACATCCGGGTAATATAGTAAAAGGGTATGTACTCAAGGAAGTTAAAACTCTTTTAGATGAGCTAGATAATTATGAGTAATATGCTGAAATATAAAGGTTATTTTGGAAGCGTTGAGTTTTCTCTTGAGGACGGTGTCCTTCATGGGAAAGTTCAGTGTGTAAATGATCTTGTGACTTATGAAGCTGAGAGTCTTGATGGCCTTAAAGGGGCCTTCGAAGAGGCTGTTGATGATTATCTGGATACATGCAAGATCCTGAACAAGGATCCAGAAAAACCTATGAGCGGCACATTCAACGTACGCATCGGTTCTGATTTGCACAAAAAAGCCTACTTGGCAGCTTGCGCTGATGGAAAAAGTCTAAACGACTATGTAAAAACAGCCATTGAAGAGAAGGTTGCTGGTAAGAAAGAGATTCACTTTCACTTCGAGAAACGCGAAAGAACAGAGATTTATTCTCAAGAATATTTCGCCACTTCAGAGCGCGAGACTAAGTGGGTCGGGGATATTGAAAAAGGAACTCGTCACTAATGCTGGAAAGAATAAAGTTCAAAGGTTTTGAGGTTTCCTCATCACAATTTATTGAACACAAAGACAGTGATGGTGGGCGGTATAAATTAGTCGTTAGTGACTGCGATTTCGGTTCTGGTTATGACGAAGAGCAAGAAAAATGCTGGGCCCAACTAACTATTGATGCTTCAGTTAAAGGTTATGATGATGGTGCTCTTGATGATCTAGATAATCCAGATGAAGAAGGTCTGGCATTTGAAGTTAATCTTAAGATTTTCATCTTCTATGATATTGAAGGTAAAGAGCCTATTGAAGAAGAGTTTTATGAATCTAACCAATGGTTCTTTGAAAACTTCACTTCAATTGCGTTGAAACTCGCGTTTGAATCTACGTTGGAACGCACACCAATGCGTACCATCAAGCTTCCATGGTCGGTACCATTAGTATCAGTGGAAGAGTAAAAAAACAAAGCCCTGCTGAGAACAGGGCTTTTGAAGGTGTGGGAAGTCTGAGAAACTTTCCACTGTGTATGGAGGTATCCCATCCGCTACACTTGTTTAAGGCAAAAGAAGTTTAGCGGTTCTCCCAACAATGCGCAACCTGTATGGGTTTACAGGTATGCAGGGATCGTAGACTATATGGCTATGGGAACCTGTCGCAAATGTGGGAATACTTGTGAAATTATTTTCCGCTACACCACCTGGGTGATGCTGCCAACTTACTGATTTAGTGTATGATGGTGTTTTTGAGGTGCTCCAGTGGCTTCTGTTTCTATCAGCTGTCCCTCCTGTTCAGCTACTGACGGGGTGGTGCGTAAC
>NZ_VDAG01000121.1:0-852 GCF_019584505.1 Kluyvera sp. EC_51 | reverse complement strand
TTCACCCGGAGACAAGCGCAAGCGGTCACTACCACGTACAGCAATATCACACTCGAAGACGACCAGGGCAGTCACTTCCGTCTGGTGGTTCGTGATACTGAAGGCCGGATGGTCTGGCGGGCATGGAACTTTGAGCCGGATGCCGGTGAAGGTCTTAACCGCTATATCCGCACCTCAGGCATCCGTACAGACACGGCCACCCGCTGATCGCGAAGCATTTACCCGCATTCACCTCCCCGAACACACTTTATATCCCCATACGCCAGCCATCGCCGCTGGCGTTTTTATTGACGGAGACATACCCATGACAACACAGACGCAGCACGACCTCGCACCCGCTAACCAACCCGAATTTGAACTGACCGTCACGCCGGTCCCCGATGAACAGCGTATCGATTTCTGGCCACAGTACTTTGGCGCTATCCCGCAGTGGCTACTCCTGGAGCCGCATATCTTCGCCTGGATGGACCGCTTCTGTGAGGGCTACAGCGGTGGTATCTGGTCGTTCTACACCCTCAGCAATGGCGGCGCATTTATGTCCCCCGAGCCTGACAACGATGAGACATGGCGTCTGTTTAACTGCCTGAACGGTAACGATGCCCAAATGAGTGCAGAAGCAGCAGGTATTGCTGTCTGCCTGATTGCGTATAGCCACCATGCCTGCCGTACAGAATGTGACGCGATGACCGCACACTATTACCGCCTGCGGGAGTATGCCATGCAACATCCAGAGGCTCACGCCATTCTGCGTATTATCGACTGACCGAAGGAGCAACAGATGAAACAGCTTTCCTTTTTACCCGGCGAGATGACGCCACAGGACCGGCGTCTCATTCAGCGGGCGCTCAGGGC
>NZ_VDAG01000120.1:0-46460 GCF_019584505.1 Kluyvera sp. EC_51 | reverse complement strand
ACGTTGCATAGGTCGGGTCTCAGTCCAGGGCATAGCGAGTCTCCTCTTCTATGCCAGTTATAACTGTTACCCATGTATCCGGTCTAAAGTGTTACCTATGTTTCCGGTTTGTACCCTTCGCTTACCCGGCCTACGATTGAAAAGGAGACGCTTGCGTCTCCTTTTTTATTGCCACAACCGCCGCTTAATTAATCGATTCAATTCTAATTTCTACGCTTTCTGAAATGCCATTTTAAAATTTGGTATGACAGGTCACAGTTTAGTTGTATGACTTCTACCATATTCTTGCGCTGGATATAAAACATACTTCTGAACATGGACGTCAATCTGTGCTGGCAATTGATTCGCATGGTGAATTTTATCTTTAATCAAAAGAGAATCGTCTATGTTAAGAAGAAAACTGGCAGTAAGCGTTTTATCTTTCTCGTTACTGATGGGGTCTGCGGCGGCGATGGCAAAAACGGTGTTCATCGCTTCAGATGTACACCCGGCTGACTATCCGACCACGGCGGCGGTGATTCACATGGGTGAAAAACTCAGCCAACAAACCGACGGGCGACTGTCCATCCGCATGTTCCCAAGCGGGCAGATGGGCGATGAGAGCACCACGCTCGAGAAAACCCGTGCGGGCGCTATTGATATCCTGCGTGTTTCGATGGCCCCGGTCGGCGGTATCCTTCCTCAGGTGAGCGTCTTCAACATGCCGTTTGTGTTCCGCGATACCGACCATCAGCACAAGGTGCTGGATGGCGATATTGGTAACACGCTGGCCAAAGAGATCTCCGACAGCAACCTCGGCCTGGTCTTCCTTGGCTGGATGGATGCGGGCTCGCGTAGTCTGATCACTAAAAAACCGATCACCAGCCTCGACGATCTGAAAGGGGTGAAGATCCGTCTGCAAAATAACCCGATCGGCCTCGATACCTTTAAAGCACTGGGGGCGAACCCGATCGTCCTGCCGGTGGGCGATGTCTTTGCCAGCCTGCAAACCGGGGTGATCGATGCGGCGGAAAACAACGAGCCGACTTTTGATACTGAAAACTACGTGGTGGCCGGGACCAAATATTTCGATCTCACCGAACACTTTATGATCCCGGAAGTGCTCGCTTTCTCGAAGCGTAAATGGAGCAAGCTCTCGGCGGACGATCAGGCGCTGATCATGAAGCTGGCGAAAGAAGCACAGGCTGAAGAGCGCGTGCTGTGGGCGGACTACGTGGAGAAATCCAAGCAGCGCCTGCAAAGCCAGGGCGTCAAATTCCTTCCGGTCGACAAAAAGCCGTTTGTCGACGCCACTGCACCGGTTCGTGAGAAATACGGTAAGCAGTTCAGCGACTTAATGCAGCAAATTCAGGACACCAAATAATCCACTTCGCGGCAGGCCAGCGTGGGCTGGCCCGCCCGTTTTGATCTGGGGATAACAATGAAAAATTTCTATGTCCTGGTCATGGATGGCGTGTATCGGATCTGCATTTGGCTGTCAGGGATCAGCCTGTTATTTATGACGTTTATCTATCTGGTGGGGATCTACGCTCGCTTTCGTCCCGATCTTCCTGCCTGGCTGGACTTTCTGCCGCACGCGTCGACCAGTTGGCCGGAACCGCTGTCGCAGATCTGTATGATCACCTTCTCCTTTGTGGGGGCGGCGGCGGCCTATCGGGCAGGCAGCCATATTGCGATCACCATGCTGGTCGATCATATCAACCCGACAATGAAAAAGGGGCTGGCGGTGTTTGTCGATCTGGCGATGCTCGCCACCTGCCTGTTTATCATTCACTGGGGGATCATTGGCTGTATGGATGCCTGGGAGGACGTGGTGCCGTCGCTGCCGTTCCTGACCTCGGGGATCACCCACCTGCCGATTCCGCTGGGATCGTTCTTTACGCTGCTGTTCGTGGTCGAAAAAATGCTGTGCGGCCCACAAACGCACCGTGAACTGGTGCAGTTTGGCTCGCCGAAAGTCGGTCACTAAGGAGCGAACGCAATGGACTTAACGCTGATTATTTTTGTCATCACTTTCGTGACGCTGATGGCGATTGGTATGCCAGTGGCCTATGCTGTCGGCCTGACCGCCGTGGTGGTCACCGCCTTCGCCGACTTCTCCCTCGACGGGCTTATCATCACCATTTTCCACAGTACCGATAACGTTAACCTGCTGACCATTCCGTTCTTTGTCTTTGCCGGGGCGATTATGGCGGAAGGGGGGATGGCGCGACGGCTGGTGGATTTTGCCGGGCTGTTTGTTGGTTGGATCCGTGGCGGCCTGTCGCTGGTGAACATCCTCGCCTCGACGTTGTTTGGTGCGATTTCCGGATCGTCGGTGGCGGATACCGCGTCGATCGGATCGGTGCTGATCCCGGAAATGGAGCGCAAAGGCTACCCGCGCTCATTCGGTGCGGTGCTGACCGCCAGCGCCTCGGTGCAGGCGATCCTCGTGCCGCCGAGCCATAACTCGGTGCTGTTTGCTATCGTGGCGAACACCGCGGCGGTGACTATTCCGGCGATGTTCCTCGCCGGGATCATCCCGACGCTGGTGCTGTGCGTGACGCTTATCGTGATGTGCCTGATTGCTGCGCGTAAAAACAACTACCCGAAAGAGGAACGCGTCGAACTTAAGCGCAAGATAAAGATTGCCTCAGACGCCATCTGGGGGCTGATTACCATTGTGATCATCTCCGGCGGTATTCTCTCCGGCTTCTTCACGCCAACGGAGTCCGGGGCAATTGCCTGCGTGTGGGCGATGTTTGTCACCTTCTTTGTCTACCGCGAATACAAGCTTAAGGACTTCCCAAAACTGATTCACCGTACCATCAAAACCGTCACCATGGTGATGGTGCTGATTGCCTTCGCCGCCGCGTTTGGCTCGGTGATGACGCTGGTGGGCCTGCCGCAGGAGATCTCCGCCGCGCTACTGTCATTGTCGGATAACAAGTACGTCATCCTGTTGATTATCAACATTATGCTGCTGCTGTTGGGCTGTCTGATGGACATGGCGCCGCTGATTCTGATCCTGACGCCGATTCTGCTGCCGGTGGTGGTTGAGCTTGGCATCGACCCGGTGCATTTCGGCATCATCATGATGATGAACCTGGGGATTGGCCTCATCACGCCGCCGGTAGGTTCGGTGCTGTTCGTGGCCAGCGCCGTGAGCGGGCAGAAAATTGAGACGGTGGTGAAGGCCATGATCCCGTTCTACTGCGTGCTGTTCATGGTACTGATTATCATCACTTATATTCCAATGCTGTCACTGTGGCTGCCGGGGCGTTTCCACTAAGCCTGGGCGACGTGATTTTTTCGATACTGCAAGGGGGTCTCACCGATCCCCTTTTTAAATGAGCTAATAAAGTAAGTTACCTCAGAAAACCCCACCTGTGCGGCAATCTCGCTCACCGGCAGTACGCTGTGTAGCAGCAGTTCACAGGCGCGGCGCAGCCGAATAGTATTGAGATAATCGTGAATATTCTCGCCCGTCTCAGCGTGAAAACGGCGCGACAGATAGCTACGTGATTTCCCTAATTCCCGCGCTAGCGCGTCGAGGCTGAATTTCTGCCGATAGTTCTCTTCAATCCAGAACATCACTGAACTGGCGATACCGCGCCCGGCTTCCGGCATCTTTTCCTGGGCGGGCGGCAGCATATTGAACAGCGTCATCAGCATGCAGGTGATCTGTTCGGTGCTGAGGCCGGAGGCGTTGGACATACGGGCATACAGGCCGAACAGGTGATCAATATGCGCGTGCTGGTCGGCTAAATCTGCCACAAATGCTGGGCGGCCACGGGCTGAAAGTGCTTGTAAGCGCTGATGATTTTCCGGGAAGTGGCGCAGCAACGTCGCGATGGCGTGCTGATCGACATGGATAATCGTCCGCCGATAACTATCCTGCGCTTTTTCATCGACCATGATTTTATGCAGCGTGAACGGGGGGAAGAAAAAGAGCCTGCCGGGGCGCATGGTGTACTGGCGATTATCGACGATCACTACGCCAAACCCCTCTTCGACATAGAGAATTTCCAGACACTGATGCCAGTGCTGGTAGCGCACGGTATTGGCAAAAAGGCGGCTAAACGACGCCACGGCGTCATTCAGGGTGATCAGCTCCAGATGCTCGGCATTCCAGGACGAAGTCATGTGCAATAAATTTAAATTTTTACCGGGTTAATCTTACTACTAAACCACTGTTTTAAATTTTATCAAGCGGCGGTTCATCGAATGGTATCAGTTGTGACCGGGTTAACATTTCTCAGCCACCCCGATTCTCTATGCTTTAGCCACTTTCGAGGATGGGTAAATCAGGGGGCAGGACAGTGGCGGAAATATCAAAAATATTGTCATCACGACAGGACGTAGCGCAGACGCTGACGGCAATGCTGAGCGCTCTCGATAAACAGTTTCCCGACAACGTCGCGCAGTTCTCGCTGGGTAAAACCTGCGCCCACTACAGCACGGATATTGCGGAAATGGAGGGCTTATCGAGAGCGCTTTGGGGTCTGTTCCCGCTGCAGGCGGGTGGGGAAGCGGTGCCGTTTAGCGACAAATATCTCACCGCGATTAAGCTGGGTACTGACCCGCAAAGCCCATCCTATTGGGGCGAAACCGGGCCCTACGATCAGCGTCTGGTTGAGATGGCGGCTTATGGCCTCGGGCTTGCGCTGCTGCAGGACAAGCTGACCAATCATTTCAGCGCTGCCGAACAGGAAAACCTGCATCGCTGGCTGAATCAAATCACCGATGCCCAGATGCCGGACAGCAACTGGAATTACTTTGCGATTATCGTACAGCTGGGCTTTAAGCGCGCCGGGCTGCCGTATGACCAGGCCGCTATCGACCGTCGCTTCACGATGATGGAAGCCTACTATCTTGGCGGCGGCTGGTACTCCGATGGCCCGGGCCGCCCGAAAGATTACTACATCTCGATGGCGTTCCACTTTTACGGCCTGATTTACGCCACGCTGAACGGGGATGATGACCCAACGCGCGCCGCGACGCTGCGTGAACGTGCCTGCCTGTTTGCCAAAGACTTTATCTACCTTTCCGCCGCCGACGGGGCTTCAGTGCCGTTTGGCCGCAGCCTGACCTACCGCTTTGCGATGGTGGCATTCTGGAGCGGCGTGGCCTTCGCCGGGCTCGACGTCTTCTCGCCGGGCGTAGTGAAAGGCATTATCCTGCGCCACCTGCGCTGGTGGCTGGATCAGCCAATTTTCGATCGCGACGGTATTCTGACGTTGGGGTTCGCCTATCCGAACCTGGCGATGTGCGAAGACTACAACTCGCCGGGCTCACCGTACTGGGCGCTGAAGGTGTTTCTGATCATGGCGCTACCGGAGACGCATGCCTTCTGGCAGGCGGAAGAGATGCCGCTGGCGAGCCTGGCACCGGTACATGCGATTGTTCCCGCTCAGCAGATCCTACAGCACAGCGAAAACTCGCAGCATGTGGTGATGCTCACCTCCGGCCAGCTCGAGCTGAACAACTACGTGAACACCGAGGCCAAGTACACCAAATTTGCCTATTCCACGCGCTTTGGCTTCACCATCGAGCGAGGGCGCTACGGCATTAAGCACGCGGCCTGTGACTCGATGCTGCTGCTGTCGGATAACGATAACTACTGGCGCGGCCGCCGCGAATGCGAGAGCGTTGAGATGCTGGACGGCGCCATCTACTCGCGCTGGCTGCCGTGGCAGGACGTGCAGGTTGATACCTGGCTTATCCCATGCGGCGACTGGCATGTGCGCGTGCACCGGGTGAATACGGCGCGTCGTTTGCAGACGGTGGAGGGCGGCTTTGCGGTGATGAAAGCCGATGCGCAACTGACCGTGCGCCAGAGCCGGGTGAATGCTGCGAACGGGATGAGCGCGGTAGTGGATTTCTCGCCTCACGCCGTGCGCCTTGCCGACAGCGTGATTACCCCGCCGAACAGCAGCGTGATGTTTGCCGAGTGCGCGGCGATTCCGACGCTAGCGGGCGAGATAGCGCCCGGCGAACATTGGCTGTGCTGCGCGGTAGTGGCAAGCGGTCACCACAACGCAACGTTGCCCGCATTACCCACGCTGCACATTGAAAATAATACGCTGAACGTGACGGATAACGTCAGCGGGAAAATAACAACGCTGAATTTTTAACTCTCCGGATATAACAATAAACCGGAATACCTCCTGACAGACTCTGCATCATTATGTTGCAGAGTCTGTACCCCTACATCGTTTTGTCGAGGACCGTATGGAAAAAATATCGTCTACAAACAGACTGGAATATTACAAAATAAGCTCGTTTATATTTTTGTACTTTTTTACCTGGTCGGCCAGCATTGGCCTGTTTGCTATTTGGCTTGGGCAAAAAGCAGAACTCAGTGGCGCGGTGATTGGCACCGTGTTTGCCGTCAACGGTATATTCTCCGTTATCCTCAAGCCTATTTACGGTTATATTCTCGATAAAATTGGCATGAGTAAATATCTGCTCTATTTTGTAGTGGTGATGTCCGCCCTGATGGCGCCGTTCTTTATTTATGTTTACCAGCCGCTGCTGCTTTCCTACACCACCGTGGGGATTATTGTTGGTGCTATTTATCTGAGCTTCGCGTGGTATGCCGGCGTGGCGGCCTGTGAATCTTATGCCGATCGCTACAGCCGCCTGAACAGCATGGAGTTTGGTCAGATTCGTATGTGGGGTTCGCTCGGTTGGGCGGTGGCATCGTCCTTCTCCGGCCTGCTGTTTAATATCTCTCCGGCCTACAACTTTATTCTCGGCAGCGTGGCATCGCTGGTCATGCTGGCGGTGTTAATCAGCCTGAAAGTAGATACTGCAACCAGCAACGCCAGCGCGGTGATTTCGAAGGATAAAATTGTCCTGAAAGACGTGTTCGACCTGCTGAAAAGCAGCAAGTTCTGGGCATTCTGCCTGTATGTGGCCGGCGTGGCGTGGATGATGTTTGTCGCTGAGCAGCAGTTCTCGCGCTATTTCGTCACCTTCTTTAGCGATGTACATGAAGGTAACACCCTCTTTGGCCTGCTGGGTACCGTGCAGTCCGGCACCGAGTTCGTGATGTATATCTTTATGCCGATGTTCGTTAACTATATTGGCGCGAAACGCGGTCTGATTATTGTGGGTGTGCTGGTGGGGGCGCGACTGGTGATTTCCGGCCTATGCGAGTCGCATCTGCTGATTTCCGTGATTAAACCGCTTTACGGTCTCGAAATTTGTCTGCTGCTGGTCTCGGTATTTAAATATATTGCTGAGCATTTCGATAAACGCGTCAACGCTACCATGTATTTATTGGGTTACCAGGCCATGTTGTATATCGGTAACGTCGTGGTCTCTTCGCCGGCAGGTTTATTATACGACCGCATTGGCTTTGAAAAGACTTATATCATCATGGGTGGAATTGCACTGTTCTTTACGCTGATTTCAGCATTCACGTTATCTGCCTGTAAACGTCAGAATCATCGCCAGCCTGCACTTGATGTCGCTGAAAATGGTATTTCTAAATAAGCCTTACTGAATGAAGGAACCGAATATGTTAAACCCTATCGTTGAGGAAACCCTGCGCGAATTTCCGGGTGCTCCCGTTAATCTTCAGACGTTTAACGATGAGCTGTGCTCGGCGCGTAGCCATGTCCTTAAGCTGATTAGCCGTCATTTAACGGATTTCGGTGATAAATTCCCGGGCGAAGCCTGCGTGGACGGTTACTATCCGCTGACCGAAAACGTTGAATGGACGACCAGCTTCTGGACCGGGCAGCTGTGGCTGGCCTGGGAGATGACCGGCGAGGAGAAATACCGGGCGTTGGCAGAGCAGCACGTGCGCTCGTTCGGCCTGCGTATTGCCGGGCGCTGCGACACCAACACGCATGACCTGGGCTTCCTGTACACGCTCTCCTGCGTATCGGCCTGGCGTTTGACCGGTAATCGCGATGCGCGCGGCTTCTCTTTGCAGGCGGCGGAAGCCCTGCTGGAGCGCTTCCATCGTAAAGCGGAAATTATTCAGGCCTGGGGTGTGTTGACCGACCCGGAGCAGGCGGGGCGCATGATTATCGACTGCACCATGAACCTGCCGCTGCTCTACTGGGCGACGGAACAGACCGGCGATCCGCGATTTGCCGATGCCGCGCGCGCTCACGTGCGCCAGTCGGCGAAATATCTGGTGCGTGAAGACGCCTCGACCTACCACACCTACTACATGGACGTGCAGACCGGTGCACCGCGCTTTGGTAAAACCCAGCAGGGCTATGCCGACGACTCCTGCTGGTCGCGCGGGCAGGCGTGGGGCATTTACGGCTTTATGCTGAGCTTCATGTATACCGGCGACAGGGAGCTGATTAGCTTGTCGAAAAAGCTGGCGAACTACTTCCTCAACCGCCTGCCGGAAGACTATGTCTGTCATTGGGATCTGGCGCTGGTCGGCACCGATGCGCTGCGTGATTCATCCTCAGCGGCGATTGCGGTGTGCGGCCTGCTGGAACTGGTGAAGCATCTGCCGACCACCGATCCAGACCGCGAGCGCTATCAGCAGTGGGCGATGGGGATGATGTCGTCGCTGTCGAAGCACTATCTGATGGGCGTGGACGAACCGGGTACCGGCGTGCTGAAACATTCGGTGTATCACTTCGCGAGCGATAAGGGCGTGGATGAGTGCTGTAGCTGGGGGGATTATTTCTATGTGGAAGCGTTGGTGCGCATGACGCAGAGCTGGAAGCTGTACTGGTAAATCGATAACTACCTTTAACACGTAGCCTGGACGAGGTGCGTAAGCACCGACGCCGGGGATGTCCCCGGCGTCACTGCGTTCGGCCGGGCTACGTTCATGCGTCAGTCTTAAACGCCTGACTCCAGAATACGAATGGTCGTATCCAGCACATCGGCTTTCACCGCTTCGCTCCAGGCTTTCATGTGCGGCGTCTGCAGGTGCGCTTCAAGGTGCGCCACGCTTTCCCACACTTCAACCATCACGATAGAGTCCGGTGCGGTGGTCTGGAAGCTCACGTTTGCGGCGTGATCAACCATCGGCGCGTAGCCGTGGCAGCCGTCTTCTTTCAGCACGGTTGGGATAATTTTGGTGAGCTGATCCAGCACCGCCTGACGGTGATGTTGTCCTGGACGAGTACGGATTTCAGCAATAATGGTCAACATGATTAACTCCTTCTAATTCCAGGCTAACAGTTAAGCAAAAATCTTCCCAAGATGCTCGCGGTATTCTGCAACATAACGTGGAACGTCAGGCATTTTAATCACGTCGTTGGTGATAAAGGTCGGCAGCGCTTCCATTCCCAGGAACTGGTTGGCTTTGTGGAACGGCAGGTAAACGCCGTCAACGCCCACGCCGTGGAAGAACTGATCTTTATCGGTAAAGGCTTCCATTGGGGCGTTCCAGGTCAGGGACAGCATGTAGGTTTTGCCCTGAATCAGGCCACCGGAACCATATTTCTTGCTGGCGTCGGAGCGTGTACGACCATCGCTGGCGTACAGAGAACCGTGACCTTCGGTGAATACGTCATCGATATATTTTTTCACGGTCCATGGTGCGCCCATCCACCAACCTGGCATCTGCCAGATAACAGTGTCGGCCCACAGGAAGTTTTGTACTTCGGCTTTGACGTCATAGTCGCCGTCCGCGCGAACCACTTTAACATCATGCCCGAGGTCGCGCAGGTAGGTCTCCGCGACTTCAGTCAGGGTGTCGTTCAGCTGGCCGTTAGAATGGCCGAATTTTTTCGCACCGTTAACAATCAGAATGTTGCTCATTATAAATCCTCAAAAGTTGGCTTTTGAGGGGCATGATACTCGCCTTGCTGTAACGATTAAATGTGCAAAGTGTGCAAAGTCTTTTGCTGAATTAGCAATAATAAACTACCCACGAAGGGTCACTTCAAAGCCGCCGTCGGGGGCATTAGCAAAGGTTGCCGTCATGCCGTGCAGCGTCGCAATGCGCTGCACAATCGACAACCCAAGACCGCTGCCGGTTTCATCCTGCCCCGGCGGGCGATAGAAGCGCTCGCCGATGCGCGCCAGCGCTTCCGGGCTGATGCCCGGCCCGTTATCGCGGACGCTGAAACCGTGGTTGTCGAGCGTCACGTCCACCACGCTGCCCGAAGGGCTGTAGCGCACGGCGTTATCCAGCAGATTACGCACCAGCAGGCTCATCAGCAGCGGTTGGGCGGTGCGGGTGACCTGCTGAGCGTTCAGGTGCAGGCGAATCTCTATGCCGGCTTTTTGCGCGGTGTGGTAGATATCCATCACCGAGGATTGCAGCAGATCGCCGAGATTCACCGGCTGCACGTCCGCTAGTTGCTCCAGCGAATCAAGGCGGGAGAGGGTCAGCAGTTGCTCAACCAGGCGCGTGGCGCGGTCGATGCCCGCATGCAGCTGCATCAGCGCCTTTTGCTGGCTTTCCGGATCGTCCTGCGACAGCTGTGCCACTTCGGCCTGCACCCGCAGTGCGGTGAGCGGGCTGCGCAGCTCATGGGCGGCATCGGAGGTGAAGCGGCGCTCGCGAGTCAGCATATCGTGGATGCGGCGGAACAGCAGGTTGAGCGCGTCCAGCATCGGGCGTACTTCGTTTGGCACGCCGTGCGTATCCAGCGGCTCGCCGGAGTCTGGGTGGCGCTGGCGCAGGGTGCGGGTTATTTTTTTGAGCGGCGCCAGCTCGCGGCTAATCAACAGAATCAACAGCAAAAAGGTGACCGGCAGGGCAATCAGCCACGGCGTCAGCTGACTGGTGATGATATCCAGCGCCATCTCCTTGCGGTAATCCCACTCCTGGCCGACCACGATGCGGTATTTTTTATCGGCGGTGGTCAGCCATAAAAAGCGCCAGCTATCGTCATCGTTGCTCAGCGGGCCATCGTCAAAACCTTCGCGGCGATAGTTATAGGGGATGTACGGCCCGTTCTCACCGTCGTGCAGCACCATCTTGCCGTCGACGGTGTAGATGGCGAACGCCAGCGCGTCATCATCAAGATGCCCGTGTTTGACCTTCTTCGGCGCGCGAATCCACTGGCGTGAGGCGGGCAGGTCGGCGAAGTCCATCGCGCTGATGCGTTTGGCAAACAGCATTTGCTGAGTGTCGAACAGCTTATCCAGCTTGTCGGTGGTCTGCTTCCAGGCGATGACGCTGGCAAAACACCAGGCCACGGCGGAGAGCAGCATAAACAGCAGCGTCAGGCGAACGCGCAGGCTCAGGCGGCGGAACAGGTTCATTGGTCACCCAACGTGTAGCCGATACCGTGGACGGTACGGATAAAGTGGCTGCCGAGCTTGCGGCGCAGATGGTGGACGTGCACTTCAATGGCGTTGCTGGTGACCTCTTCATCCCAGCTATAGAGCTTCTCTTCAATCAGCTTGCGCGGCAACACGCGCCCGGCGTTGCGCAGCAACAGCTCCAGCAGGGCAAACTCTTTCGGCTTCAGTATGAGCGGTTCGTTGTTCAAGGTGGCGGTCAGGCGATTGGGATCCAGTTCCACCTCGCCGTGGCGCAGCACGCTGCTCGGCTGGCCGTGGGCGCGGCGAATCAGCGCCTCCAGCCGGGCGGCGACTTCAATCAGTGCGAACGGTTTGCAGAGATAGTCGTCAGCGCCTAAGCGCAGCCCTTCGACGCGCTGGCTCAGCGCATCACGGGCGGTCAGGATGAGCACCGGTTCGCGGCGGGACTTTTCGCGCCACTCGCGCAGAATATCCAGCCCGTCGATGCCGGGCAGCGTCAGGTCAAGGATCACCGCGTCGTAGGGGGCGCTGTAAAGCGCGATTTTGCCCTCTTCACCGCGGGTAAACCAGTCGATGCTGAAGCCCATTTTGCCGAGCCCGGTTTTGATGCCGTCGCCGATAAGCTTGTCATCTTCCACTAATAAAATGCGCATCTGCTGCTCCTTGCCTGCTGCTCTGTCTACCAAGTAAAGCGCGCCTGTACTGCCTATGTACAGCAATAATAAATCTTTTTTTGCCTTAAGAAGTTGTTAAGAAATGGTGGGTGTAATAGTGCTCATACACCACAAAAGGGAGAACAAATCATGAAGAAACTTGCTGCTATCGCCGCAATCCTGGCCTTGGCTTCTGCACCAGCATTTGCCGCCACTCAGGGCGGGTTTTCCGGCCCGTCTACCACCACGACGACGCAGACAGGCGGCTTCGTTGGCCCTAACGGCACCGTGACCACTGCGGCGAACGCCAAAACCATGCGTGATGACACCTGGGTTACGCTTCGTGGCAACATCATTGAGCGCGTATCTGACGATCTGTATATTTTTAAAGATGCCAGCGGCACCGTGAATGTGGATATTGATCACAAGCGCTGGAACGGCCAGACCATCACCCCGCAGGATGTGGTTGAAATCCAGGGCGAAGTGGATAAAGACTGGAACTCCGTTGAAATCGACGTGAAGCAGATCCGCAAAGTGAATCCATAATCCCCTAAGACTGCGCAAGATCGGTCAGGATTCACTGCGGCCAGGTGGGCAGAATGTCCCGCAAGGAGGCAGTGATGAGTGACTTATTAAGCGCGGCTTATTCCGAACGCCTGCGGCGCGTTTGCGACCACATTGAGCGTCATCTGGATGAGCCTCTCTCGCTCGAGGCGTTAAGCCGGATGGCGCACAGTTCGCCCTTTCATTTCCATCGGCAATTTACCGCCTGGAGCGGCCTGCCGCTGTATCGCTATATCCAGTGGTTACGCCTGCGCCGCGCCTCGTGGCGGCTGGCGTTTAACCCGCAGGATAAGGTTATCGATATTGCGCTGGATGCCGGGTTTCAGAACCCGGAGTCGTTCACTCGTGCCTTTAAAACCGCGTTTGGTCAAAGCCCACGACAGTTCCGACAAACCCCGGACTGGGCGGCCTGGCACCAGCGCGTTCCTAAACTGGCTTTACAGGAGCAGCACGTAATGGACGTGAAAATCGTTGAATTTCCGCAAACCAACGTCGCCATGTTGACCCATCAGGGGCATCCGGATCGGGTGAACGACAGCGCGGCAACCTTTATTGAGTGGCGACGCAGCACCGGGCTTTCGCCGGTGGCGAGCAGCCAGACCTACGGCATTGCCTGGCACGACCCGCAGACCACGCCACCGGAGCAGTTTCGCTTTGATATCTGCGGCAGCGTGTCTGGACCGATACCGGAGAACGCGTTTGGCGTGGTCAACGCTGAGATTCCCGGCGGGCGCTGCGCGGTCTTACGTCATCAGGGCTCGCTGGATTCGCTGTCTGACAGCGTTTGGTCTCTGTTCCGCGAGTGGCTGCCGGGCAGCGGCGAGACGCCGCGCGACTTCCCGGTCTTTTTCCAGTACCTCAACTTTGTCCATGAGGTGCCGGAACATGCGCTGCTGACGGATATTTATTTACCGCTTCGTTAACCGGCTCCCAACCTATCTCACGGTTTGTGACTCAGACCGTGAGATAGGGTATTATCTGCGGCAATATTGCCGTCCGAACGGTCAGCATGCAGATTGAGGATCCACTGTTAATGAGCGATATGGCAGAGCGCCTTGCGCTACATGAATTTACGGAAAACGCCTACTTAAACTACTCCATGTACGTCATCATGGATCGCGCGTTGCCGTTTATTGGCGATGGCCTGAAACCGGTGCAGCGCCGCATTGTTTACGCAATGTCGGAACTGGGGTTGAACGCCACCGCAAAATTTAAAAAATCCGCCCGTACCGTCGGTGACGTACTGGGTAAGTACCATCCGCACGGCGATAGCGCCTGTTACGAAGCGATGGTGCTGATGGCGCAGCCGTTCTCCTACCGTTACCCGCTGGTCGATGGCCAGGGGAACTGGGGGGCACCGGACGATCCGAAATCGTTCGCGGCGATGCGTTATACCGAATCCCGCCTGTCGAAATATTCCGAGCTGCTGTTAAGCGAGCTGGGGCAGGGCACGGCTGATTGGGTGCCGAACTTTGACGGCACCATGCAGGAGCCGAAAATGCTGCCTGCGCGCCTGCCTAACATCCTGCTGAACGGCACCACCGGTATCGCCGTCGGTATGGCGACGGACATTCCGCCGCACAACCTGCGCGAAGTGGCGAAAGCCGCGATTACCCTGATTGAAAAACCGCAGACCACGCTCGACGAGGTGCTGGATATCGTTCAGGGCCCGGACTACCCGACCGAGGCGGAAATCATCACCTCGCGCGCGGAAATCCGCAAAATTTACCAGAACGGCCGTGGCTCCGTGCGCATGCGCGCGGTGTGGAATAAAGAAGACGGTGCGGTAGTGATTACCGCGCTGCCGCATCAGGTTTCCGGTGCCAAAGTGCTGGAACAGATCGCGGCCCAGATGCGTAACAAAAAGCTGCCGATGGTCGATGACCTGCGCGACGAATCCGACCACGAAAACCCGACCCGTCTGGTTATCGTGCCGCGTTCCAACCGCGTGGATATGGATCAGGTGATGAACCACCTGTTCGCCACCACCGATCTGGAAAAGAGCTACCGCATCAACCTGAATATGATCGGGCTGGATGGTCGTCCGGCGGTGAAAAACCTGCTGGAGATCCTCACCGAATGGCTGGCGTTCCGCCGCGATACCGTCCGTCGTCGCCTGAACTACCGCCTCGAGAAAGTGCTTAAACGCCTGCATATCCTCGAAGGTTTGCTGGTGGCGTTCCTCAACATCGATGAAGTGATCGAGATAATCCGTCACGAAGATGAGCCGAAGCCGGCGCTGATGTCGCGCTTTGGCATCAGCGAAACCCAGGCAGAAGCGATCCTCGAGCTGAAATTGCGCCACCTGGCGAAGCTCGAAGAGATGAAGATCCGCGGCGAGCAGGATGATTTAGCCAAAGAGCGCGATCACCTGCAGGCGATCCTGGCGTCCGAACGCAAGATGAGCAACCTGCTGAAGAAAGAACTGCAGGCTGATGCCGAAACCTTTGGCGACGATCGTCGTTCTCCGCTGCGCGAGCGCGAAGAAGCGAAAGCGATGAGCGACCATGACATGCTGCCGTCCGAACCGGTGACCATCGTGCTGTCGCAGATGGGCTGGGTACGTAGCGCGAAAGGCCATGACATTGACGCTCAGGGGTTGAACTATAAGTCCGGCGATAGCTGGAAATCGTCGGTGAAAGGCAAGAGCAACCAGCCGGTGGTGTTTGTCGACACCACTGGACGCAGCTATGCCATCGACCCGATTACGCTGCCGTCCGCCCGTGGGCAGGGCGAGCCGCTGACCGGCAAGCTGACGCTGCCGCCGGGGGCGACCGTCGAGCACATGCTGATGGAAGGCGACGATACCAAACTGCTGATGGCTTCCGATGCGGGTTACGGTTTCCTGTGTACCTTCAACGACCTGGTCGCACGTAACCGTGCCGGTAAAGCGCTGATTTCACTGCCGGACAACGCGCACGTGATGCCACCGGTGGTCATTGAAGACGAGAGCGACATGCTGCTGGCGATCACCTCCGCAGGCCGCATGCTGATGTTCCCGCTGAGCGATCTGCCGCAGCTGTCGAAAGGTAAGGGTAACAAGATCATCAACATCCCGGCAGCGGAAGCCGCCAGCGGTGTCGATAGTCTGGCGCACCTTTACGTACTGCCACCACAGAGCACGCTGACCTTCCACGTGGGCAAACGTAAGATCAAATTGCGCCCGGAAGAGCTGCAAAAAGTGACGGGTGAACGCGGTCGTCGCGGCACCCTGATGCGTGGCCTGCAAAAAATCGATCGCGTTGAGATTGATTCACCGCAGCGCGCTTCGGCGGGCGACAGCGAAGAGTAATATATTTCCCCCGTCGTCAGGCGGGGGAAAAATTACCGTGAAACCGTTGTTAATTCAGCCGTTGCGATTAACAATACCCCTTTGCAGGGGTCTGCAAGTAACAAAGCCCTGTCCGGTCTATATATCCTGTCAGCACCCGTCTGATCGGTATCATTCTAAGTGGTTCAGGGTTCAGAGGACGCTATGCTATTTATTTTACGTGTCATTATTGTCGTCATTTATTGCATCCTGGTATGCATCTTTGGCTGCATCTATTGCCTGTTCAGTCCGCGTAACCCAAAACACGTCGCCACCTTTGGCCATATGTTTGGCCGTATGGCACCGGTGTTCGGTTTAAAAGTTGAAACCCGCAAACCAGCTGACGCGGAGCACTATGGCAACGCGATTTATATCGCCAATCACCAGAACAACTACGATATGGTGACAGCGGCGAATATTGTTCAGCCGCCAACCGTGACGGTCGGTAAAAAGAGCCTGGTGTGGGTGCCGTTCTTTGGTCTGCTGTACTGGCTGACCGGCAACCTGCTGATCGACCGTAACAACCGAGCGAAAGCGCACAGTACCATTGCCGAAGTGGCAGATGCCTTTAAGAAACGCAGAATTTCCATCTGGATGTTCCCGGAAGGTACCCGCAGCCGCGGCCGTGGCCTGCTGCCGTTTAAAACCGGTGCGTTTCACGCGGCTATCGCTGCCGGTGTGCCAATTATCCCGGTGTGTGTGTCGAATACTTCCAATAAGATTAAACTCAACCGCTGGAATAATGGTCTGGTGATTGTGGAAATGCTGGAGCCTATCGACACCAGCGCGTGGGGTAAAGATCAGGTTCGCGACCTGGCAAAACACTGCCGCGAAGTGATGAAGGCCAAAATAGACGAACTGGACCAGGAAGTGGCCCAGCGTGAGTCTGCGGGTAAAGCGTAATTTCTGCTGACGGCGTGGGTGAATGCCCGCGTCGCGGCTGTATTGCTGTTGGGAAAATGATTTCCCGCGTTTGATTTGTCAGTTTTGATGGAGCTTATATGTCACTCAGTCGGCGTCAGTTTATTCAGGCTTCGGGCGTTGCGCTTTGTGCCGGCACCGTGCCGCTGAGGGCACAGGCCGCAGGGAAGCAACCCGCATTGCCGGTGCCTCCTCTGCTGGAGTCTCGCCGTGGGCAACCGCTATTCTTAACGCTGCAGCGTGCGCACTGGTCGTTTACCCAGGGCACGCGCGCCTCCGTCTGGGGCGTCAACGGCCGCTATCTTGGGCCGACGATCCGCGTCTGGAAGGGTGACGATGTCAAACTCATCTACAGCAACCGTCTGACGGAAAACGTCGCCATGACCGTGCGCGGTTTGCAGGTGCCGGGGCCGCTGATTGGCGGCGCGGCGCGCATGATGACGCCAAACGCCGACTGGGCACCGGTGCTGCCTATTCGCCAGAATGCGTCAACGCTGTGGTATCAGGCCAATACGCCAAACCACATGGCCCAGCAGGTATATAACGGCCTGGCGGGAATGTGGCTGGTGGAGGATGAAGTTAGTAAGTCCTTACCATTCCCTAACCACTACGGCGTCGACGACTTCCCGGTCATTATCCAGGATAAGCGTCTGGATAACTTTGGTGCGCCGGTATACGACGAACCGGGCAGCGGTGGCTTTGTTGGCGATACGCTGCTGGTCAACGGTGTCCAGGGGCCCTATGTTGAAGTATCGCGCGGCTGGGTGCGTCTGCGCCTGCTGAACGCCTCTAACTCTCGCCGTTACTCGCTGCGGATGAGCGATGGCCGCGCGCTGCACGTGATTTCCAGCGATCAGGGCTTCCTGCCTGCACCGGTCTCCACCACGCAAATTTCGCTGGCGCCGGGTGAGCGTCGCGAAGTGCTGGTGGATATGACCAACGGCGATGAAGTGTCGATGACCTGCGGTGAGTCCGCCAGCATCATGGAGCGTATTCGCGGCTTCTTCGAACCATCGAGCATTTTGATCTCCACGCTGGTGCTGACCCTGCGCCCAACGGGGCTGCTGCCGTTAGTGACCGATAACTTACCGATGCGCATACTGCCAACGGAAGTGCTGAGCGGCACGCCGATTCGCAGCCGCGACATTCTGCTCGGCGACGATCCGGGTATCAACGGCCAACTGTGGGACCCGCAGCGCATTGATATCACCGCGCAACAGGGCACCTGGGAGCGCTGGACGGTTCGTGCCGATGCGCCGCAGTCGTTCCATATTGAAGGGGTGATGTTCCAGGTTCGCAACGTCAACGGTGCGACGCCGCTGCCGGAAGATCGGGGCTGGAAAGATACGGTCTGGATTGACGGTCAGGTTGAGCTGCTGGTCTATTACTCACAGCCGTCATGGCCGCACTTCCCGTTCCAGTTCTCCAGCCAAACGCTGGAGCTTGCCGACCGTGGTTCTATCGGGCAGATTCTGGTGAACCCGGCGCCGTAATCAAGAACCCCCGGCCGAGCACAGCGACGCCGGGGCACAAACCGCGCTAAAAATTCCCACTTCATTAGTAAGGCGAACGGGCTTATAATCCCCGGCCTTTGTCTATTTTTTTGCCAATTTTTTTCGGAAGCAATATGAGCACTATCTCCCTGATCCAACCGGATCGCGACCTTTTCTCCTGGCCGCAGTACTGGGCCGCCTGCTTTGGGCCGGCTCCGTTTTTGCCAATGTCACGTGAAGAGATGGATCAACTTGGCTGGGATAGCTGCGACATCATTCTGGTAACCGGCGACGCCTATGTTGATCACCCGAGCTTCGGGATGGCGATTTGTGGCCGTATGCTGGAAGCGCAGGGCTTCCGCGTGGGGATCATCGCCCAGCCAGACTGGAACAGCAAAGACGACTTTATGCGTCTGGGGAAACCGAACCTGTTCTTCGGCGTCACCGCCGGCAACATGGACTCGATGATCAACCGCTATACCGCAGACCGCAAGCTGCGCCATGACGATGCCTATACGCCGGACAACGTCGCGGGCAAACGCCCTGACCGCGCGACGCTGGTTTATACCCAGCGCTGTAAAGAAGCGTGGAAAGATGTGCCGGTTATCCTCGGTGGCATCGAAGCCAGCCTGCGTCGTACCGCGCACTATGACTATTGGTCCGATACCGTGCGCCGCTCGGTGCTGATTGACGCCAAGGCCGACATGCTGATGTTCGGTAACGGCGAGCGTCCGCTGGTGGAAGTGGCGCACCGCCTGGCTGCAGGCGAGCCAATCGCGCAGATCCGCGATGTGCGTAACACCGCGATCATCGTCAAAGAAGCGCTGCCGGGCTGGTCTGGTGTTGATTCAACCCGCATCGACACCCCGGGGAAAATCGACCCGATTCCGCATCCGTATGGTGAAGACTTGCCGTGTGCCGATAACAAACCGGTGGCACCGAAAAAGCAGGAAGCCAAAGCCGTTACCGTACAGCCGCCGCGCCCTAAGCCGTGGGAGAAAACCTACGTCTTGCTGCCGTCCTTTGAAAAGGTCAAAGGCGACAAGGTGCTGTATGCCCACGCTTCCCGTATTCTGCACCATGAAACCAACCCGGGCAGCGCCCGTGCGCTGATGCAGAAGCAGGGCGACCGCTATATCTGGATTAACCCGCCAGCGATCCCGCTCTCCACCGAAGAGATGGACAGCGTGTTCGCGCTGCCGTACCAGCGTATCCCGCACCCGTCATACGGCAAGGCGCGTATCCCGGCGTATGAGATGATTCGTTTTTCTATCAATATCATGCGCGGCTGCTTTGGCGGCTGTTCCTTCTGCTCTATCACCGAGCACGAAGGTCGTATTATCCAGAGCCGCTCCGAAGACTCGATCATCAACGAAATCGAAGCCATTCGCGATACGGTACCGGGCTTTACCGGCATTATCTCCGACCTGGGTGGCCCAACGGCCAACATGTACATGCTGCGCTGTAAGTCGCCGCGTGCCGAGCAGACCTGCCGTCGTCTCTCCTGCGTGTACCCGGAAATCTGTCCGCATATGGATACCGACCACACGCCGACGATTAACCTCTATCGCCGCGCCCGCGACCTGAAAGGTATCAAGAAGATCCTGATTGCCTCCGGCGTCCGTTACGACCTGGCGGTGGAAGACCCGCGCTATATCAAAGAGCTGGCAACCCACCACGTGGGCGGCTATCTGAAGATTGCGCCTGAACACACTGAAGAAGGGCCGCTGTCGAAGATGATGAAGCCGGGGATGGGCAGCTATCACCGCTTTAAAGAGCTGTTCGACACCTATTCGAAGCAGGCCGGTAAAGAGCAGTATCTGATTCCGTACTTTATCTCCGCCCACCCAGGCACGCGCGATGAAGATATGGTGAACCTGGCGCTGTGGCTGAAACAGCACCGTTTCCGTCTGGACCAGGTGCAGAACTTCTATCCGTCGCCGCTGGCGAACTCGACCACCATGTATTACACCGGCAAGAACCCGCTGGGTAAAATTGGCTATAAGAGTGAAGATGTGGTGATCCCGAAAGGCGATAAGCAGCGTCGTCTGCACAAAGCGCTGCTGCGCTATCACGATCCGGCTAACTGGCCGCTGATCCGTACGGCGCTGGAGACGATGGGTAAAAAACATCTGATCGGCAGCCGTCGTGACTGCCTGGTGCCTGCGCCAACATTGGACGAGATGCGCGAAGCACGTCGCCAGAACCGCAATACACGCCCGGCGCTGACCAAGCATACGCCGGTGGCGCACCAGCGTCAGACGCCAAACGGCATCAAAAAGCGTCCTAAACCCGCGTCCCGCTGAATTTAACAGGGCTACATTGGGTGGTAGCCCGGCCGAGCGCAGCGACGCCGGGACAGCACTTAAGCCATAAAAAAGCCCGGCAATTCGCCGGGCTTTTGACATTCATACTGCTTCACTTAACCGCCAAACTGGTCCGGATCCGGGCCTAAACGCTTACCCTGATCCAGCTTCGCAATCTCGCTCAGCTCATCTTTATCCAGTCGGAAATCCCAGACGGCAAAGTTTTCGGCAATGCGCGACGGCGTGACCGATTTCGGGATCACCACCAGGCCGCTGTCGAGGTGCCAGCGAATCACGATTTGCGCTGGCGTCTTACCGTATTTATCCGCCAGAGCGCGGATAATTTTCTGGTCAAATACCCCTTCACCACCCTGTGCCAGTGGGCTCCAGGACTCGGTCTGGATTTTATGCGTGGCGTTCCAGGCATTCAACTGACGCTGCTGCATCAGCGGATGCAGCTCAATCTGGTTGATGACCGGTGCGACGCCGGTTTCATCAATCAGCCGCTGCAGGTGAGGCACCTGGAAGTTACACACGCCGATGCTCTTAATCAGCCCCTGTTTTTGCAGTTCAATCAGGCTCTTCCACGCATCGATATAGTGATCGGTTGCGGGAACCGGCCAGTGAATCAGATACAGGTCGAGATAGTCCAGCTGCAGGTGCTCCAGGCTCTCCTGTAGGGCATCCGCCGCGCGGAGATGGGAGTCATTCCACAGCTTGGTGGTGATGAACAGATCCTCACGAGCAACGCCCGCGCTCTTAATCGCTTTACCGACTCCCGACTCATTTTTATAAGCGGCGGCGGTATCAATGGAACGGTAGCCCACCTCGAGCGCTTTATGAATCGCGGTGACGACTTCCTCATTCGTGGCCTGCCATACCCCGAGGCCGAGCTGCGGCATTACATTGCCATCGTGCAGTTTAATCACGGTTGGATGTGTCATGCATTTCTCCTTTTTACGAGCTTATCGGGGCAATACCCCGATAAGGTTTGTAGGATTAAGTCTGGTCGAAATATGCAAAAACGAAAGCTTGCTCGTCGTCTTTCAAGCCGCAGATGCGTTGTCTGCGCCAGCTCACCCCAGTCACTTACTGATGTAAGCTCCTGGGGATTCGCTGTCTTGACGCCTTTCTGCAGCTCGAAATCCTTAGCGCAAGAAACGGAGGGCTCTTAGCGTGCTGCTTCGTAAATACGACGGCTCACGTCCAGGGTAATATCCTGATTTTCACCCAGTTTGGTCATACCGTGTTCTTCGAGTTTTTTCAGCAGCGCAGGGATAGAGCTGCCGTCCAGACCGTAGTCGGACAGGCGAGTTGGCACGCCCATTTGTTCGAAGAAGCTGCGGGTCGCGGCGATAGCGGCATCGATGCGCGCATCGTCAGAACCTTCGGTAATGTTCCAGACGCGTTCTGCGTACTGCAGCAGTTTGGCGCGTTTGGTATCACGTTTTTCATTCCACAGAGCAGGCAGCACGATAGCCAGCGTTTGTGCGTGATCCAAACCGTGCATTGCGGTCAGTTCGTGGCCCAGCATATGAGTTGCCCAGTCCTGCGGCACGCCCGCACCAATCAGGCCGTTCAGCGCCTGAGTGGCAGCCCACATGATGTTGGCACGAACGGCGTAGTTTTCCGGTTCCTGCAGCGCTTTCGGGCCATCTTCAACCAGCGTCAGCAGAATGCCTTCCGCGAAGCGGTCCTGAATTTTGCCGTCAACCGGGTAGGTGACGTACTGCTCTACGGTGTGAACGAACGCATCCACAACGCCGTTAGCAACCTGACGCGGCGGCAGGGTGTAGGTGTAAACCGGATCCAGAATTGCAAACAGCGGCTGAACGTGTGGGGACATAAAGGCGCGTTTGTCACCAGTGGTTTTACGGGAGATAACGGCACCTTTGTTGGACTCAGAACCGGTCGCAGGCAGCGTCAGTACGGAACCCATTGGGATAGCGCTGGTGACGTTGCTGCCGTAGGTTTCCAGAATTTCCCACGGGTCGATGCTGGTATCGTAGTGTGCGGCGGCAGCGATAAACTTGGTGCCGTCCAGTACGGAACCGCCGCCAACGGCCAGCAGGAAGGTGACTTTCTCTTCGCGGGCGATTTTCACCGCGTTCATCAGCGTTTCATAAGATGGGTTTGGCTCAATACCGCCGAACTCCAGCACGTCCAGACCTTGCAGTGCGCTCAGCACCTGGTCCAGCACGCCGGTTTTTTTCACGCTGCCGCCGCCGTAGGTAATCAGTACGCGAGCGTCAGCGGGGATCTGAGCGCGCAGGTTTTCGATAGCACCTTTACCGAACAGAATGCGGGTTGGGGTATGAAGATCAAAATTAAACATTGCTCGTTCCCTATAGTGTGGGTGGAAAAAGAGGGCGGTGAGGGGTCATCGCCGAATGACATCATTGTGGTCTTCGTCGTCGTACCTCTCAATGCACATTTCTGCGATTGTCTTGCCCATTTCTCCATAGCTCTGGAGAAATGCGTTAAACAAAGCCACAATGACAGCGTTGGAAAAGGTACCTGGAGCCCTTGTTGATGAACCGTGAAGAGATCTGTGCGCTGCTGACAGAAAAGATTAAGCAGCTGAAAAATAACGAACAAAACCTGAGAACCTTGCTGCCGGATATTCAGCTTATCTATGGTACTCAGCCAAGCGGGCGCACGCCGGTAATGTATCGCCCGGGCATCGTGTTTCTCTTTTCCGGCTATAAGATTGGCTATATCAACGAGCGCACCTTCCGTTACGATGCCAACGAATATCTGCTGCTGACAGTACCTTTACCCTTTGAATGTGAAACTTTTGCGACCGAGGACGCGCCGCTGGCCGGATTACGCCTGGATGTGGATATTCTGCAGCTACAGGAACTGCTGATGGATATCGGCGAAGACCCGCTTTTCCATCCGTCGTCGATGGCGGAAAGCGGGATTAACTCGGCCACGCTCTCCGAAGAGATTCTCTGCGCCTCGGAACGCCTGCTGGACGTGATGGAGCGCCCGCTGGACGCCCGCATTCTGGGGAAACAGATTATCCGTGAGATGCTCTACCACGTGCTGACCGGGCCGCGAGGCGGTGCATTAATGGCGCTGGTTAGCCGCCAGACTCATTTCAGCCAGATTAGTCGGGTGCTCAAGCGTATCGAGAGCCAGTACACCGAAACGCTCAGCGTGGATCAGCTCGCTGCCGAGGCCAATATGAGTCTGTCGGCGTTTCACCACAACTTTAAGTCGGTGACCAGCACCTCGCCGCTACAGTATCTGAAGACCTACCGTTTGCATAAAGCGCGGATGATGATGGTGCACGACGGGCTGAAGGCCAGCGCCGCGGCGATGCAGGTGGGATACGAAAGCGCGTCGCAGTTTAGCCGGGAGTTTAAGCGCTATTTCGGCATGACGCCGGGAGAGGATGCGGCAAGGCTGCGGGGAATGTAATTTGTAGCTCGGGCGAGGCGTTTACGCCGACCCCGGGGTAGCCTGGAGGCCATTCCCGGCGTCGCGTTGCTCGGCCGGGCTACGAAATATTATGCGTCGCAATACTTCTTCTTAATCACCACTATCACCGTGCCCAGAAGCCCGGCAACCAGCAGGAAGATTGGCAGGATCATCAGGAAAGTCATTACCTGATCTTCATGACGTTTTACAAACGGGATCATGCTAATGGCATAGCCTAAGCTCGTCACCACGCCTACCCACAGCAGCGCGCTCAGCCAGTTAAACACCTGGAAACGGCGATTCGACAGGCCGGAGATACCCGCCATCGTTGGCAGCAGGGTACGCACAAACGCCAGGAAACGCCCCGCCAGCAGCGCCAGCAGACCGTGACGGTCAAACATACAGGTTGCGCGCTGATGGTATTTATCCGGCAGCTGCGCCAGCCAGCCTTTCACCACGCGGGTATTACCCAACCAACGACCCTGAATATAGCTCAGCCAGCAGCCGAGGCTGGCGGCTGCGGTCAGAATGGCAATAGTGGGGACGTAGCCCATCACGCCCTTCGCAATGAGCGCGCCCGCTAATAGCAGAAGGCTATCGCCGGGTAAGAATGAAGCGGGAAGCAGGCCATTTTCCAGAAACAGAGTGGCAAACATGACCAGATAAACGACCCCCACGACGTGCGGATTCGCCAGAGCAGCAAAATCGTGCTGCCAAAGCGCGGCGACAATATCTTGAATAACGACCATGAACATTCCTGTGGAACAGCGTTTTCGCTTATTGTACGCCCGAAAGATTAAGAACACCTTGATCGCGTGCGCAACAAATGAAGCCGCGCTGTCCTGATTTACTGACAACAACGCGGAAACGGTTTACGCCGACGGTGGTAAATCACTTCGGGGACCGACTGTTCTCAACATCGGTGACGCGCCTGACCGACGCATCAAAAACAGTACTAACCCACCCGATAGCCTGGGCTACCGGGCTGAGGCCATGTTACACGATGCGGGCAAATCCTGCCGCTAAATCCGCAATCAGATCGTCAACGTTTTCTAAACCGATGTGGACGCGTACCAGCGTACCGGTGAAATCGATTTTTCCTTCCGGACGAATGCTGGCGAGCTCGGACGGCTGATTCGCCAGAATCAGCGACTCAAATCCACCCCAGGAGTAGGCCATGCTGAACAGCGAGAAGTTATCGAGATAGTTTGCCAGCTCTTCATCATTGAGGTGTTTTTTGAGCACAAACGAGAACAGGCCGCTGCTGCCGGTAAAATCACGCTTCCAGAATTCATGCCCTTTACTGCCCGGCAGTGCAGGGTGGTTCACACGCTCAACCTGCGGCTGCTGTGCCAACCATTCGGCAACCTTCAGGCTGCTTTCATGATGCTGACGTAAACGCACGCCCAGCGTACGCAGGCCACGGCTGGTCATATAAGCGGTGTCGGCGTCGAGCATCTGGCCCATCAGGTAGGCATTTTCGCGCAGTTGCGCCCAGCAGCGTTCGTTAGATACCGCAGTACCGACCATCGCATCCGAATGGCCAATCAGGTATTTGGTGCCAGCCTGAATAGAAATATCGATACCGAAATCGAGCGCTTTAAACAGAACCCCCGCCGCCCAGGTATTGTCGATCATGATGATTGCTTCAGGCGCAACGCGGCGCACGGCGGCAACGATGGCCGGAATATCGTGCACTTCCATGGTGATAGAACCAGGGGATTCCAGGAACACAATTTTGGTGTTGGGCTTGATCAACGCGGCAATCCCTTCGCCGATCATCGGGTCGAACCAACTGGTGGTGACGCCCAGCTTACCGAGAATTTTGGTGCAGAAGTCCTGGCTTGGTTCATAGGCGGTGTTGGTCATCAGCACGTTATCGCCCTGTTCCACAAACGCCAGGATGGTGTTGGCGACCGCTGCCGCGCCGCATGGGAAAAGCGCGCAGCCAGCGCCGCCTTCCAGTTCACACATCGCTTCCTGCAATGAGAAGTGGGTGAGGGTGCCGCGACGGCCGTAGAACAGTTCGCCGTTAGCGCGGTTGTGGGTCGCATGTTTTTTGGCGGCGACGGTGTCGAACACCAGCGAGGAGGCGCGTTGAATGACGCTGTTCACCGATCCCTGAGTGTATTTTTTGCTGCGTCCGGCGTTAACCAGCGCGGTATCGAGGTGCTTGTCTGCCATTTTTTATCTGCCTATTTTTATACGTCTGGATGGCTAAATTAACACGATTGCGCGTGGGATCTACCGTTACCTGCGCGAACAGCAGAAAATTTTGCCAAAAAACCGGCTGAAAACTTTTTTACTGCGTAAGCGCAAGGAAAATAAGTGTGATTTGGGTCAATATGTAAATACTAATGAGAACTACTATCAATTCGACGATGTTTTGATATTATTGTGCTCAGAATTTGTGATTTATGTCCTGGAGATACACAGTGGGTAATAATTTGATGCAGGCGGATCTCTCCGTTTGGGGTATGTATCATCATGCCGACATCGTGGTTAAAGTGGTCATGATTGGCTTGATACTGGCATCCGTCGTCACCTGGGCTATTTTCTTCAGCAAGGGGGCTGAGCTTCTTTCCCATAAGCGCCGCCTCAAGCGCGAACAGAAACTGTTAGGCGAAGCGCGTTCCCTGAATCAGGCGAATGAAATCGCGGCTGCATTTGATGCCCGCAGCCTGAGCACGCAGTTAATCAACGAAGCGCAGAACGAGCTGGAGCTCTCTGCGGGTTCCGAAGATAACGAAGGCATTAAAGAACGTACCGGCTTCCGCCTGGAACGTCGCGTGGCGGCCGTGGGTCGTCATATGGGCCGTGGTAACGGTTTCCTGGCAACCATCGGTGCTATCTCCCCGTTCGTCGGTCTGTTTGGTACCGTATGGGGTATCATGAACAGCTTCATCGGCATCGCCCAGACCCAGACCACTAACCTGGCGGTTGTGGCGCCGGGTATCGCAGAAGCGCTGTTGGCGACCGCGATTGGCCTGTTCGCCGCGATTCCTGCGGTGGTCATCTATAACATCTTTGCGCGTCTGATTGGCGGCTTTAAAGCCAACCTGAGCGACGTTGCGGCGCAGGTTCTGCTGCTGCAAAGCCGTGACCTGGACCTCAGCGCCAGCGGCGTACATCCGGTGCGTACCGCCCAGAAATTACGAGTAGGTTAATGCCCCATGGCAATGCGTCTTAATGAAAATCTGGACGATAATGGCGAAATGCATGATATCAACGTGACGCCGTTTATCGATGTCATGTTGGTACTGCTGATTATCTTTATGGTTGCCGCGCCGCTGGCGACCGTCGATGTCAAAGTGAATCTGCCAGCTTCGTCCAGCCAACCGCAGCCTCGCCCGGATAAACCGGTCTATCTGTCGGTGAAAGCGGACAAATCGATGTTCCTCGGCAATGACCCGGTCACCGACGATAATATGGTGACGGCGATTGATACGCTCACGGAAGGCAAGAAAGATACCACCATCTTCTTCCGCGCGGATAAAACCGTGGACTACGAAACGATGATGAAGGTCATGGATACCCTGCACCAGGCGGGCTATCTGAAGATTGGCCTCGTTGGCGAAGAAACCGTCGCGAAAAAATAAGCATCCCGGATGGCGCGTTCTGCGCCATCCGTTATTATTCCCCCAGTAATATAATATTTCCCTTAAGTCTTATATATTCCAACTCGCTGTTAAATAAAATTAAGTACAACTTAATCTTAGCGATATATTTTTAACAATATAGTGGCTAGCAAGAAATAACCCCTCTACGCTTAATCCTGAACGCTAACAATAATATGACGTGAAATGACACCTGCGCGGGCGGAATATATCATGGCAATAATGACGTTTTGGCAGCCCAACGGGCTGTCTCAGGATCTGTTCTCTTTATCCTCCATTCGCCGCAGAGCGGACCGGCTGCTGATGACGCTGGCCTGGGTGATGTGGGGCGTTTCGCTAGGCGTCGGGGCGATGAACGATAACCTCAGCCTGGCGCTGCTGGCGGCTACGTTGCTTTCGGTGCTGGGCACATTGATGACGCTCCTTTTTCCCGGCAGATTAATTACCCGGCTGGTCTACGCCTTTATTATGATGGCCTATTCTGCGCTGCTTATTCAACTTGGCGGTGGTGAAACCGAATACCACTTCTCGGTGTTTGTATTGCTCTCTGCGCTGCTGGCATGGCGTGACTGGCGGCCATTAATTATGGGCGCGGCCGTTATTGCTGTACATCATCTGGTGTTTAATTATTTACAGGAATATGGCCTGTTTAATATTACCGTATTCATGCATACCGGGCTGGAAATGGTGGTGATGCACGGGTTGTATGTGGTCGCGCAGACGATATTTCTGGTGCTGCTGGCGGTGCGGATGGAGCAGGATGCCCGCTCGGCCAGCGAAGTGGCGAAACTGGCCTCGGTGATTAACCGCGAGTCGGGCTTCCTGACGCTTGAGCGTGATAGCAAAACCAGCCGCTCTCCGTTTGCCCGTACCTTTAGCCTGACGCTGGATGCGATGCGAAATACCCTTGAGCAGGTTAGCGGCAATGTTTCTGAACTGCTGGAGGCCTCCCAAACGCTACTCCAGCGCAACACTGCGCTCTCTGAGCGTACGGACAACCAGGCGCGTTCGCTAGCGGTCACCGCCTGCGCCATGGAACAACTCGCCGGGGCGGCGTCGCTCACCAGCGAGAAGGCCAGCGAAGCGCGGACGCTGGCGGAGCAGGCAAGCGGCGTAGCGCAGGAGGGCGGGGAGAATATTCGCTCGGCGATGGCGTCAATGGCGCATATCCGCGACGAATCGCTGAAAATCAACGGCATTCTTGAGCTTATCGACGGTATTGCCTTCCAGACCAATATTCTCTCGCTGAACGCCTCCGTTGAGGCGGCGCGGGCGGGGGCGCACGGCAAAGGCTTTGCGGTAGTGGCTGCCGAAGTGCGTACGCTGGCGCTGCGATGCGAAGAGGCGGCCCGCGATATCCGCCAGATGATTGCCACCTCCGTCGAGCGCACCCATCAGGGGGCGGAGCAGGTTGAACGGGCGGGGAAAACGATGGCGTCGATTATCAGCAATATCGACAGCCTGCAGTCCTGCGTCGATGTGCTGTTCTCAATGAGCGACCAGCAGAAAACCAGCGTGCTACAGATGAAAGGCAGTATTGCCACCATCGATGCCAGCGTGCAGGAAAATATCCAGCACGTGGCCCAGACTATTCAGGTGGCGCATCAGCAGCAGCGTCATACCGGCGAATTGAAGTCGGCAATTTCCGTTTTCCGCCTGGTGTAAGGTCACAAAAATGAAAGTGGTATGATAAATCATCCAGTTATGTGACAACTTCCGCAGTTGCCAGAAAACGTAATACCAGTACGAAAAATGACAATATGATTGTCTTAGGCATCCTCCTACATTGAAGCCTCTTCAATTCCGGAGGACATTCTCGTGGCAAATGACAGCAAATTGTCTATCGCAGAAAAGCTGGGATATGGCATGGGCGACGCCGCTTGCGGCATCGTCTACTCTTCTGTAACGATGTTTTTGACCTGGTTTTACACGGATATTTACGGCCTCTCCGCTGCGGCGGTAGGGGTGATGTTCCTGGTGACCCGCGTGCTGGACGCCATCACCGACCCGCTGACCGGCATCGTCGCCGACCGGGTTAAAACCCGCTGGGGCCACTTCCGCCCGTGGCTTATCTGGTTTGCTATTCCCTACGCGGTGCTGGCGGTGATGACCTTCACCACGCCCGCTTTTGGCGCTTCGGGTAAGCTGGTTTACGCCTACCTGACCTACACCTTATTGATGCTGTGCTACACCTTTATCAATATTCCTTACTGCGCGCTGGGCGGGGTGATCACCCGTGATGAAAAAGATCGTCTGTCGGCGCAGTCTTACCGCTTCACTATCTCTTCAATTGCCGGGCTGATGGTCTCGGTGGCAACGCTGTTCCTGGTCGATTATCTGGGCAAAGAGGACAAGCAGTTCGGCTTCCAGGCCACTATGGGGATTATGGGATTGATTGCCATCGTGATGCTGGCATTCTGCTTCTTCTCTACCAAAGAGCGCGTGGCGCCTGCGGTTGAGCATCAGGGGAGCATCCGTGAAGATCTGCGTTCGCTGCTGGCCAACGATCAGTGGCGGATCGTGGCGATCATTACCTTCTTCTCCAGTATGGCGGGCGTGATGCGCAGCGCCGCCACGCTCTACTACGCTACCTACCTGATGATGGGCGGCGTGGAGTCCGCGGCAGGTACGGCGATGAAGTCGGCCTTTGTTTCGACCAGCGTGGTCGGTACCATTATTGGCAGCATCGCCGCCGGCTGGCTAGCGAAGCGTTATCGCGCGGTTTCGCTGTTCAAAAATATCAACCTGCTGCTGGTGGCGGTGGGCGTGGTGATGTTCTTTGTGCCGCCAACCTGGCTGCCGGTGGTGTTCCCGCTCTATTTCCTCGTCGGCTTCTTCCACCAGATGTATCAACCGTTTAAGTGGAACATGATGGCCAACGCCGCCGACTACGGCGAGTGGAAATTTGGTCGCCGCATTACCGGTCTTTCCTATTCCGGCAATCTGTTTGCGTTGAAAATGGGCATGGCGGTAGCCGGTGCGGTAGTTGGCTTCTCGCTGGGGCTGTTTGGCTATCAGGCGGGCGTCAGCGAACAAACGCCGATGGCGACGATGGGCATCGTTGGATTGCTGACGCTCGGGCCATCGCTCTCTTACCTGGTGCTGTGGTGGCTGTCTCGCTTCTATAAGCTCGACGACCAGAAAATGGCGATGATTCAACGTGACCTCTCCGCTCGCCAGCAGGCAGGTTTCCCGGCGACAGTCGCAGAACCGCAAGCGGTTGACGGCGAATTGAGTAAAGCCTGAGGAGGGTGAGATGACGCAATCTGAATATCAGAACCCGATTCTGTGCGCAGACTATTCGGACCCGGATATCGTCCGGGTCGGGGATGACTTCTTTATGGTCTCCTCCAGTTTTAACCATATGCCCGCGTTGCCAATTCTGCATTCGACGGATCTGGTCAACTGGCAGATTATCAACCACGTTTTCGACGCGCTGCCGCTGCCGGGCTACGACGAGTATCAGCCGGGAAAAGGCGTATGGGCTCCGTCAATTCGTTGGCATGACGATAAGCTGTGGGTGTTCTTCAGCACGCCGGATGAAGGCATTTTCATGTGCCAGACCAACGATCCCTGGGGTCAATGGAGCGCGCCGCACTGCGTGCAGCCCGCGAAAGGCTGGATTGACCCCTGCCCGTTCTGGGATGACAACGGCGACGCCTGGCTGGTGCATGCTTTTGCCCATAGCCGCAGCGGCATCAAGCATAAGCTGCAGCTGTTTGCCATGTCGCCTGACGGTACTTCTCTTCTGGGCGAAGGGCGTATTATCTATGATGGCAGCTCCGATCAGCCGACGCTGGAGGGGCCGAAAGTCTATAAGCGCGGCGGCTGGTACTACATTTTCGCTCCAGCGGGCAGCGTGGAGACGGGCTGGGAAACCGTGCTGCGCGCCAGCAGTATGACCGGCCCGTGGGAGGCCAGAAACGTCCTGTTCCAGGGCGACACGCCGGTGAATGGCCCGCATCAGGGCGGCTGGGTGGAGCTGGACGACGGTGAATGCTGGTTTGTGCACTTCCAGGATGCTCACCTCTATGGGCGGATTGTTCACCTGCAGCCGATGCGTTGGGAGCAGGATGGCTGGCCGCGTATCGGTGAGCCGATGGGCGATGAAGGGGAAGGGCAGCCGGTGATGCGCTGGGCGCGTCCGACAAGCCTGCCGCCATCGCCGCGTTGCTTGCCGCAAACTGACGATAGCTTCACGCACGGCGTACCGGGCCTGCAATGGCAATGGCAGGCTAACCCGCATGCAGAGTGGCTGCTGCCGGGCAATGACCGCCTCAATTTACGCTGCTGTCCGCTGCCGCAGGGTGAGGATAAAGGCAACTTTTACTGGCTACCCAACCTGCTGCTGCAAAAATTCCCCGCCTGGCAGTTTATCGCCCGGACGTCGCTGACGTTGAACGCGGCGAAAAACGGTGATGCGGGCGGTCTGATTATCTACGGCGAGCGCTACGCGGCGCTGCTGCTGGAGAAACGGGACGGGCAGCATCAGCTGCTCTGGGTGACGGGATGGATGAGCGATGCCGGTATTGTGCGGGAAAGCCGTCAGGTTATCGCGCCGCTGAACGTTGGGACCTGCGAGCTAAGGGTTAGCGTGACCCGAGGCGGTATCTGCCGCTTCGCCTGGCGTGAGCCTGAGGGAAGCTGGCAGTCGGTGACACCCCCGTTTGCGGCGGGCAAAGGTAAATGGGTGGGGGCCAAAGTAGGTCTTGTCGCGCTGACGCTGGAAGCCGCTGCATCGCAGGGAATTTGTGGGTTTGACTACTTTGCGACGGAT
This sequence comes from Kluyvera sp. EC_51, assembly GCF_019584505.1. Taxonomy (NCBI): domain Bacteria; kingdom Pseudomonadati; phylum Pseudomonadota; class Gammaproteobacteria; order Enterobacterales; family Enterobacteriaceae; genus Kluyvera; species Kluyvera sp. EC_51. The sequence continues at coordinate 14,203 of NZ_VDAG01000120.1, read as the reverse complement.
ATTACCGGCTGATCCGGGCGTTTCTCGTCATCTTTATCGAGTTTAAGGATGACGTTGGAAGTCCGGTAGTCGCCATCGGCGAGGCCGCGGCTGATTTCAAGGGTCGCGGTTTCGCGGTGCAGCACATGCTGGTAACTGGCTTCGGTGTGGGCGAGGATTTTATCGCGCAGGTGCGGGTAACGCTCCATCACTTCACACAGCGCGGCACCGAAGATCTCTTCTTTGACCTGATAGGCGTAGATGTCGCGGCGATTCTTCCACTTCATTTTGACCAGCGCGGCGGTGAGCGGCACGGAAGGGTTGGAGATGCGACGACCCTCGGCGTTTTTGTCATCGCGCAGGGCCTGAAGGTTACGCTGCAGGAGCGTTTCGTCGCTTACCGGTTGGCTTAACGATATATTAGCCTGATTAACATCGACAAGTTTCATACTTACTTATCCGTTAAATTATAAAACAGCGGCGTGACTTTTTCCTGCGTCATTAAATTAAGCCAAATTTCATTGCCATTATCATTTATCTCCTGGGTTTTTAACTCAATAATTTGACTTAACTCCAGTGAGGAGATCTCCCCCTGAACAACCAGGTTATTTAGCATAAGGGCAAAGGCTTCAATTTTTGCAACGCGATATAATCTATCCTTAATATGACGATCGCGCTCTTCCAGCAATGGGTTACGTGATTGACCACCGCTTATCAATATCTCATCCTGCCAGTCTGCCAACGAAGCCTTTTCCGGCTCTGCCTGCGTGCTGGCCTTTACCTCCTGAGGCTCGCCGTCTACGGCAGAGATACAGAAGCGGGCTGGGATAAGGGTTTCAGCGATCATATACCTGTCATCTTTCGAATGGCTGGAAAGTGTTTTTTATTATAGTGAGGTTCGTTGACATTATCATGGTGCACTTTTAAAATCAAAAAAAGTGGAGAAAACCATGAGCGGTATTATTTATTTTGTGATGGTGTTGCTGCTACTCACCGCCGTTATTTTAATTTTTCTGTATGGTCAAAATAACGAATCGTCTGATACCAATAATGAAACCGTTACGCCTTTGGCCCCTGCGCCACTCAGCAAAGATGAAGGTGAAAATCATTTCGCCAGCCTGATGAGCAGTATCACCCCGGTGTGGTACTGGCGTATTAATCATGAGTATATCGACTTCCTGCAATCCACCATCAAGCGCATGTCGATAGACGAGTTAAAAGAGACACCTGGGCTGTTCGAAGCGCAGGATCGCTGCCGCAACCTCAACGGCGCGGTGTATGAGTATTATGATGAAATCAAACGTCGCTGCCTCAAAGGCGAGCGCGTTGCGCCGGTCGATCCAGTGGTGGAGAGCTTAAAGCAGTGTTACCAGGAGTTCGCTCACGAAGCTTATCCGGAACTGGTAGGGCTGGTGTGGCCTGACTATCGGCGTCCGTTTATTCGTCCCCATGATGTGTGATTACATCTGTTGTTATGATGTTGCATAGTTGCGATATACTAGGCCGAATTTGACTGACGAACAGGACATTATGGAACGTTTTCTGGAAAATGCGATGTACGCATCGCGATGGATTCTGGCCCCGGTCTACTTTGGTCTTTCGCTGGCGCTGCTGGCGTTATCCCTGAAGTTCTTTCAGGAGATCCTTCACGTTCTGCCGAATATCTTCAGTATGGCGGAAGCGGATCTTATCCTGACGTTGCTGTCGCTGGTGGATATGACGCTGGTGGGCGGACTGCTGGTGATGGTGATGTTTTCCGGCTATGAGAACTTTGTGTCGCAGCTGGATATCAGCGAGCACAAAGAGAAGCTCAACTGGCTGGGTAAGATGGATGCCACCTCGCTGAAGAACAAGGTTGCCGCGTCGATTGTGGCTATCTCTTCTATTCACCTGCTGCGGGTGTTTATGGATGCTAAGAACGTGCCGGACAACAAGCTGATGTGGTACGTGATTATCCACCTGACGTTTGTGCTGTCGGCGTTTGTGATGGGCTATCTGGATAGCCTGACTCGCGGGAAAAAATAGCCTTTCAGCATCCCCGGGGTCGGCGTGAACGCCTCGCCCGGGCTACCTTCCCTGTAGCCCGGCCAAGCGAAGCGCCGCCGGGGTTTGTTACTTATCTGACGACGCCTGCCACAAATTCAACTGCCCATCGGCGACATGCTTGTCAATCTGCGCCAGTTCCTCTGCCGAGAAGCTCAGGTTTTCCAGCGCCTTCACGTTCTCCTCAATTTGCTCCGGGCGGCTTGCACCAATCAACACCGAGGTCACGCGGTTGTCTTTCAACAGCCAGCTTAGCGCCATCTGCGCCATCGACTGACCGCGTTGCTGCGCCATCTCGTTGAGCAAACGCAGGCTGTTGAGATTGCTCTCGCTCAGCATATTCTCCGTCAGGCCGCGCGCCTTTTTCCCTTCCGTCTGCATACGGGAACCTTCCGGAATACCGTTCAGGTATTTACCGGTCAGCAACCCCTGCGCCAGCGGGGTAAAGGCAATGCAGCCAACGCCGTTGTGCTCAAGGGTATCCAGCAGGCCGCTCTTATCCACCCAGCGGTTAAGCAGGTTATAAGAAGGCTGATGGATCAGCAGCGGGATCTTCCACTCGCGCAATAGCTCAACCATCGCCTGGGTGCGTTCGGAAGAGTAGGAAGAGATGCCCACGTAGAGCGCTTTCCCGCTCTGCACCGCCTGCGCTAAGGCCGCGGCGGTCTCTTCCATTGGCGTTTTCTCATCGACACGGTGGGAATAGAAGATATCCACGTACTCCAGCCCCATGCGCTGTAGGCTCTGGTCGAGGCTTGCCAGCAGATATTTACGGGAACCACCGGAGCCATAAGGCCCTGGCCACATGTCGTAACCGGCCTTGGTGGAGATAATCAGCTCATCGCGATACCCGGCAAAGTCTTCCCGCAGCAGGCGACCAAAGTTCTCCTCGGCGCTGCCCGGCGGCGGCCCGTAGTTATTCGCCAGATCGAAATGGGTGATGCCGCAGTCAAAGGCTTTGCGCAGCAGCGCGCGCTGGCCGTCGAGGGCGCTGATATGGCCGAAACTGTGCCATAGGCCGAGGGACAGCGCCGGAAGCTGTAAACCGCTGCGGCCGCAGTAGCGATACTGCATCTGTTGGTATCGGGCTGGGTTTGCATGCCAGGCCATAAGGTCTCCTTCTCTTTTTATTTTGAAACACTGTTCCCAGCGTACTTTTTTTTGTGATGCACGCCCGTTGTGCCGATCACACTGTCATAGATGAGGATGAAAAATACGCGCTTTATTCCTCTTTAGGGGTAGCCCTTAAATAGCGCTAGCCACCGCTCAAAAAATCGCTATATAATTTTATATATAACGATTGAGGGCGTAGAGATGGACAACCATTTTGGCAAAGGGTTAATCGCGGGACTGAAGGCGCCATATGCCGACAGCGCGCAGAAAGTGGTCGGCTTTTGCACCGACTATAAGCGTGGTTTTGTGCTGGGCTTTTCGCACCGTATGTTTGAGAAAACCGGTGACCGTCAGCTGAGCGCCTGGGAGGCGGGGGTGTTGACGCGCCGCTACGGGCTGGATAAAGAGATGGTGATGGATTTCTTCAAAGAGCATGATTCCAGCACTACCGTTCGCTACTTTATGGCGGGCTATCGGCTGGAAGGTCAATAAAACCGGGTGCCAGGCACCCGGCTTTTCATCATGATTGCTGACGCTTGTCTTCGGTATGGGTATCGAAGTCACTGGCGTCATGACGCTCGTGCAGCTGTTCGTTCAGCGGGCCATTCGTACGGTTGACGATACGACCGCGCTTCACGCCCGGACGGCTGGCGATGTCCTGCGCCCAGCGCATCACGTTTTTGTAGCTCTGCGCATCCAGGAACTCATCCGCGCCGTACACATTCCCCAGCACCACGTTGCCGTACCACGGCCAGATAGCGATATCAGCGATGGTGTACTCTTCACCCGCCACGTAGCGCCCGCGCGCCAGTTGCTTATCCAGCACGTCTAACTGACGTTTTGCCTCCATGGTGAAGCGGTTGATGGCGTACTCAATCTTCACCGGCGCGTAGTTATAGAAGTGCCCAAAACCGCCGCCGAGGAACGGGGCTGAGCCTTGCAGCCAGAACAGCCAGTTCAGGGTTTCGGTACGCCCGGCCGGATCTTTTGGCAGGAAGTGACCAAATTTCTCCGCCAGATAGAGCAGGATATTGCCGGACTCAAACACGTGGGTTGGCGGCGTGGCGGAGTGGTCGCTGAGGGCCGGGATCTTCGAGTTCGGGTTCACTTCCACAAAGCCGCTGGAGAACTGATCGCCTTCGCCAATGCGAATCAGCCACGCGTCGTATTCTGCTTCCGTTACGCCCGCCGCCAGCAGCTCTTCCAGCATAATCGTCACTTTCTGGCCGTTTGGCGTGCCCAGGGAGTAAAGCTGGAGCGGATGATGGCCTACCGGCAGCGCTTGTTCATGGGTGGCGCCGGAAATGGGGCGGTTGATGTTGGCAAATGCGCCGCCGTTATTTTGATTCCATTCCCAGACTTTGGGTGGCTGATAGGTGTTCTCTGACATAATCGCTCGCCTTATTTTGATGATGTGTTGAGGTAGTGAAGTTTAGCAGCTTCAGGCAAAAATCCGTGCCGCCCAGACGCTGACATCGTCGCCGCTGCCCAGGTCTGGCTGGACCAGCCCATTAACCATAAAGGTTGGGGAGACGTGAATGCCGTTCTGGCGGGCATAACGTGCATGCCACTTAATCTCTTTTTGCAACTCCGGCTCGGCAAAGGCTTCGGCGAGCAGCACACCGCTATAGCGTTCAATGCGGGTAATAATTTCCCGCGGCGTGGTGTCCATATTCGGCCCGCTGCAGTGGTCGGTAAACTCAAATTCTTCGCGATGGTCGGCGACCGCTTTCATCACCTTGTGCGCTGCGCTTTTGCCGTCAGGCAGCGTGGAAGCGGCCAGAATGCAGCGCACAATCACCCCGGAGAAAAGATGCCACGGCTGTGACTGTAAGCGAATTTTGACGCTGACGTTCTCTTCGCCGACGAGTTCCAGCAGCGCGTCCAGCTTGTTGAAAGTCTTAACGGAAAACGGGCAGGTTGGCTCCAGGAACACCTCAAACGTGCGTGCGCCGTGGCCCCAGACCAGCGGTTGTGCCTGTAAACTCATGTGGACTCCTGATGGTTAAGTGTGCATTTTTCGGATGAATATTTTTGCCCCCGATGGGTCATCCTCGCATACACGGGTGTATGATTAATCCACTTTTGTTGGATTAATTTCAACGTGCGGGCGAGAAAATCGCACGGTATGTTTGAGGAAGGTTCATGAGCAAGGGAAGTACCAATAGTGACGCCCCATTTGGCACGTTGTTGGGGTATGCGCCGGGTGGCGTAGCGATTTACTCTTCAAATTACAGCAGCTTAAAACCGGGCGACATGCCTGATGACGCATCGTTTCGTAGCTACATCGACAACGAATACATGGGCCACAAGTGGCAGTGCGTCGAGTTCGCCCGCCGTTTCCTGTTTATCAACTACGGATTTGTCTTCACCGATGTGGGCATGGCCTACGAGATCTTTTCGCTGCGCTATCTGCGCCAGGTGGTGAACGACGCGATTCTCCCGCTTCAGGCGTTTGCCAACGGCTCCCGCCGTGCGCCGCTCGTCGGCTCTTTGCTGATCTGGCAAAAGGGCGGCGAGTTTAATGAAACCGGCCACGTGGCGGTGGTGACGCAACTGCTGGGCAACAAGGTGCGCATTGCGGAGCAAAATGTACTGCACTCGCCGCTGCCCGCAGGCCAGCAGTGGACCCGTGAGCTGACGCTGGAGGTCAAAGACGGCCACTACACGCTGCAGGACACCTTTGACGACACCACTATTCTGGGCTGGATGATTCAGACCGACGACGCACGCTACGGCCTGCCGCAACCGGCAATTGCCGGTGAAGCGCTGAAGCTTGGCGGAGCGCGACTGGAGAACAACGGTCAGTTTGAGGGCAAATGGCTGGATGAAAAAGATTCGCTCCAGCAGGCCTATATCGCCGCCAACGGTCACGTGATTAACGCCGATCCGTATCAGTACTTCACCATGACCGAAAGCGCTGAGCAGGAGCTGATCAAAGCAACCAACGAGATGCACCTGATGTATCTCCACGCCACCGACAAAGTGATGCGTGACGACAACCTGCTGGCGCTGTTCGACATCCCGAAAATCCTCTGGCCGCGCCTGCGCCTCTCCTGGCAGCGCCGTCGCCACGACATGATCACCGGGCGCATGGACTTCTGCATGGACGAACGTGGGCTGAAGGTTTACGAGTACAACGCCGACTCCGCCTCCTGCCACACCGAAGGCGGCCTGATCCTCGAACAGTGGCTGAAAACCGGCTATCGCGGTAATGGCCACAACCCAGCGGAAGATCTGCTGGGCGAGCTGGTGGGGGCGTGGAAACACAGCCAGGCGCGACCGTTCGTGCACATCATGCAGGACAACGATCTGGAAGAGAATTATCACGCCCAGTTTATGCAGCGCGCCCTTGAACAGGCGGGCTTTGAGAGCAAAATTCTCTATGGTCTGGACGAGCTGCGTTGGGATGCCGCCGGTCAGCTGATTGACGGTGATGGTCGTCTGGTGAACTGCGTGTGGAAAACCTGGGCGTGGGAAACCGCCATCGAACAGGTGCGCGAGGTCGACGAAGACGAATATGCCGCCGTGCCAATTCGCACCGGTAATCCGGATAATGAAGTGCGTCTGATTGACGTGCTGCTGCGCCCGGAAGTGATGGTCTTTGAGCCGCTGTGGACCGTTATCCCAGGCAACAAGGCGATTCTGCCGGTGCTGTGGTCGCTGTTCCCGAACCATCCGTATCTGCTGGATACCGATTTCGAAGTCAGCGAACACCTGGCAAAAACGGGTTATGCGATTAAGCCTATTTCCGGTCGCTGCGGCAGTAATATCGACCTGGTCAGCGGGAACGATCGGTTACTGGATCAAACCAGCGGTAAATTTGTTGATAGAAAAAATATTTACCAGCAACTTTGGTGCTTGCCAAACGTCGCAGGAAAATATATTCAGGTATGTACCTTTACCGTCGGTGGTAATTATGGCGGCACCTGTTTACGCGGTGACGAATCTCTGGTGATTAAAAAAGAGAGCGATATTGAACCGCTGGTGGTAATAAAAGATAAAGAATAAAGGCGAGTAGCCCGGACGAGGCGTTAAACACGCCGACTCCGGGGATGTTCCCGGCGTCGCGTTGCTCGGCCGGGCTACGGTAAAAGAAAGCCTGCAATAAACACAACAACAAGACAGAAAAGGAAATGAATATGCACGATCGGCGACTCGCCGTGCGCGTGGGTGAACTCAAGCCCTCCGCCGTCCGCGAACTCTTAAAACACAGTAAACTGCCCGGCGTGATTTCTCTCGGTGGCGGTATTCCAGCCCCGGAGCTTTTTGATACCGAAGGGCTGGAGCTGGCGGTGCAGAAGGTGATGAGCGAGCGCTTTAACGACGCATTCCAGTACGGTTTGACCGAAGGCTACCCGCCGCTGCGTCAGGCCGTCAGCGAACTGTGTCAGGCGCGCGGTGTGGCTTGCCAGGCAAGCCATGTGTATATCACCTCTGGCTCGCAGCAGTCGCTGGATATCGTGGCCCGTACGCTGCTCGACCCGGGCGATGCGATTGTCGTCGAACGCCCAACCTACCTGGCGGCGCTGCAGGTCTTCCAGTTGGCGCAGGCCAACATCCTGAGCGTCGATACCGACGACAACGGCATGCTGGTAGAGCAGCTTGCCGAACTGCTTTCCACCACTCGCGTGAAGGCCGTTTATCTGGTGCCAACCTTTGGTAACCCGGGTGGTAAAACCCTAAGTGATGACCGTCGTCGTCGCCTGGTGGAGCTGGCGAAGCAGCATGATTTCGTCATCATCGAAGACGATCCGTACGGTGAAATCAGCTTTACCGATGAAGTGCAGCGCCCGCTGTACCAGCATGCGGTAGAGCTGGGCTGTGAGGATCAGGTGGTCTACACCTCAACCTTCTCCAAAATTCTGGCGCCGGGCATGCGCATTGGCTGGATTGTGATGCCGGACTGGCTGGCGCAGCAGACGGTGATCGTCAAGCAAGCCGCCGATTTACACACCAATATGCTGTCGCAGGTGATAACCGCTGAATACCTGAGTCTGGGCCGTCTGGAAAACCAGATTGCGCTTATCCGCGAAGACTATCGTAAGAAGTGTGATGCGCTGGCCGACGCGCTGGAAAGCCGTCTGGGCGAGCATATCGAGTTCAGCCGTCCGAAGGGCGGGATGTTCCTGTGGGCGCGCTTCCGCTACCCGTTCGACACCATGAAGTGGCTGGAAAAAACGCTGGAAAACGGCGTGGTGTATGTACCGGGTGAAGCGTTCTACAACGATAATCCGGATACCCGTACCCTGCGTCTGTCGTACTCGACGGTATCGCAGGAAGGGCTGATGACCGCCGTGGAACGCCTGGCGAAATCACTGTAATCTGCTCTTACTCCGCGCTGAACGTTAGCGCGGAGTCACTTCTCTTATTCCTGGTCAGCCATCCGGTCATCAACCCAGATAAGCATTAGCGAGGCCAGAAAGGCCGCCGCCGCGGTACCCATAAATAACAACATACCCATATCCCGAATTATTCTTCTTATTATTCTGCTAATTCCGCAGCGTGATTATTGCTATCCGTGAGAGTTATTTTAATATCATGCGGGGCGCTGGCGAGGGTAAAGAAACTGTCGGCATCAATATCGAAATTAAGAATAATTTCCTTATATTTCCCGCAGGTAATTAATTCTTTCGCTTCACTAATACTGTTGGCTGTAATGGTAGACATCGTAGGACCCTATTAGAAAACTCAGAAGAAAATAAGAGCTAGCGCTTATCAGATCAACTACTTTTTCCTGGAGTCTTTATCAGATGAAATCCTGATGATGTTAACGGGCAAAAGATAATGTCTGATTTAACTTAAGCCGCAGATTTTCGTTTTAACGTGGCGCATTTCTCCGCTGCAATCCACCCGGATAAGAGCGCTATCTGCTACCAGAAGGGAACCACCCTCTAACCCGTTCATTGTAGGGCGGGCGTACCTCGTGAAGAGGAAATCTTTACGCCAGTGAACTTGCTACCGTATTCCCCATTGAAATTGGGTACAAAATAAGCGGTAAAAATGAGCAATGTCGTTCCAGGTGTAAGCGGCTATCAAGGGCCAGCGGGTGGATGGGGTGCGGTTAAAGCGGTGACTGCCTCGGTGTTTTCACAAAAGGCCGTCGCGCGCGATATCATCGCGATGTTCCGCATGAACCAGGTCAAAGGTTTTGATTGCCCCGGCTGCGCCTGGCCTGACCCTGGCCACCGTTCACCCATGGAGCTTTGCGAAAACGGCGTGAAGGCCGTTTCCTGGGAGACGACCAGTAAGAAAGCTTCCCCGGAATTTTTTCGCCAGCATACGGTGGCTGAACTGTGGCATTACAGCGACTATGCGCTGGAAAACATTGGCCGCCTGACCCACCCAATGAAGTACGACTCTGCAACCGATACCTGGCAGGCGGTGGAGTGGCAGACGGCTTTCGCGGAAATCGGTGAGCAGCTGCGCGGCCTGGCCTCCCCGGAACAGGTAGAGTTTTATACCTCCGGGCGTACCTCCAACGAAGCGGCGTTCCTCTACCAGCTGTTTGCCCGCGAATACGGCAGCAGCAACTTCCCGGATTGTTCCAACATGTGCCACGGGCCGACCAGTGCGGGCCTGACGCCCTCTATTGGCCTGGGGAAAGGCACCGTCGAACTCGACGATTTTGAACACTGCGACCTGGTGATTTGCATCGGCCACAATCCTGGCACCAACCATCCGCGCATGCTCACCACGCTGCGTGAAGTGGCGCAGCGTGGCGCCCGTATCATCTCTATCAACCCGCTGGCGGAAAGGGGGCTTGAACGCTTTAGCTTCCCGCAAAGCCCAACGGATATGCTCAAAGGCCACGCCACCACTCTCAGCAACGAATACTACCAGGTGAAAATGGGCGGCGATGCCTCGCTGCTCAAAGGGATCATGAAAGCGCTGATCGAGATGGATGAAGCCCGTATTTTGCTTGGCCAGGAACCGTGCCTCGACCGCGCGTTTCTGGCTGAGCATACCCACGGCTATCAGGAATTGTATGACGACCTGCACTGTTGTCGCTGGGCGGAGCTGGAACAGGACTCCGGACTGACTCGCAGCCAGATGGAAGACCTCGCCGACCGTTACGACAAATCGAACGCCACCATCATCTGTTACGGGCTGGGCATCACCCAGCACAAGAACGGCACGGAGAACGTGCAGCAGCTGGTGAACCTGCTGTTGCTGAAGGGCAATATGGGCAAGAAAGGGGCGGGGATCTGCCCGCTGCGCGGTCACTCTAACGTGCAGGGCGACCGCTCGGTAGGAATTAATGAAGCGGCGTCAGAGGAATTTCTGCTGCGGCTCGAAGGGCGCTTTAACATCAGCGTCTCTCGCAAACACGGTCGCTCCAGCGTGGAGAGCATTCGCGCCATCGAACGTGGCGACGCCAAAGCGCTTATCTGCATGGGCGGTAACCTGGCAGTGGCGATGCCGCAGCCGCAGCGCACCTTTGAGGCGATGAAAAAGCTCGACCTGCAGGTGCACGTGGCGACCAAGCTAAATCGTTCGCATCTGCTGATGGCGAAACACAACTACCTGCTGCCGGCGCTGGGCCGAACCGAGCGCGATATGCAGGCTAGCGGGATCCAGTCGGTGACCGTGGAAGATTCAATGTCGATGGTGCACGCCTCCTGCGGGGCGCTGAAACCCGCTTCGCGTTGGTTGAAGTCAGAGCCAGCGATTGTGGCGGAGATGGCACGCGCCACCTTGCCGAACTCTCCGGTGAACTGGGAAGCGATGATGGGCGACTATGCGCTGATTCGCGATGCGATTGCCGACGTGATTCCGGCGTTTGCCCACTATAACGCCCGCATTGCTGAGCCGGGCGGTTTCCGTATGGATACGCCTGCCTCTCGGCGTGAGTGGAAAACGTCTACCGGCAAGGCCAACTTTGTGGTGAGCCGCCAGCGCGCCGTGGAGCGAGAGCATCAGCCCGCCGATTCGCTGGTGCTGGCAACATTACGCAGCCACGATCAGTACAACACCACCATTTATGGCATGAACGACCGCTATCGAGGGATCACCGGGCGCCGCGACGTAGCCTTCTTAAGCCAGGCGGAAGCCGACGCGCGCGGACTGGTGGAAGGCGATGTGATTAATATTCAGGCGCTGGACGATAACGGCAAGCCGAGCGAAGGCCGCGCGATGCTCGGCCTGACGGTGGTGGTTTACAGCATGGCGAGCGGTTCGATTGGAGCCTATCTGCCGGAAGCGAATGTGCTGCTCTCATTGGATGCGGTGGACACGAAAAGTCTGACGCCAGCTTATAAGAGCGTGCCGGTACTGATAACCAAAGCATAGGTCGCGCAGACCGTCCTCTCAAAACCAGCCGTCAGGCTGGTTTTGTCGTTTGTAACGATAGCATTGCTTCATGGTAATGAGATTTATTCGCAATAATGCCTTTGCAGTGAAATCTTAAAGATGTATTTTAAATGCATCTTATGAAGCGGAGGTCATTATGAGCCATCTCAGAATTCCAAAAAACTGGACCATCAAACGTTCCACCCCATTCTTTACGAAAGACAACGTGCCTGCTGCGCTGCTCAGCCACCACAACACCGCCGCCGGTATTTTTGGTCAGCTCTGCGTGATGGAAGGGACGGTGACCTACTACGGTTTCGCCAATGGCGAGGCCACCGAGCCGGAGGTTAAAGTGGTGATTAATGCCGGTAGCTTCGCGACCAGCCCGCCACAGTACTGGCACCGTATCGAGATGACCGACGATGCGCAGTTCAACATCAACTTCTGGGCCGAACCTGAATTCTCCGGTGACGAAGTCTACAGCGCGAAAAAATCCTAACCCTGCCGCTTCCCCATCACCGTTGATGGGGAAGCCCTCCCGATAGTGTAAAACGCCATGCTGACATTCTTCACAAACGCGTCGACGCGAGTCGATTACGGCGAGCAGGAGTGCTGCCGCGAACAGCCTTTACTCCACGTTGCCGAATATCAGGAATATCTATACTGCGAAGGACCAGACTGCCCCGCAAGTCACACGGAGCGTCATGCTGACGCTGTATCAATTCGTTAAATCATCAGGGTACTGACATGAAGATTGTCGCTATTGAGGCCAATATTGCCGCAGGAAAAACCACGCTGCTTGACCCCCTGGCTCAGGCGCTATCCGAGAAAACGGGCGTCAGCTGGAAAGTCATTCGAGAGCCGGTGGATGAAGACCCTGTGTTTCTCGAGCTGCTGCAGGTCTTCGTCGAAAACCCCCGCGATGCGGATGCGAGGGTGGCTTTCCAGCTTTATATTACCCGCAGCCGACAGGCGCTTTTACAGGATATTCCAGACGGCAATTACGTAATTGAGCGTTCGCTGTTTAGCGATATCGTGTTCTGCCACGTTAACTTCCTGATGACCGAACAGCCATCGGCCCGCTATATGTCCTATTTCTATCAAATAAAGCATTACCTGAAGTGCTACCCGCAGATTGACCTGGTGGTTTACGTCGACCGGGACGTGGAGTCGTGCTTTAACGCCTGCATGGCGCGTGGCCGGGCGGGGGAGAGCGAATATACGCTGGACTATTTTGCCGATCTTAAAGCGTTTCACGATGCCTGCCTGCCGCAGATTACCCGCCAGTACGGTTCTAAACTGCTGACGCATCGCGTGGAGTCAGGGTTTGCCTGCCCGGAAACACTCGCGGATTCCATTGTTGAAAGCCTGAAATAGCATGTTGAATCTATGCCATGACGCAGCGCCTCCTATGAGATGCTGCGCCTGAGGTCGTTGTTCATTCCCACCGTCTTCTATTCCTCCCTGTCGAAAAGCAGCGCCTATACTCTCATTGGGGCGTTTTATTACCGTAATGACTCCCCAAAATGGATTAAATTGAGTGGTTTAAATTGCTGTGAATCAATAATTGTATTTTTGTTTATTTGTCGTTAATTGATTTAGATCAATTTATTTGAATGTGAAAAATAAGTTAAATTATGAATCTGAACACGCTCTTTACATAAAATTACAAATTGAGTCGCGGACGTATCAGTACGAGCAAAATCTTATTAATGGAAAAATCCTAAAACACGATTATCTATTTCATTGATCTACTTGTTTTTATTAAATAATTGATCGATTAAGACGATCTATATTCCTTTAATCAATTGATTATATCTATCAATAATAATTAATTGATCGTTTTTGACGATATATATTCACTGTGTATATAATTAAACCGAAATTTAGCAAACAGATTTATAGAATCAGGAACTACGGATATTAGATAAAAACTCAGACCAGGACGTTGGGGTAATATATGAGGCAATGTATTATCTCGGATAACAGTTTTTTTCTTTTGGCATTACAGGATGATGATGTTATCCAGGATGGCAACGTTTCAACGATCCACTCTCGGCAATTGCGGTCGAAGTGCTACTTAAGCACATCGGTTCGGGATATCTTCGTTGTTTATATTTCTGATGTTGTAGAGCGACATCGGATACTTAGTTTATTGGCTTCACCGACTTCTCGTTGTCGAATTGTACTGCTATACAAGATGGAAGCGTCTTCCGGGGGCGATTTTCAGGGGCCTTTTCCTTGGCTAGTCTCTGAAAAAATAGGCTTTTCCGATCTTTACTCATGCCTGTATAAGGCGGGTAAATCTATTTACGATCGGAGAGATTTCTCTGAGAAAGAGCTGACTGTTTTTCGCTATCTATGCGAAGGATATTCAGTATCCCAAATAAATAAGCTAGCAGGGTTCAGTGAGAAACATATTTATTATGTGAGGCAGAAAACTAAAAGGATGTTTGGCCTGCGCGGAAATAATGCTGCGGCGCTCTCTTTTTATCTCGATATTTCTAAGCTCAATCGACGGTGGTAGTGCCATTGCTGGTGGTCAGCAATGGCACTATTGCCATGAGCAAGGAAATTTCACTTAAGTAATAAAAAACGTGCCTGGTGATGCTTCCGCTATCACCCCTCATCGCTGTTTTTAACAAAATGAGAATAAGATTCTGGTGATGCTGCCAACTTACTGATTTAGTGTATGATGGTGTTTTTGAGGTGCTCCAGTGGCTTCTGTTTCTATCAGCTGTCCCTCCTGTTCAGCTACTGACGGGGTGGTGCGTAA
>NZ_VDAG01000119.1:0-36445 GCF_019584505.1 Kluyvera sp. EC_51 | reverse complement strand
CTTAACGTCATAGCGGACTGGCCGATAAACCGGGTCAGCGAACTACTCCCCTGGCGCGTAGCACTGCCAACTGAATAACACATCCCCGTCAATACGGTTCTCGCTGCACGCTTACGGAACAACACTATGGCCTGACGCTAAACGACACGCCGTTCAGTGATAATACAGTTATTCAGGAACATATTAATGCTGGAGTATCGCTAAGCGATGCGGTGAACTTTCTTGTCGAAAAGTACGAACTGGTTCGTATCGACCGAAAGGGATTTTCGTGGCAAGAACAAACCCCGTATATTTCCGTAGTGGATATTCTACGAGCAAGGCGCTCTACCGGCTTGCTAAAAACTAATGTGAAATAAACGCTTAAATACAGAGCAGATTAATGGAAAGCAAAATGCTAATCTCGTAGACGAAGAGACTCCTGCTGTAACCTCCCCTCCCCTGCAAAAAACCTGACATTTTCTTTTAGGACCAACAATGGGACCAAAATGAAAATTGAACTGAAGGTTTTCAGCCAATAAACAACAATTTACAAAACCAATTCAGACTCCGCCAGCCCACCAAAATTCTTTGTCGATGGTCACCAGAGCCTGAGATGAAGTCCTGAAAGCCCGCATGGCGTAAGCCTGGCGGGCTTTTTTGTGCCTGCGATTTAGCTCGAGAAGCCTGAAGTCTACTGGCACATTAGCCGGTAACTCTTAAGCAGAAGTTCGCGCAGCAGCAAGCATTGCCACCCGCTAGAGGTAAGGTGTTGAGGACTCACCCAGATGAGAGCCAAAGCCTTGCATCATCAGATGTCTTATCCTCAACAAGTAGACATTTACGCCCCCATCAATTTCGCAAACCAGAACTTACACACCCCACTACGCACATTCCAGTGCTTAGCCGGTTTATCTTTATATTGCTCATAAATTTTATCTAAGTTGTCGCTACCCGATAACTTCAGATCCAGCGGCACTTCCACTACGCCCTGGTAAGGGATGGCAACATAATGCTTTCCAGCCTCAGGAATAAACGCGGTTTGCGTGACAATCTGACGACCGCTTGAGTTATCCATCACATAGAGAGTCCAGTACTGTTCCGGGCGGAGTCGGCTTTCGTAAAAACGGTGAACTTTGCCGGCCATAAGGTTATTGCTGATATAAATAAGTTCCTGATCTTTATAGCAATCACCTTCTTTGGCAAAACGCTGAAAATAAACCAGCCCTTGATGTTGATCGTTGAGCTGAGTGTACACGACAGCCGCATCCTGCCCGGTATAGGGCTCGTAGCGTTTTGTACCTAAAGGACCCGGAGCACAAGCCGTTACCAGAAATGCCAAACCAATTACTATCCCAGAATATAAATGACGCACCATAACCTCGTTAAAGTCGTATTTTCTAATTTGTGGTTTAGGATATCGACAACGAAAAATGTTGCCTAATCATTTGTAACGTTAGCTCCAAACAATAGGGGGTAAATAGTGTGGGTTCAGAAAGTACTTAAGAAGGGACAGCTGCAGATAACCCCGATAACCTCTCAAGGATACCTGCTAACTGTAAAGCGAAGCTCAGAAAGGAACGGCTGTACTACCAGCCGCAGACGTTAGTCTCTTCATCCGACTCATACCCGCGAACGATGTTCACCAGGTCTTTCACCGCATCAGCGGCCACGGTCGGGTCCTGCAGTTCGCTCAGCTGGGCAAACTCTTTATCCACCGACACACCGTTATTATTATTGGTGACGGTCAGCAAGAAACCTTTACCCTGCGCATTATCAGAAGAGAGCGGAGAAATAAGCTCGGCGACGGCCTGTACGGCAATATCAGGAACATAAAGCGCCATCGGTTTCAGATAGACTTTTTCCTGTTTCTCTTTGTTATTGCCATTAATAACCGCTAAGGAATACCCTTTATTTTCACTGTTCATCAGTTCAGTTTCATCCTTCTATCAAAATCTTAGGATCGACATAGAAATCAACGTTAAATACGGTGTCGTCGCTTAATGCTTCAATACGGTGCCATTTCTCAGCCGGGAAAACGCCAAACTGCCCGGCTTCGATGGTCATCGTTTCAACGGGTTCCGGGCTGGTCTCATCGGCATAACCATAATAGCGTATCGCCCCCTGCATTACCGCCAGACGTGGGAACACGCCCTGTCGCGTACCGGCATCAAGATGGCGCTTCCAGATGGATGCGGGCGCAGTTTCTTTGGTCCACAGCGGCGTGGTACGGGTATGAACGTAATGGGTGGGGATGATGATTCGCTGCATGATTCTGCCTCTCTTTCCACGCGTTCAGGCGCGGTCTGGAATGGGAAAATATGTTGCATATCTTATACCCCTTTTAATCACTGAGGGTATTATTTTTTAATTTCAGCAGGCTATACCACTATTTATACTCAATAAGGATTAGATTGATTTAAATAAATATATTCACCTCATATAGTGCCTATTCAACAATGTAATAAACCATCTGATTCCTTTTTTAACCCGCTAGCGTTCACTACGACCGTCGACACCCAAAACATTCCTGCAATCTATTAATCGCACCCTCGCCTTCCAGCACCGCTCCACCGCCAAACAACCTCTCCTATCGCAAATCAACAACATTAACCGCTTAATTATGCTCAATATTGTGGTGATCAAAGTCACATTTCACTGCCCTATCGCCGGCATAAATTGACGCAAATCAAAGATGCATTTTATTTATACCTTCCACGCTGGACCTGTTTCTGCTGATGTGCAAATGTAATTGATAGTTATTATCATTATCATATTCATTTGTAGGGATACCGATGCTGCATTCCATTACCCGAGGGTCCTTCGTACTCTCCGCGCTGGCGCTCTGCGTCTCCAGCGCGGCCTCTGCCGCCACATCTTCTGAAACACCACACAAAACCAGCAAGGAAGAGACGCTGGTGGTGACCGCCAATCGTTCAGAAAGCTCGCTCTGGAACAGTCCGGCAACCATTCAGGTTATCGACCATCAGACGCTGCAAAACTCCACCAGCACCTCAATTGCCGACGATCTGCAGGATATTCCCGGCGTAGAGATTACCGATAACGCGCTCGCCGGGCGCAAGCAGATCCGCATTCGCGGTGAAGCCTCTTCCCGCGTACTGATCCTGATAGACGGTCAGGAGGTCACCTACCAGCGCGCCGGGCAAAACTATGGCGCCGGGCTGCTGATTGATGAATCGGCGCTGGAGCGCATCGAAGTGGTCAAAGGCCCCTACTCGGTGCTGTACGGCTCGCAGGCCATCGGCGGCGTGGTGAACTTTATCACCAAAAAAGGCGGCGATAAGCCGATCGCCGGGACGGTGAAAGCGGTCTATAACTCCGCCACAGCGGGCTGGGAAGAGTCGGTGGCGGCCTGGGGCAGCATTGGTCAGTTTGATTATCGTATTAACGGCAGCTATTCCGATCAGGGCGATCGCGATACGCCGGACGGCCGTCTGCCGAATACTAATTTCCGCAATAACAGCCAGGGAATCTGGCTCGGCTACAACCTGGATAACCAGCATTTCGGGCTGTCGCTCGACCGCTACAAGCTCTCGACCCAAACCTATTACGAAGACCCGGACGGCGAATACGATGCCTTTAGCGTCAAGCTGCCGAAGCTGGAGCGGGAAAAGGTTGGTCTGTTCTACGACGTAGATGTCGACGGTGATTATCTGAAGAAAATTCATCTCGATGCCTACGAGCAAACCATCGCCCGTCAGTTTGAAAACGAGGTGCTGACGTCGGCTATTCATAACCAGACCAAAACCAACGATAAGCAGTACACCCAGGGCGTAACGCTACAGAGCAACTTCTCGCTGCCTGCCAATAATGAGTTGGTCGTCGGCACGCAGTACCAGCGCGATCGCGTATCTCAGACCACCAACGGTTCAACCACTCCGCAGTCGATGCCGATGGAGATCCGAACTCGCGCCTATAACGAGTCAGAGCAGAGCAATACCTCGCTGTTCGCCCAGAACGACTGGCATTTTGCCGATAACTGGACCTGGACGCTTGGTGCGCGCCAGTACTGGCTGTCGTCAAAACTCACCCGCGGTGACTCAGACACCACCATGAACGGCGTCACCAAAGACACCTCTATCGGCGCGCAGTCAACGAGTGACAATGCGTTGGTCAGCGCCACCAGCCTGCGCTACTCGGGCTTCGACAATATCGAACTGCGGGCCGCGTTCGCCCAGGGCTACGTCTTCCCGACGCTAACGCAGCTGTTTTCACAAACCGCCGCGGGCGGTGGGACAACCTACGGCAACGCCAACCTGGAAGCGGAACACTCTAACAACTATGAACTGGGTGCCCGCTACAACGGCAATCTCTGGCTGGTCGATGGCGCGGTCTACTACTCGCAGGCGAAGGACTATATCGCCACCGTCGCCTGCTCCGGCCAGGCTATCTGCAACGGTGCGACCAACTCATCGCGCAGTAGCTACTACTACGACAACATTGACCGCGCCAACACCTGGGGCATGGAGTTGAGCGCTGAATATAACGGCTGGGTTGTTTCACCGTACGTCAGCGGCAACCTGATCCACCGCGAATATGAAACCCCGGCGGGGAAAACCACCAATACCGGCGAGCCCGCCATTAACGGCCGCGTCGGGGTGAAACACACGCTCATGCTCAATGCGGCAAACGTCACTTCCGATCTCTTTATCCGCGCGGCCTCCAGCGCCAAAGACGATACCGGTACGGAAGAGACCCGCACGCCTGGCTGGGCCACGCTGAACCTGGCGGTGAACACCGAATTCGGTGCCAACGATCAGTATCAGGTCAACCTGGCGCTCAACAACCTGACCGATAAACGCTACCGCACGGCGCATGAATCCATTCCGGCGGCGGGTTTTAACGCGGCGGTCGGCTTTGCATGGAACTTCTGATGATGAAAAAACTGGCTATCGGATTACTGGCGCTGGTCACCGTGTTCAGCGCTCAGGCGGCTGACCGCATCGTGGTGGCCGGCGGTTCGCTCAGCGAGCTGATTTACGCACTAGGCGCGGGCAGCCAGGTGGTCGGGGTGGATGAAACCACCTCGTACCCGCCGGAAACCGCCGCGCTGCAGCACATCGGTTACTGGAAGCAGCTCAGCAGCGAAGGCATTTTATCGCTGCACCCAAACCGCTTTATCACCTGGCAGGACGCGGGTCCGCAGCTGGTGTTTGACCAGCTGCGCAGCCAGCACATCGACGTGCTCACCCTGCCGCGAGTCCCCGCCACCGTCGAGCAGATGTACGCCAATATCCACACGCTTGCCAGCGCTCTGGGGCGTGAGGACAGCGGCACCGCCCTGGTGGGTAACATTCGCCAGCGGCTGGAAAAGGTCGCGCAGAGCAGCGCCAGTAAACCGGCGCCGGTGAACGCGCTGTTTATTCTCAGCGCGGGCGGCAGCGCCCCTCAGGTAGCAGGGAAAGGCAGCGTTGCCGATGCCATCATGACGCTCGCCGGGGCCCGCAACGTGGCTCAGCACCCACAGTATCGTAGCTACAGCGCGGAGGCGCTGATTGCCGCCAACCCGGAGGTGATTATCGTCACCGCGCAAATGGTCAACGGCGATCTTAACCGCCTGAGCACGATCGCCGGGATCACCCGCACCAACGCGTGGAAAAACCAGCGCATCGTCGTTATCGATCAGGCCCTGATCCTCGGCATGGGCCCGCGCGTCGCCGACGCGGTTGAAACGCTGCACCGCCAGTTCTGGCCACACTAAAGGATGTTGAAAGACCGATGATGTTGAATACCCCTATCGACCTGGATTTAACCCCGCACTTTGCGCTGGAGGGCGGCCAGCCCTTTAAAGACCGCCGGGCGACGATGCCCTGGCGCGGCGCGGTGCCTATCGCCAAAGAACAGCTTGAGCAAACCTGGCAGGAGGTGCTGAACCACGCCGCGCCGCCACGTAAGCGCCTGCTGTATCTGCACATTCCGTTTTGCGCCACCCACTGCACCTTCTGCGGCTTTTACCAGAACCGCTATGAAGAGGATCACTGCGCGCGTTACACCGACGCGCTGCTGCGTGAGATCGAGATGGAGGCCGACAGCGTACTGCACCAGTCCGCGCCTATTCACGCGGTCTATTTCGGCGGCGGCACGCCGTCGGCGCTGTCAGCCCGCGATCTGGCACGCATTATCACCACTCTGCGCGAACGTCTGCCGCTGGCGCCGGACTGTGAAATCACCATTGAAGGTCGGGTGCTGAACTTCGACGATGCGCGAATCGACGCCTGTCTGGACGCGGGCGCGAACCGCTTCTCCATCGGCATTCAGTCATTTAACAGCAAAATTCGTAAGAAGATGGCCCGTACCTCCGATGGCCCCACCGCTATCGCCTTTATGGAAGGATTGGTCAAGCGCGACCGCGCGGCGGTGGTCTGCGATCTGTTGTTTGGTCTGCCCGGCCAGAACGCCGCGCTGTGGGGCGAAGATCTGGCGATCGCCCGCGATATCGGCCTCGACGGCGTCGATCTTTACGCCCTCAACCTGCTGCCTAACACGCCGCTCGGCAAAGCGGTTGAGAACGGGCGTACCAGCGTGCCGCAGCCCGCCGAACGCCGTGATCTCTACCTTCAGGGCTGCGACTTTATGGATCAGGCTGGCTGGCGCTGCATTAGCAACAGCCACTGGGCACGCACCACCCGCGAGCGCAATCTCTACAATTTACTGATTAAACAGGGCGCAGACTGCCTGGCGCTGGGCTCCGGCGCGGGCGGCTCCGTCAACGGCTATTCGTGGATGGTCGAGCGCAACCTCAATACCTGGCACGACGCCATCGCCGCAGGCAAAAAGCCGCTGATGATGATGATGCGTACCGCCGAGCGCGGCTTCCAGTGGCGGCACCTGCTGCAGTCTGGCGTTGAAACCGCTCGCGTGCCGCTGGATGCGCTGACTCCACACGCCGCGAAACTCGCCCCGCTGCTGGCGCAATGGCACCGCGCTGGGCTGACGCGCGACGACTCAACCTGCCTGCGTCTGACCAACGAAGGGCGCTTCTGGGCGAGCAACATTTTGCAGTCTCTTGATGAACTTATTCAGGCACTTAACGCACCGCGCATTGCGGTTGAAACCCAATAACAGGAGTTAACGATGAGCAACGTATCCCTACAGGACTTTTTAAAAACCGAGCCTGACGGCACGCTGGAAGCGATCGCCAGCCAGTACCACACCACGCTGCTGGAGGTGGTAAAAAACCTGCCATCCCACACGCTGGTGACAGGCGACAAGTTTGATACCGTGTGGGACACCGTCGCGGAATGGGGCAAAGTCACAACGCTCGTACACACCGCCGATGTGATTCTGGAATTCACCGGCGAACTGCCGTCCGGCTTCCACCGCCACGGCTACTTCAACCTGCGCGGCAAGAAGGGCATGACCGGGCACATCAAGGCAGAAAACTGCACCCACATTGCCCTGGTAGAACGCAAATTTATGGCGATGGATACCGCCTCAATCCTGTTCTTTAACGCCGCAGGCAGCGCGATGTTTAAAATTTTCCTCGGCCGCGACGATCATCGTCAGCTGCTGAGCGAGCAGGTTGACGCCTTCCGTACCCTCGCCGCCGTGCTGAAGGGAGAGGCATGATGACCCCGTGGTTAATGTTTGGCGCGGGCGGTAAAGGCGTCGGTGCGCTCACGGCCGAACTGGCACTGGCAGAAAAACGCCCGGTGGTCGCGCTGGTGCGCAACCCAGAGGCCGCCGCACGGCTGGAAGCACTAGGCGCACAGGTTTTTATTGGCGATGCCTGCGACGCTGACATGGTCGCCAGGGCCTGTCAGGCCGCCGGTGAAACGGCAACGGTTATCTCCACCATGGGCGGCGCGCAGGATTATCTCGCCCACCGCACGGTGATTGATGAAGCCGAAAAAGCGGGCATTCGCCGGATGATTCTGGTGACCTCACTTGGCTGCGGCGACAGCTGGCCGTTCCTCTCTCCACGCGCCAAAGCGGCGTTTGGTCAGGCCGTTCGCGAGAAAAGCCTGGCGGAAAGCTGGCTGCAAACCAGTACGCTGGACTACGCCATTCTGCGCCCTGCTGGGCTGCTTAGCGGTGAGGCGACCGGTAACGCGCTGCGCATACAGCAACAGGAAGTCCACGGATTTGTGCAGCGCGCAGACGTCGCCGCACATATTCAGGCATTAGCCAGCGCCCCGGCGCTCGACCAGCAGGTTTACAGCCTGGTTGAACCGGGCCTCAAACCGGCGTAATTCCCCTGCGGCGCGGTACATCGCGCCGCATCGATGTAACGGAGCTTTGCGTGTTCAAGGGTTCACTCTCTTCTTTCAGCGTTTTTATCGGCCTGCTGCTGATATTGGCGACCCTTGTGCTGGTCGGTGCCAGCCAGGGGGCGCTAAAAATCACCTTCGCCTCGTTGCAGGATGCGCACTACCGCGACATCTGGCTCAACATTCGTCTTCCACGCGTGCTGCTGGCGGTGCTGGTTGGCGGCGCGCTGGCTACCGCCGGGGTGATCATGCAGGGGCTGTTTCGTAACCCGATGGCCGACCCCGGTCTGTTAGGGGTGAGCAGCGGCTCGGCGCTGATGGTCGGGGTCGCCATTATCTTCCCCGTTTCGCTCCCCGCGGCTTTTCTGCTGTACGAACAGATGATTTTCGCCGTCGTCGGCAGCCTGGTGGTGTGCGCCGTGATCATCCTGATTAGCCTGCGCCACCAGCACGGCGGCATGATCCAGCTGCTGCTGGCGGGGATTGCCATCAACGCGCTCTGCGGCGCGGCGATCGGCATCCTGAGCTACGTCGGCGATGAACAGCAGCTGCGTCAGCTGACCCTATGGATGATGGGCAGCCTGGGGCAGGCGCAGTGGCCTACGCTGCTGGTTGCCGCCTCATTTGCCGTTCCAGCGATGATCGCCACCGCCTGGCTTGCCACCACGCTGAACCTGCTGCAACTGGGCGATGAAGAGGCGCACTACCTCGGCGTGAACGTCAAGCGCAAGCGCCAACTGCTGCTGTTGCTCAGCTCTCTGCTGGTGGGTGCTGCGGTGTCGGTAAGCGGCGTGATTGGCTTTATCGGCCTGGTCATTCCGCATCTTATCCGTATGACCATTGGTGCCGACCACCGCTGGCTGCTGCCCTGCTCAACGCTGGCCGGAGCCTGCCTGCTGCTGGTTGCGGATACCCTGGCGCGCACGCTGGTGCAGCCTGCTGAAATGCCGGTCGGCCTGCTCACCAGCCTGATTGGCGGCCCCTATTTTCTTTGGCTGATCCTGCGGACACGGAGAGCACTATGATTGAAGCCCGGAATCTCACCTACAGCATCAACGGCCGTCGCCTGACCCATAACGTTTCGCTAACGCTTCCCGGCGCAGAGATAGTCGCTATTCTTGGCCCCAACGGCGCGGGAAAATCCACGCTGTTGCGCCAGCTGACCGGTTACCTGAAACCCGATAGCGGCACCTGCTCGATGTTTGGCAAAGCGCTGGGGGAGTGGCCAACGGAGACGCTAGCCCGCACTCGCGCGGTGATGCGCCAGAACCAGGATATGGCGTTTCCCTTTAGCGTGATGGAGGTGATCCGCATGGGCCGCCACCCGCATCGCAGCAGCAACCCGCGCGACGAGACGGAGCACATCATGGCGCTGTGCGGCTGCCGTGAACTGGCCGCCCGGGATTATCGCCATCTCTCCGGCGGCGAACAGCAGCGGGTACAGCTGGCGCGCCTGCTGGTGCAGCTTTGGGAGCCGGAACCCACGCCAAAATGGCTGTTTCTCGACGAGCCCACCTCGGCGCTGGATATTCACCACCAGCAGCAGTTGTTCCGCCTGCTGCGCGAGCTGGTGCAGCTGCGGCAGTTTAACGTCTGCTGCGTACTGCACGACCTCAACCTTGCCGCACGCTACGCCGACCGTATCGTGCTGCTGGAAAAAGGCCAGGTTGTCGATAACGGCACGCCACAGGAAGTGCTGACAGAGTCCGCGCTGCGTAACCTCTATCAAGCGGAAGTCGCCGTGACCCGAACCCGCGATGACGCCCCGCTGATCGTACTGGAAAGATGATGATTCACAGGCGGTTTAGCGCACTCGCCAAAACCGCCTGTTGGAACACGATGATTCAATTACAGTTTATTCCTAAAGCCTCATCCAAACGTCTGTGCCATCCTTTCTAACGCTCACAAACTGATGAGGATTTGTTATGAAAAAAACAACAATTGCACTTTCAGCGCTTCTGCTGGCTTCCCCTGTTTTCGCAGCGACCACACACGCCACCGACGACACGGTTGCCCAGGCGCAGGCAAACGCGAATACCGCGAAAGAAAAGCTGCATCAGACACAAAACCAGGGTGAAGAGCTTAAGCTGAAGTCTAAGCACGCCACCGAAGGTAAGAGCGACAGCGTAGGTAGTCAGGTGAGCGAAGGCGCTCAGAAAACCTGGCATAAAACCAAAGAAGGGACCGAAAAAGGGTGGGATGCCACCAAAGAAGGCGCCCAGAAAGGCTGGAATAAAACCAAAGATGTTTCCCAGAAAGGGTGGGACGCCACTAAAGAAGGGGCGCAGAAAGGCTGGGATAAAACCAAAGACGGTGCCGCTGAGCTTGAGAAAAAAGTCAGCGAATAACAGTACGTTACTAAGTCAAAAAAAGCCGCTAATGCGGCTTTTTTTATGCCTGTCATAACAACGCTACACATCTGCCTCCCGTTTTACCTACCACTCGCTGTGTATTGACATATATAACGATATTCCCCATGATATTCGTCATACAAATAATAATAGCTGTTCCCCTCATGCGTAGATGGTAACCCGGTTACCACCAGTCTTTCGGCTAACACACTGAATTTAAAAATGTTCGATAATAAAACAATACCGCTCGCTTCGGGGCTCCTGGCATTCTCGTGCCTGGCGATGTCGCAATCTGGCTATGCGGAGGACACCATGGTGGTCTCTGCCAGCGCCGCCGCTGCCGATAACAGCAGCGCGCAGGAGCCACCGGCTTCAGAGAAGCAGACCACTTTAGGTAGTCTGGGTAAACGGACGGTGATGGATGTTCCCTGGTCAGTTCAGACCCTCTCCTCGCCGCTTATCAACGAGCAGCAGCTCAAAAGCGTCAAAGATGTCTATCGTTATATGCCTTCCGTACAGGGTGACGGGGTTCGCCCACAAACCCGCGGCATGCAGGGCAGCGTGGTGCAGAACCATATGATTGATGGCCTGAACGCCGTCTCCACCACCGAATACCCGGCCGAGCAGTTCCAGAGCGTTGAAGTGCTGAGCGGCCTGGCGGGCTCGCTGTACGGCCCGGCGAACCCGGCGGGGATGTTTAATCTGGTCTCCAAACGCCCGACGGATACCCCGCTGCACCGCGTGACCGTCGGCGGCAGCACCGGCAACGGCACGCTGACCTCAATGGACTTTAGCGGCCCGATCGATGACGGCGACCGCGTGAAATACCGCCTCAACCTGCTCAACGACGAAGGCCACGGTTACACCAGCGGCAGCCACAAACGTCGTCAGTATGCCGGTCTTGGCCTCGACTTCCAGCTCACTGATAAAACGGTGCTCGAGAGCAACTTCAGCTACTACCACTACTACGAAAAAGGCATGCCGGGTTCCTTCGCGCTGGCAAAAGGGGTGCATTTCCCTTCCCCGCTCGACCCGACCAAAGCGCAGTACGGCCAGAGCTATGCTGGTAACGGTGATGAAACCAGCACCGCCAGCCTGCACCTGAAGCATGACTTTGACGGCAACTGGCTGTTGGACGTCGGCGTGCTGCGTCAGATTGCCGACCGCGAATCCACCACCGTCACCAATACCCTGACCGATAATCATGGCAGCTACACCACCACGACCTCCGACTCCGCCGCCAGCCGCTTTACCATCAACAGCTATATGGCGAACCTGACCGGCAGCGTCGACACCGGCTGGCTGACCCACGACATCAGCACCGGGGTGCGCGGCTTCGTGTGGAAAAACTATAACCCGGTCGACGGCGGCACCTTTACGCTGGGTAAATCCTCACTGGATCAACACCCGGTCTACCCACGTCCGCCGTATCCAGACTTTAATAAGCGCTATCAATCAGCGACCACCACCCAGCATGCTTTCCTGCTGAGCGACACCCTGCACTTCAGCCCGCAGTGGAGCCTGCTGCTTTCGGGTAGCGAAAACCTGTTTACGGTCAGCAACTACAACAAGACCGGCTCACAGACCAGCGACAAAAAAGATAACGGCGCCAGCGGTTCGGCCAGCCTGATGTACAAACCTATCGATAACATCACGCTCTACACCACCTGGGCTGACAGCATGCAGCAGGGCGATACCGCGCCGAGCGGCGCAAACAACGCCGGGCAGATCCTCGACCCGTACCGCAGCCATCAGGTGGAAGTGGGCGCGAAATATGCCCCAATGCGCGACCTGATGCTCTCCGCGGCGCTGTTCCAGGCGAAACGTCCTTTCGCGTATACCAATGACAACGGTGATTTTGCCCAGGACGGCACGCAGAAAAACCGCGGTCTGGAACTGATGGCCGACGGCCACGTCACCCATAACCTACGCCTGTTCGGCGGCGCGACCTGGCTTGATCCACGCCTGCACGACACCAAAGACGCCAGCGCCGACGGCAAACAGGTGGTCGGCGCACCGCGCTTCACGGCAAGTATGCTGGCGGTTTACAGCATTGAGCAGCTACCGGGCGTCGATGTGGATACCAACGTGCGCTACGTTGGCCGCCGCGCGACCGATAACGCCAATGACAGCTGGGTAGGCAGCTACACCACGGTTGATGCCGGGGCAAGCTATGCCACCCGAATGTACAACACCCCCGTGACCTTCCGTCTGGATGTCACCAACCTGACTAACCGCCGCTACTGGACCAACGTGGTTCCGGGCGCATTAACCGGTTATACCGGCGCAGGCAACGCCAGCGCTCAGCTTGGAGCACCGCGAGAGGCTCAACTCTCTATGCAGATTGATTTTTAAGGAGTAAGTAGATGAAACGTCGCCAAGCGTGGTTACTCTGCGCCTGGCTGGCTTTCCCCGCCCTGGCTTCCCGCCAGGTCGTGGATGATGCCGGTCATACCGTTACCGTTCCCGACCAGGTAAACACCATCGCCGACGGTTGGTTTGCGCACCACTCGGTGCTGATGACCCTGGGGGCGGGCAGTAAAATCGTCGCCACCGTCAACCATCCGGAAAGCCAGCCGTGGATGTTCAAAATCGCGCCGACGTTGAATCAGGCTCTGCAGGTTCGCGGTACCGCATTTAATCCCGAAAGCCTGTTGGCTAAAAAGGTGGACGTGGTGTTCACCTCTGCGGGCAATGATAAAGCGGAGAGCTACCGCCAGGCAGGGCTGCCTACGCTACAAATGGCCTTTACCGACTATCCATCGCTGATGAAATCGGTCGCCACCACCGCTGAAGTGCTGGGCACCGACGACGCACGGGCGCGGGCAAAGGCCTATAACCAGTATCTGCAAACCACTATCGATACCGTACAAAGCAAAATGCGCGGGCTGACCGCCGAGCAGCGGCCCAGCGTGCTGCATATTCAGTCGCTGAAGCCGCTGAAGGTGGACGGCAGCCAGACGCTGATTGATACCTGGATTCACCTCGCCGGGGGTAAAAATGCGGCGGCGGAGATTCAGGGCAATATGAAAGAGGTGTCGCCGGAGCGGGTGCTTACCTGGCAACCGGACGTGATTATTCTCGGGGTAAACAGCGGGCAGATTGCCGACTCACCTTACGCGGCGCTGTTCTCGGAGCTCAAGGCGGTGAAAAACGGCAAGGTGCTGCAAAACCCGGCCGGGGTATTCCCGTGGGATCGTTACGGCACCGAAAGCGCACTGCAGATCCAGTGGGCGGCGCTGATGCTGCACCCTGCCAGTTTCCCTGGGGTGGATATGGCGAAGGTGACGCAGGATTTCTATCAGCGCTTCTTTGATTACACACTCAGTGACGATGAGACGCAGCGGATTTTGCACGCGCAGAAGCCTGCGCAGTAGTGATGTCTTTTCCCCCTCACCCTAACCCTCTCCCCAAAGGGGCGAGGGGACCGAACTGTGCGGTTTTCTCCCTCTCCCCATCCTCAGTTATAAATAAGCGTAAACGTCGCCATACTGTTCGCCATCCCCGCACTCACCACGCTGCCGGTCTGCACATACTGGGCGGTATAGTTAATGCGCTCGGCGTTAGCGGCCTGGCTTGCCTTCACCGTTTTCAGCAGAGGCAGATTAGCCGCTTCGTTGATACGTACCGCCGTCCCCGCAGCCGGGGCGGGCGCGCCGTTGTTGCCGTAGCTCAGCTTCACGCCGACGCCGCCAGCCGCGCCGCTCATCTGCGTAATCGCCAGCGTATCCGGGAATGCCGGGTCGGCTTCCTGACCAAAAAAGCCAATGCGCACATCGGTAGGTTGGGAACAGTAAACCGGGATCGCAAAGTTTTGCGCGGTGCCACCGGTGGTATTCACCCCCTTAAACTCCGTTTTATTCACCGCACCCAACTTCACGTTGATGGTCGGCGTGGTCACCTGACAACTGCCGCTGGCACCGATATCCACGTTCAGCGCCGATAGCCCCAGAAAGGTCGGCGATGTACTGGTCGTACCGTTAACCGCCGAGGATCGCTGCTCCACAAACAGTTTGCCGACCTGCGGCTGGGCGTTCACGTTGGTGTGGTTGCCACCGGACAGATTCACATCGCCGGTTTTGTAGAAAGTGACGTAGGCTTTAATCACGATCTCTTTTTGCGTCAGCAGCGCCGGCAGATCATCGCTGTCGCAAATCGTCGCCGAGTGACTCCCTGCCGGAGAACGGCTGCCGTCGATATAGTGCACCGCGCCGCCGTTGCACTGAAAGCCCAGCGAATAGCCAAGCCCCGAAAGCTGAGTGGCGAAAATATGCACCCCGTTGACGGCCAACGCCGAGCCCGAGGTATCGACCTGCTGATAAACCACCCGCTTCCAGTCCGCGGCGGGCAGTTGGAGATCGCAGGTAAATCGCACCCCGCTGCCGTTGTCGGCCATAGAGTGTGACATCTGCGAGTTCACCGGTAGCGTGGGCAGATACTGTATGTTCTGGGTATTGATCGTCATATCGCCGATGGTATTACTGCAGCTTTCCGCCCACACGCGCGGGCAGCCGCAGGCCACAACCAGCAGAATAAACAGGCGGATAACGACGTGGCTTCTGCACATAGGTACACCTTTTAGAGACACTGCGCGCTAACCGTTTTCACCGGTTTAGCCTGCATAGTAGTGGGAAGATGGTAACGGGCATGGCAGGTCTTCGCGACGCGACTGTCCATCCAGCTGACTTCAACGGTGCCCTCGTCCGGCATCCCGCTGAGATAAACCTGCCCCTGCTCCGCCACAATGCCGGATGCCGCCTCGTCGTCCCCAATCAGACGCGCGCTGGCACCGAACGGTAATGGGCCCTGCGCGCCGCGCAGCGTAAAGAGCACGCGGCTACCGATATGGGTGTGGTAGTCGGCTTCAACAATGGCACCACCGTCGGGGATCACGGTCTGCGCCTGTAGCTCCACGTCGGCGTCGTCAGGCAACGATTCGGTATCAAGGCTGATATCATTTTTCCGATAGGCGGTGAGCGTCGGCACAATGGCGTAGCCGCGCCAGTCGGTGTGCAGATCGGTGCCGTTCTGAATATCGACGTTGCTGGCGCCCGGTGCCCGCACGACAGCAAAGCTATCGCCGGTATACTGACCGAAGGTAACGCCGTGCGGATGCGCCACAATCGACCCTGACGCCCCCCAGGTCACCTGGCTATTCACGTTATCGTGCTGATAACCCAGCTGCGTTTCACCATAGCCGCCGCGATAATCCAACGACACGCCGCTGTTGCTCCCCTGCCCCTTGTTGCCGTACCCCTGCTGAACGGTGTAGTAGAGATTATTTTTCTCCAGCGCCGAACCGTACAGTGAGGCCTGCTGTGAGGTATAGCCGTTATTATCGGAGGTGGTGCTGTAGCTGACGGAGCTGTCCGCCAGTTGGCTGCCCAGCGGGATATTCAGGTTAAAGGAGAACGAACGATCGCTCTTATTGTTCTGGGTCGACTGCGTAAAGTAGTAGCCCACGCCCCAGGAGATCCCTTTCCAGGCGCTATAAAAACCGACGTGCACGGTCTCATCCTGTCCTTGTGAATGCCAGTAAGTCTGGGTCCAGGCCGACGCGGACAGGCTGCCCATATCGCCGAGCGACTGCGACAGCGACAGCTCCTCTCGGCTGCGCTTGTTATCGGAGACGCCGTAGCGCCCCTCCAGCGCATTCGCTTCGCCAAAATCGTAATAGCGGCTGGAGGAGTAGCGATAGCTCACCAGGCTCAGCGTCGTGCCGGTAGAGGAGAAGCTCTTTTGGTACTGCAACCGCGCGGAGTTACCGCGAAAGCGTTGCCCGGAAGGCGTTCGGGTGGCGGCGCTGGTGTAATCAGCCCCCAGCGACCCCAGTTCGCCAAAGCCGTGGCCCAGGCCAACCGACCACGCCTGATAGTCATCCGCCAACTGCGCTCCGCCGTAGAAAGTGATATCGGCGGGCAGGCCGTAAAATAGCGTCGACTGCATAAACTGCGGCTGACGGGTCTGCGGTTGGGTTGAGTAATAGCGTCCGATGCTGGCGCTGTACTTTATGCGCCCCTGGCGCAGCATAAACGGCACGGCGGAAAACGGCTGGGTGAAATGGCGTACCGATCCATCGCTCTCGGTCACCGTCACCTCCAGATCGCCGCTTTGCGCGGTGGGATAGAGATCATTGATCGCGAATGCACCAGGGGCCACGAAGGTTTCATAAATCACGTAGCCGTGCTGGGAGACGGTCACTTTAGCGTTACTGTGCGCCATTCCGCGAATTACCGGGGCGAAACCGCGCTGGCTATCCGGCAGCATCTCCTCCTGCGACATCAGCTGCACACCGCGAAACTGCACGCTGTCAAAAACATCGCCGTTGGTATAGGTATCCCCCATTCGCAGCTGACTTTTCAGCGCCCGAATATCGCGCTGCAGATAGGTGCTTTGCGAGCGCCAACGGCGGGTTTTGTCGTACTGCATCGCGGCGATATTGCGTAGCCGCCAGCTGCCAAGGTTAACGCCGCTGCGCAGGTTCAGGTAGCTGGTACGGCTGTCGCCGCCGTCCTGTCGCGCCTGCGCCCCGGTCAGGTTGTAGTCGACAAAGGCCGCCGGAATACCGTCATCCCAGCGTGCCGGATCCACGTACCCCTGGCTTTGCTGGTTCATCGCCGCCTGCGGAATGCTCAGATTCAGCCGTTGCGCGGTGAAGTCAAACTTGCTGCTGGCGTTGGGAATAAATCGCTCGATGCGAGTCAGCGGTTCGCCGTCGTGCAGTTGATTGAACGTGGCAAAGGCGCTGACATTGACGCCGTATTCGGCAAGCTGAGCCGTGGTCAGGCGCGGCAGCAGCTGGCCATCGTCTTCCACAAATTCAATCGTTTCCTGGCTTACCTGCTGGTTGTTAACCCACACCGACACCGGATAGCGCCCCGGCTGCTGGCCGCCGGATTTGGCGAAATAGTGCAGGTCAGCGGTTTTCTGCTGCGGGTCACTTAGCTCCACCGCCGCCGGGTCAAAATAATCGTCCGCCCTGGCGGGGGCGTGGTAGCACAACAGCAGTAGCGCCGTCGGTACGCAGGCCAGCAGGGTGCTAGCAGCAACCGTCGCCTCGTCGGACGGCATATCAGGAGTATATTTTTTCACAAGAGAAGCCGACAAAACGGTTACCGTTGCGCGAAGTCAGTCGCGCCGCCAAAGTCGTTGATCGCCCGCCACTTCACCACACCGGTGCGTCTGATGGACCAGGTTCTATCGCCAAACGGGGCAATCATCCCCGGTGATTCCAAATCAACGCCGCCGACAGATAATGAGAAGAAAGAGACAAAGTACGGCGTAGGATTATGCGCGACCAGGCTGGCGCCGCGCGTTTCAAACGTCAGCTGTTGAAACGCGTCGTTGGCCTCACCGGCAAGATTATTCGGGCGATAGAAAATCTTAAACTTCGATTTAATATTGACCTGTAATTTATTCGTGTCGTTCTTATTCGATGGCGCAATACTTTTCACATTCAGCCAGAAAACAGACTCACGGTCGGCAGGAAGTTTCGCGCCGGTAAAATTAATACGGAGAACGTTTTTTTGTTCCGGGTCGAGGCGAAACAGCGGCGGTGTGACAATAAACGGCGGCTGGCTTTTATCGCTAGCGGTGTAATTTTCAACCCACGACTGCACCAAATAGGGAACGGTTTCATCGGCGTTCGTTACCGATATAGAAGCTTCACGCTTACCTTCTTCATAAATGACTCGAGTACCGCCCATGACAATACCGGCCTGTGCCGTCACCGAGACAAAAAATAAAGAAAGAGCAACGCTCATAGTCCAACGATTCATGGGAGTACCCAACCATCCAGAATGAAAAAAAGAGAGCAGAAGTCGCCTTCTGCTCTCGGATTCATTAGTTGTAGATCATATTAAAATCAGCTACACCATCGGCTGCACCGCTCGCGACGGTTGCACCAGTGGCCTCGTAGTTTGCATAGAAGATCAGATCGGCAGAACCATTAGCCGATGAGCCAGAGGTTACCGGCTGCTTTTCCGACACGGACCCTGGGATTATCTGCTTACTCTGGTCATGTTCGTACAGTTTGATACCCACACCGGTCGCACCGCCGTTCACCTTGAGCAGCGAAGGTTCCTGCGCATCCGTGTTACCGTCAAACAGGACAGCTACCTGCTTAACGGAGTTTGGGCAATCTTTGACTTTAATGTGGAAGGCTGTTTTGGTTGACTCAACACCGGTACCGGTAAAGTAGGTTTTCGCCCATTTACCGAGGTCAACGCTCTGGTTTGCACTATTGCTGTCTACGTTGCAGGAGGCATCCGTAATTTCGCCGGTAAATTTCACCTCGCCGCCAGTACCCTGAGTCCCGGCAGTGGAAGCCAAAGGAGGAGCTGCAGTAACGGTACCGGTAACTAATACGGCAATAGCACAGGCCATGATGCGGGATTGTGTTTTCATTTTCGATCTCTGGTTAACTTATACTTATGCAGCCGCCCTGCAGGCCAATATGACCCACCCGGCCTCTGCCGTCATATCCTCCATGTTTATTAAATCTTTATTCCATCAGCAGGGTATTAAATGCGTAACCACATCGCTCTAATTAATGTATACAATTAAAAGGCGATTTAATATTTTTCACTTCACCAACAGCGAGTGACAATTAAATTATTAGAAATACGATGAAGATCATATTCGTATTAAAAATCGATGCAATGCATTATTTGGTAAAATAGCCGTAAAGACATTTAAACCATATATATAAAAATAAAATATTATCACCTTATGTTATTTTAAGATGAACATTAGCGCACAACACATGACCCAACGAAGGGGTTATTTTAACATTCCCTGGGCAAACTTAACGAAATTAACCCACCAACGCACTTTTCGCACCGCGGTTTATGACAAAAAATGCGGTCCACGCGCCAAACTAAGATGATTCCTACACGCATTTTTATGCACAAATGTCGACTTTTAAACCACCAGCAGAAGAATTAACATTTTCATTAACAAGTTGATCTTTTATCTCGCCAACGTTCTTCCTTTAGTTTAGCATTACCTTAATTAAGAAAAGGCTAAATTAATATGAACGATAGCGAACGCCTGCGAGCCAGCGCCGGTGAAGCGGCAGCGCTGCTAAAAGCGATGAGCAACCCCAACCGGTTGCTCATCCTCTGCATGCTGTGCGATGCCCCCGGCACCAGCGCCGGTGACCTGGCAAAGGCCAGTGGGCTCAGCCCATCGGCTACCTCTCAGCACCTTGCCCGCATGCGCGAAGAGGGGCTGATTGACCGCCAGCGCGATGCCCAGCGGATTTACTATTCCATCCGTAACGAGGCGGTACAGCAAATTGTTGCCACCTTGAAAACGCTCTACTGTCCCTAAGAGAGAAGCTAAATGACCGTTGAAGAGATCTCCCCACAGGCAGCCCTTGCGCTGATTGAGCAAGGTGCAACCCTCGTTGATATCCGCGATGCGGACGAATATGCCCGTGAACACATCCCCGCCGCTCACCTGCTGCCGCTCGGCAGCATAGATCAAGGCGCAACATTTGCAGCCAGCGCCGATACCGTCGTTATCTTTCACTGCCAGTCCGGCAACCGCACGCGCAACAACCAGAGCCGCTTAATCGCTGCCGCGGCCCCGGCGCAGGTTAAACTCCTGGCAGGCGGCATTGAAGCCTGGCGTCAGGCCGGCCTCGCTACCGCGGTAGACAAATCGCAGCCCCTACCCCTAATGCGCCAGGTACAGATTGCCGCTGGCGTGCTAATTTTACTGGGCGTCGTGCTCGGCTATAGCCTCTCCAGCGCGTTCTTCCTGCTCAGCGCTTTTGTGGGCGCAGGGTTAACCTTTGCCGGAGTGACCGGTTTTTGCGGCATGGCGCGGCTGCTGGCGGTGATGCCGTGGAATCGGCGCTCATCCACCACCGGCGTATAAGCACTCAATAACAAAGGAGCACCTGAGATGTTTGCACCTGGCGATCTGGTTCAACCGAAAATGGGCGGACCAAAGTTAAAAGTGATTGAAGCACATGAAGACAGCATCGTGGCGGTACAGGCCAGCGATGAAAACGGCAAGCAGTACACGTTAAAGGCGGCGGACGTGGCGCCGTATAGTGAAGAAGGCGACTTTGGCGTTTGCTGATGTTGCGCTGCGGTGAGCGTCGCTCACCGCCTCATTTCGACGTTTATGAATAGTTACCCAAAAATCACGCATATCCTCCAAATACCTCTCACAGAACTAAACGCCAAAACACCCGCTTATTTACGGATAAAAACGCTGAACGTGACCTTATTCACATAAAAATCAGCATTGCCGTGCTTTGGCGCTGACACACACGATCTCTCATCCTTTTTTACCATTTCGAAACAGAGAGTAACTAAATGATTTTTATATGAAAAATAGACGACAAAAACAAAAATAGCGCGGCGAACATAAAACAATCAAAAACAGAGCATTTTATTGACAAAAGCGCATTAAATAAAAATATTTCACTAGTTGTTTGTTCCAATCCAGATAGATAATCTATACACGTCAATTAAACCAACCCAAAACGCCATAAAACAGACCACTTTCTGTATTAACCGTTCATTTTCGAGGAGCATACCGATGTTCTCTGCGCAGTCACGCCTGCGTCATGCGGCAGCAGACACTTTCGCCATGGTTGTCTACTGTTCCGTCGTGAACATGATGATTGAAATATTTCTCTCAGGAATGACCTTTGAGCAGTCACTTTCATCGCGCCTGGTTGCTATCCCGGTCAACATTATTATTGCGTGGCCGTACGGTATTTATCGCGACTTTATTATGCGACAGGCGGCTCGCATTAGCCCGGCGGGTTGGGTAAAACGCGTGGCGGATCCGCTGGCTTATGTCACCTTCCAGTCGCCGGTGTATGTGCTGATTCTGCTGAGCGTCGGTGCCGACTGGCACCAGATCCTGGCGGCGGTCAGTTCTAACGCCGTGGTATCGCTGGTGATGGGAGCCGCATACGGCTACTTCCTGGATTTCTGCCGTCGCCTGTTCCGCGTGGAACAGTACACCCAGGCAAAAGCATAATCATATTGGTATAAGTGACTGGCCAAGCCAGTCACTTACTTACAACTTCTCGCCAAATAGCCCATCAATAAAGCGCTCTAACGCCATTCGTGAACTAAAACCGTGCGGGATGCCGTAATGCTGCTCAACTTCGCCGCCTAAATAGAGCGGAAACTCTGCGTAGTGATCGCAGGCCTTAATATCAGAAGCCGGTTCGGCAAATTTGTTACTGCGATCTTTCAGCGCCGGATGAATGATCAGCGCCGTGCGCCCCATTCGCGCTTCGCGGTTGACGTACACATAATTCTCACCACGGCGGTAGCCGTAGGCTTTCGGGGTTACCGCATCCATGGTAAAGCCCGCTTTTTCAAGAACGCGCGCCACCTCATCAGGTCGTAAATACATATATTATCCTCTTTATCTTTTACTGCATCGCCACCTTACCGTAATCAGTATTCGCCTCGCTTTCAGATAATTCCAGAAACCTGCCAATCTCCGGCAAATTATGTCGGGTGACCTACACTTATTGCTCCAACAAAATTTGTGGAGAACCTCATGTTTAAATCACTTAATCGCCATGATGCTGATGATGAAGTCCAGGATATTCATAATGACGTCAGCCAATTAGCCGACAGCCTTGAGAGCATCCTGAAGAGCTGGGCCAGTGAAGACAAAGACGAAATTGAGGCCGTCCGCCACAATGCGAAGAAATTGCTGAGCGAAACACGCGCGCGCATTAATGGTCGTACCCGCATACAGCAAAGCGTATGTGACGTTGCGGGCTGTGCCGATGACTATATTCGTGATAAACCGTGGCAAAGTGTGAGCGCTGCCGCGGCAGTGGGGATTTTTATTGGCGTATTATTAGGCAGTCGTCGATAATATCATCACAACGATGTTGATAATAAAAACGCGTCTCCCCCCGGAGTATCTTTGATACCCGGGGGTTTTTAATTTATGGCGGCCTTCAACGCCGCGACCTGAGCATCGGCCATCTGCTGCGACACGATATTGGTAAAGCTCATGATAAGCCCGGCCTGGCCTCGCTGGCCGATTCGCCAGTCGTTTACCGCCTGCACCGCCAGCCCCGCTTGTCTGGCCCGCTGCGCCATGAGTCGGTCGTCACCGTCTACCGTCACCACCAGTTGAATCCCCCCCAACTGCTCCTGCACACGAAAGCCGTTAGCCCGTAGCGATGTTTCCAGCCAGCGCCGACGCTCGGCATAGTGAACGCGCATCTTCTTCAGATGCCGCCAGAAGTGCCCTTCGCGCAGAAAATCCGCCAGCGTCTGCTGACAGAGCACCGGAACCGGGCAGGCCAGCCGCTGTGCCTGCCGACGAAATGCCGCCACCAGCGGTAATGGCACCACCAGCCATGCGGTACGCAGCGCCGGGAACAGCGATTTACTGAAGGTTCCGGCGTAAATCACCCGCTGCGGCGCATCCAGGCTTTTGAGCGGCGGCAGCGGTTTTCCCTGATAGCGAAACTCGCTGTCGTAATCATCTTCAATAATCCACGCGTCATGATGCGCAGCCCAATCCAGCAGCTGTCGACGTCGTGGCAGCGACAGCGCCACGCCGGTGGGGCTTTGATGGGCCGGGGTGAGCAGCGCAAAGCGCGCGGTCGTGGGGCGCTGGGTTATCCATTCTACGTCCATGCCGTCCTCATCTACCGCCACCGGATGTAGCGTCACGCCCGCCTGTTCAATGACCGGACGAATCAACGGAAACCCGGGGTCTTCCATCCACATTCCCTCCCCACGCGCCTCCAGCGCCTGCAGGATAAGCCCCATAGAAGCTGCGTAGCCGGAGGTGATAAACACCTGTTCGGCCTCGCATTCAATGCTCCGGGAGAGACGAAGATATTCGACGATGGCCTGACGCAAAGACAGTTCACCGCACACGTCGCCCAGCGCAAGGTCGAAGCGGGTTTGTATGCGCAGCCTATGCCCCATCACTCGTGCCCACTGGCCGCGGGGAAAGAGATCCAGCGCGGGAAGGCCAAGCTGGAAAGGCTGCGGCTGGAAGTGCTCCCCGCCAAAACCGAGAGGCTCGGCGGCAACCGGTTCAAGAGTTAAGTGATCGCTTACAAACGTGCCCGCCTGCCCGCGACGCTCCAGCCAGCCTTGCGCCACCAGCTCGCCGTAGGCGTTTTCCACCGTCACCCTTGAAACGCCAAGCTCCTGCGCATAAACCCGGCTGGAGGGTAAGCGCCTGCCCGCCTTCAGTTCACCCTGTTCTATCGCCGCTTTCAGCGCTCTGGCAATCTGCTGATAGCGTGGTACGCCGCCCGGTTTCATGGTCTTATTTTTTACTCCAAATATGGCTATCTTTTTAAGACCATTATAGTGCTATTTTTGTCCCATCTTGAACGAGGAGTGACAATATGACTGCATTACGCCAACCCTATAGTGAACTGAGCCCAAACGTCTATGCCGGGCTGGTTCAAGCCAGCATCGCCCTGGAAAAAAGCTCGCTGGAGCGCCCCCTGCTGGAGATGCTTTACCTGCGCGTGTCGCAGATTAACGGCTGCGCCTTCTGTCTGGAGATGCACAGCAAAGCGCTGCGTAAGTCTGGCGTGGACCAGGTGAAGTTGGATGCGCTGGCGGGATGGCGAGTGAGCAATCACTTCAGCGATGCCGAGCGTGCAGCGCTGGCCTGGGCCGAAGATCTGACCCACATCGCGGAAAACCGCGCGGAAGACAGCGTGTACCAACCGCTGCTGGTTCATTTCAGCGCCGAGCAGATTAGCGATATGACCTTCGCCATCAGCCTGATGAACGCCTTTAACCGCCTTGCCGTCAGCATGCGGATGTAATAAAAAAACGCCCGCAAATAATCGCTATTTGCGGGCATTAATTTCCCTCCATTATTCTCCATTTCCCTGCCAAATATCCCCCTGATGATTACCCGGATATTTCTCAAAAAATCGCCATCATCATACAAATATCACTCAAAATTCGGCAGTGATTTTTCAGACAATATTCATGCCGTTTTTTAGATCTCAACCAAATTTCGCATCGAAATTCATAAAAAAATCAATCGGCGTCAATTCGCCCTCAGCCCTTATATCATGGGAAATGACGGCGATATCACCCTATTGGCTATTTCGATTGAAAACGGATTGAGGGTTGTCACATCGTCTCAGTATGCTAGGGTATAAACAGGTCATTATTTTCATCAGGTAGCATATCGACATAAACTAAAAACAGGAAATCGCATATTGCATGGCAGTTAAATTAGAAGTTAAGAATCTTTATAAAATATTCGGCGAGCACCCACAGCGAGCATTTAAATATATCGAGAAAGGTTTTACCAAAGAGCAAATTCTCGATAAAACTGGATTATCACTTGGCGTTAAAGACGCCAGTCTGGCCATTGAAGAAGGCGAGATATTTGTCATCATGGGGTTATCTGGCTCTGGCAAATCCACCATGGTACGCCTTCTCAATCGTCTGATAGAACCGACTCGCGGTCAGGTGCTGATAGACGGTATGGATATTGCCAAAATATCCGATGCCGAGCTGCGGGAAGTTCGCCGTAAAAAAATCGCGATGGTATTCCAGTCATTTGCGCTCATGCCGCATATGAGCGTGCTGGAAAATACCGCCTTCGGCATGGATCTCGCCGGCGTTCCCGCCCAGGAACGTCAGGAGAAAGCGCTGGACGCGCTGCGTCAGGTTGGCCTTGAGAACTACGCTCATGGTTACCCGGACGAACTCTCCGGCGGCATGCGTCAGCGCGTCGGTTTAGCCCGCGCGCTCGCCATCAACCCCGACATTCTATTAATGGATGAGGCCTTCTCGGCGCTCGACCCATTAATCCGCACCGAGATGCAGGATGAGTTGGTAAAATTACAGGCGAAGCATCAGCGCACCGTGGTCTTTATTTCCCATGATCTCGATGAAGCGATGCGAATTGGCGACCGTATTGCCATTATGCAAAATGGCGAAGTGGTACAGGTCGGCACGCCTGATGAAATTCTGAATAACCCGGCCAATGATTATGTCCGCACCTTCTTCCGCGGCGTGGATATTAGCCAGGTCTTTAGCGCCAAAGATATTGCCCGCCGTAATCCGGATGGCCTTATCCGTAAAACGCCAGGTTTCGGCCCTCGTTCGGCATTGAAATTATTACAGGATGATGACCGTGAATATGGTTACGTCATCGAACGCGGTAATAAGTTTGTTGGCATTGTCTCCATCGATTCATTGAAAGAGGCCCTAAAGGCGAATCAGGGAATCGAGGCGGCATTAATTGACGAGCCGCTGGCCGTTGATGCCCAGACGCCGCTCAGCGAATTGCTCTCTCACGTGGGTCATGCGCCCTGCGCCGTACCGGTTGTTGGAGAAGAACAGCAGTACGTCGGCGTTATTTCAAAAAGAATGCTGCTACAGGCATTAGATCGCGAGGGGGCAACAAACAATGGCTGATCAATCAAATCCGTGGGATACCACACCGGCTGCCGATAGCGCAGCTAACTCCGCCGATGCCTGGGGTTCACCGGCATCAGCACCGTCCGGCGGCGGCGCCGACTGGCTGCATAACGCGCCCGCACCACAGCCGGAGCACTTCAATATTATGGACCCGTTCCATAAAACGCTGATCCCGCTTGATAGCTGGGTGACGCAGGGGATCGACTGGGTGGTCACGCACTTCCGTCCGGTATTCCAGGGCATTCGCGTGCCCGTCGATTACATCCTGAGCGCCTTCCAGCAGCTGCTGCTGGGGATGCCTGCACCGGTGGCGATTATTATTTTCGCCCTGATCGCCTGGCAGATTTCCAGCGTCGGTATGGGCATTGCGACTCTGATTTCGCTGATTGCTATCGGCGCTATCGGCGCGTGGTCTCAGGCGATGATTACGCTTGCCCTGGTGCTGACCGCGCTGCTGTTCTGCGTGGTGATAGGCCTGCCGCTCGGCATATGGCTGGCGCGCAGCCCACGGGCGTCAAAGATTATCCGGCCGCTGCTCGATGCGATGCAGACCACGCCAGCGTTCGTTTATCTGGTGCCGATCGTCATGCTGTTCGGTATCGGTAACGTACCGGGCGTGGTGGTGACCATTATCTTTGCCCTGCCGCCGATTGTGCGTCTGACCATTCTCGGGATTAACCAGGTACCGGCCGACCTTATCGAAGCGTCGCGCTCCTTTGGTGCCAGCCCGCGCCAGATGCTGTTCAAAGTGCAGTTGCCGCTGGCGATGCCGACCATTATGGCCGGTGTGAACCAGACGCTGATGCTGGCGCTGTCGATGGTGGTTATCGCCTCGATGATCGCCGTCGGCGGTCTGGGCCAGATGGTACTGCGCGGTATCGGCCGTCTGGATATGGGCCTTGCCACCGTGGGCGGCGTCGGGATCGTTATCCTCGCGATTATTCTCGACCGCCTGACCCAGGCCGTAGGCCGCGATTCTCGCAGCAAAGGCAACCGTCGCTGGTTCAATACCGGCCCGGTTGGCCTCCTGATGCGTCCCTTCTCTAAGTAACCATCGTATTGGCCCGGCAGGCGTCGGGCCAATGCTCCGCAACAATCACTATTAAAGGAACAACGATGCGACACTCATTCGTCTTAGCTACCGCTTTCACTACGCTGGTTTCAGCCAGCACGTTCGCCGCCGACCTCCCAGGGAAAGGCATTACCGTTCAGCCGGTACAGAGTACCCTCTCCGAAGAGACCTTCCAGACGCTGCTGGTCAGCCGCGCGCTGGAAAAACTGGGCTACACCGTCGATAAGCCAAACGAAGTCGACTACAACGTGGCTTACACCTCACTGGCTGCGGGTGATGCCACCTTCACCGCCGTCAACTGGATCCCATTGCATGATGATATGTACGCCGCCGCCGGTGGTGACAAGAAATTCTACCGTGAAGGCACGCTGGTCAACGGCGCGGCGCAGGGTTATCTGATTGATAAAAAAACCGCCGACCAATACCACATCACCAATATTGAGCAGCTGAAAGATCCTAAGATTGCCAAGCTGTTTGACACCAACGGTAACGGCAAAGCCGACCTTACCGGCTGTAACCCTGGCTGGGGCTGTGAAGCGGTGATTAATCACCAGATGGATGCCTATGAGCTGACGAAAACCGTCGAGCACAACCAGGGTAACTATGCGGCAATGATGGCCGATACCATCACTCGCTTCAAAGAAGGTAAGCCGATTCTGTATTACACCTGGACGCCTTACTGGGTAAGCGATGTGCTGAAGCCGGGTAAAGATGTCGTCTGGCTGCAGGTGCCGTTCTCCTCCCTGCCGGGCGTGCAGAAAAATATCGATACCAAGCTGTCTAACGGCGCAAACTACGGCTTCCCGGTCAGCACCATGCACATTGTCGCCAACAAAGCCTGGGCCGAGAAAAACCCGGCAGCGGCGAAGCTGTTTGCCATCATGAAGCTGCCGCTGTCCGACATCAATGCACAGAACGCCATGATGCATGACGGCAAAGCATCAGAAGCCGACGTACAGGGTCAGGTCGACGGTTGGATCAAAGCCCACCAGCAGGTGTTTGATGGTTGGGTGAAAGAGGCGCTGGCCGCGCAGAAATAAATAAATCGTTGCGCCGACGCCGGGCTACATCATATTAGTAGCCCGGCCGAGCAACGCGACGCCGGGAAGGCTCGGCGTCCACCAAAAAGCACAATCCGCTACGCATCATTTCCCCCCTCCCCCGCACCTTTCGTTATTATCGACCCCATCTTTCCTTACTTTCTCAATACCATGACTAAACCTGCTCACGGGCTTAGCCCGGCTTTGATCGTTTTAATGTCGGTCGCCACCGGCCTTGCCGTAGCCAGTAACTACTACGCGCAGCCGCTGCTGGAGACCATCGCCCGCCACTTCTCGCTTAGCGCCGGACAGGCCGGTTTTATCGTCACCGCCGCCCAGCTAGGCTACGCCGCCGGGCTGCTGTTCCTGGTGCCGCTTGGCGATATGTTCGAGCGCCGTTCACTTATCGTATTCATGACCCTGCTGGCCGCAGGCGGCATGCTGATCACCGCCAGCAGCAGCTCGCTCGGCATGATGATCCTCGGTACCGCGCTGACCGGTCTGTTCTCCGTTGTCGCCCAGTTGCTGGTGCCGATGGCCGCCACCCTCGCCGCGCCGGAAAAACGCGGCAAAGTCGTCGGCACGGTGATGAGCGGGTTGCTGCTGGGGATACTGCTGGCGCGCACCGTTGCCGGGCTGCTGGCAAGCCTCGGCGGCTGGCGCACCGTTTACTGGGTGGCCTCCGCGCTGATGGTACTGCTGGCCTTCGCGCTGTGGCGCGGGCTGCCGAAGCTCAAGCAGGAGACGCATCTTAACTACCCGCAGCTGCTCGGTTCTATCTTTAGCCTCTTCGCCAGCGACAAGCTGCTGCGCACCCGCGCGCTACTCGGCTGCCTGACCTTCGCCAACTTCAGCATTCTGTGGACGTCGATGGCATTTCTGCTCTCCGGCGCGCCGTTTAACTATTCTGAAGGTACTATCGGCCTGTTTGGCCTTGCAGGTGCCGCTGGTGCGCTGGGCGCACGTCCGGTCGGTGGGCTGGCGGATAAAGGCAAAGCGCATCTGACCACCACCTGGGGTCTGGTGTTACTGCTGCTTTCCTGGGTCGCTATCTGGTACGGGCATACGTCCGCTATCGCGCTAATCATCGGGATACTGGTGCTCGACCTGATGGTGCAAGGCGTGCATATCACCAACCAGACGGTGATTTACCGCGTTCAGCCGGATGCTCGTAACCGCCTCACCGCAGGCTATATGACCAGCTATTTTATCGGCGGCGCGGCGGGCTCGCTGCTGTCGGCCTCTGCCTGGCAGCACGCCGGCTGGCTGGGCGTGTGCCTCGCGGGCAGCCTGATGGCTGTCGCCAACCTGTTAGTCTGGTGGTGGGGTTATCACCGCCAGGAAGCGGAATAGCGGCGCTGCTGCCGGGTATACGTATCCGGCAGCGTTATGTCATAGACTAACCACATAAATTACGGACAATAATTCATTTACTTTATTTGTCACTGTCGTTACTATATCGACTGTAACTAATGAGGTAATGCCCAGATGGATAGTTCGTTTACGCCCATTGAACAAATGCTGAAATTCCGCGCCAGCCGCAGCGAAGAGTTCCCTTTCCAGGAGATCCTTCTCACTCGCCTTTGCATGCACATGCAGGGCAAGCTGCTGGACAACCGTAATAAAATGCTGAAGGCTCAGGGGATTAACGAGACGTTGTTTATGGCGCTAATCACGCTGGAGTCTCAAGAAAATCACAGTATTCAGCCTTCCGAGCTCAGCTGCGCGCTGGGTTCATCACGCACCAACGCCACGCGTATTGCCGATGAACTGGAAAAACGCGGCTGGATTGAACGTCGTGAAAGCGACAATGACCGCCGTTGTCTGCACCTGCAGTTGACCGAAAAAGGTCATGAGTTCCTGCGCGAGGTGCTGCCTCCTCAGCATCACTGCCTGCATCAGCTTTGGTCTTCATTGAGCCTGGCTGAAAAAGACCAGCTCGAACATATCACCCGCAAGCTCCTCACCCGTCTGGATCAGATGGAAGAAGACGGTTCCGTACTGGATGCCCTGCGCTGATACCACCGCGTTAAAAAAGTAGATGAAAGGCCAGCAGATAACTTCTGCTGGCCTTTCTGGTAGGAAAAACAGGTCGGCTAAGCCGAAACAAATAATAAGAATGTGGAGAATCACATGAGCGCAAATGCGGAGACTCAAGCCCCGCAGCAAACCGCCAACAAGAAAGGCAAACGTAAACGCGCCCTCATCTTGTTGACC
Source organism: Kluyvera sp. EC_51 (assembly GCF_019584505.1). Lineage (NCBI taxonomy): Bacteria > Pseudomonadati > Pseudomonadota > Gammaproteobacteria > Enterobacterales > Enterobacteriaceae > Kluyvera > Kluyvera sp. EC_51. The sequence continues at coordinate 6,136 of NZ_VDAG01000119.1, read as the reverse complement.
TTGCTCTTTGTAATTATTGCCGTAGCCTATGGGAGCTACTGGTTTTTGGTGTTGCGTCATTATGAAGAAACCGATGACGCTTACGTGGCAGGTAACCAGGTTCAAATCATGGCGCAGGTATCTGGCAGCGTGACCAAAGTCTGGGCTGATAACACCGACTATATTAAGCAGGGCGACGTGCTGGTCACCCTCGATCAGACCGATGCTCAACAGGCCTTTGAGAAAGCGCAGACTCAGCTTGCCTCAAGCGTCCGTCAGATGCGTCAGCTGATGATCAACAACAAGCAGCTGCAGGCGAATATCGATATTCGCAAAACCACGCTGGCTCAGGCGCAAACCGACCTTAACCGTCGTATTCCGCTGGGCAACGCCAACCTGATTGGCCGCGAAGAGCTGCAGCACGCCAAAGACGCCGTCACCAGCGCACAGGCCGCTCTGGACGTGGCGATTCAACAGTACAATGCTAACCAGGCAATGATCCTCGGCACTAAGCTTGAAGATCAGCCTACGGTTCGTCAGGCAGCGACCGAAGTCCGTAACGCATGGCTTGCCCTGCAGCGTACCAAAATCGTCAGCCCGATGAGCGGCTACGTTTCTCGTCGTTCCGTACAGCCGGGCGCGCAGATTAGCCCAACCACACCGCTGATGGCCGTTGTGCCTGCCAGCAACCTGTGGGTAGATGCGAACTTCAAAGAGACCCAGCTTGCGCATATGCGTATTGGCCAGCCGGTCACCGTCGTCAGCGATATCTACGGCGATGATGTGAAATACACCGGTAAAGTGGTCGGTCTGGATATGGGTACCGGTAGCGCCTTCTCCCTGCTGCCGGCACAGAACGCCACCGGTAACTGGATCAAAGTGGTACAGCGTCTGCCGGTCCGTATCGAACTGGATGAGAAACAGCTGGAACAACACCCGCTGCGTATTGGTCTGTCTACGCTGGTGAAGGTCGACACCTCTAACCGCGACGGTCAGATGCTGGCTAACCAGATCCGCACCAGCCCGGTTTACGAGAGTAACGCGCGTGAAATCAGCCTCGACCCGGTTAACAAGCTGATCAACGACATCGTCCAGGCCAACGCCAACTAATGCTGGGGTGCGCGTAATGCAACAGCAAAAACCGCTGGAAGGCGCGCAGCTGGTCATTATGACCATTGCGCTGTCGCTAGCCACCTTCATGCAGGTGCTGGACTCCACCATCGCCAACGTGGCTATTCCGACCATCGCCGGTAACCTTGGCTCATCGCTGAGCCAGGGGACATGGGTCATCACCTCGTTTGGGGTGGCGAATGCCATCTCCATTCCGATTACCGGCTGGCTGGCAAAACGCGTCGGCGAGGTGAAGCTGTTCCTGTGGTCAACCGTCGCCTTCGTCATTGCATCATGGGCATGTGGGGTATCCAACAGCCTGGGCATGCTGATCTTCTTCCGCGTGATTCAGGGGGTGGTTGCCGGGCCGCTGATTCCACTGTCGCAAAGCCTGTTGCTCAACAACTACCCGCCGGCCAAGCGCGCCGTTGCACTGGCGCTGTGGTCAATGACGGTGATTGTGGCCCCCATTTGCGGGCCAATTCTGGGCGGTTATATCAGCGATAACTATCACTGGGGCTGGATCTTCTTCATCAACGTGCCAATCGGTGCCCTGGTCGTGCTGTTAAGCCTCCAGAGCCTGCGCGGTCGTGAGACGAAGACTGAGCAGCGGCGTATCGATGGTATTGGCCTGGCGCTTCTGGTGCTGGGTATTGGTAGCCTGCAGGTCATGCTCGACCAGGGTAAAGAGCTCGACTGGTTTAACTCAACGGAGATAGTCGTACTGACGGTGGTGGCGGTGGTATCGCTAAGCTTCCTGATTGTCTGGGAGTTAACCGACGATAACCCGATAGTCGATCTGTCGTTGTTTAAGTCGCGAAACTTTACCATCGGCTGTCTATGTATCAGCCTTGCCTATATGCTCTACTTCGGCGCCATTGTTCTGTTGCCGCAGCTATTGCAGGAGGTCTACGGGTACACCGCAACCTGGGCAGGTCTGGCGTCCGCACCGGTCGGGGTGATTCCGGTGCTACTGTCGCCGATTATCGGTCGCTTTGCCCACAAGCTGGATATGCGCCGTCTGGTCACCTTCAGCTTTATTATGTATGCCGTCTGTTTCTACTGGCGTGCCTATACCTTCGAACCGGGGATGGACTTCGGCGCGTCGGCATGGCCGCAGTTTATTCAGGGCTTCGCCGTGGCGTGCTTCTTCATGCCGTTGACCACCATCACGCTCTCCGGGCTACCGCCTGAGCGTCTGGCGGCCGCCTCGAGCTTGTCGAACTTTACCCGTACGCTAGCTGGTTCTATCGGCACCTCGATAACCACCACGCTGTGGACCAACCGCGAGGCGTTGCACCATGCGCAGCTAACGGAGTCCGTGACGCCGTTCAACCCGAACGCCCAGCAGATGTACGATCAGCTGCAGGGTATGGGCATGACGCAGCAGCAGGCTTCCGGCTGGATAGCCCAGCAGATCACCAACCAGGGGCTGATTGTCTCCGCCAACGAAATCTTCTGGGTTTCGGCCGGGATATTCCTCGTCCTGTTGGGCCTGGTATGGTTCGCCAGACCGCCGTTTGGCGCGGGTGGCGGAGGCGGAGGCGCCCACTGATAAAAAAGCCAGCTCGGTTGAGCTGGCTTTTTTTTTGGCCTGAGTGACCGTCTTACCAGGCCTACGAGTAGCCCGGACGAGGCGTTTACGCCGACTCCGGGGAAGCAACTCGGCGAAACTCCAGCCAGTCAATCGCCAGCCCTGGTTTAATCTCCTCGGTCTGCACCTGGTAATATCCCGGCAGCAACTGTACACGGCACAGCTTCTGGGTCACCGTCTTCCCCATCGTGCCACGGGTCTGTACGGTGGCGACAAACTTACCGTTGAACAACAAATTAGTCGCCGTCTGCGCCAGCGGCATTGCTGGGGAGTTAACGCTTACTAACAGGTCATAAACCCCTTCACGCTCGATATGGATAGCCAGCGTGTCGCTATAGCGTAGCCGCGATTCCGGCGCGATGTTGATGGCATCCTCGATGTACAGCGAGGCATCGGCCGCCATCGTTGGCACGTTCACCTTCGGCACCTCGCCGCGTTTCACCACCTGGGTATGCAGCATAAACGACAAAATATTACGCGCGCAGCGCTGAAGCTCACCTAAGGTCAGCAATCCCTCAGCCAGCGCGGACAGGGTGTTATCGTTCCCGGCGTTAATTTCCGCGCCGTTGTTGTTGATCACCATATAGAGATCGTTCTGCGCACGGATCATCGCCGCCGTATTGTTGACCGTCGCTTCACCGCCGCCAATGGCATCATTCATTTTGGCCCACCAGTCGGTCATCACGATGCCGTTAAAGCCCCAGTCATCGCGCAGTATCGTGGTGTTCAGGCAGTAGTTTGATGCCGACCAGTGGCCGTTAACCGGGTTATAGGCCGTCATCACCGCCATCGCACCGCCCTGCTTCACCGCGTACTCAAACCCCTTGAGATAGATTTCACGCAGTGCACGCGCGGACACCACTGCATCGGCCTGAGCCCGCGCATGCTCCTGGCTATTGCAGGCAAAATGCTTCAGCGTAGCGATCCCGCCGCCGCTGCGTATTCCTCTGACCATCGCCGCAGCCATCATGCCGGTCAGCAGCGGGTCTTCGGAGAAGTACTCAAAGTTACGCCCGTTGAGCGGGTGACGATGAATATTCATCCCCGGCCCCAGCAGCAGGTCTATCTGGTTTTGCTGTAGCTCCTTGCCTTCCATCACGTACAGACGCTCTACCAACACCGGGTCCCAGGTGGAAGCCAGCAGCGTACCGCTGGGCATCAGCGTGGCGTGGGCGCCGTTATCCATGCGGATCCCCGACGGGCCATCCGCCGTGGTCGCCAGCGGAATCCCCTTTTCCAGCAGGCTATCGCCGGTACCGCCAAACGCGGAAGCGACACCCGGCGTCACCTTATGGCTGCACATCCCCTCGCCGCGCACCAGGCACGCCAACTCCTCTGCGCTTAGCTGAGCGATAAACGCCTCCATGCTGACGCGACCATCAACCACATCAACCAGCTTAAAGCCTTTATCGCCGGTGATGGCGAGCGCTGGCGGAAGGCGATCGTGAATACGCTCGCGCAGAGAGATTTTGCGCCGGGGCACCTCTTCCCACTCCGCCTGCCAGACACCAGGCTCGGTGCGTTTCCCCGGACGCAGTCGTGAGAAGGAGACCGTCGGCGCCAGCGACTGTTCGTGACAGGAGAGCACCCGCAGCAGCGGCTGGGTGTAGCCCTCTTCACCCTGCACGCGAACCGCCTGCAGTTGATTCACGCAGTTGCCTCCCCAGAACCGATACAACCCTGGCTCCAGCACCCAGCAGTGAGGATTGCCGGTCACACCGCTGTCGTCCCAGGATGCCAACCGCTCCAGCGGCACGGTCAGGGTCAACGTTTCGCTCTCTCCTGGCTGCAAGATCCGGGTTTTGGCAAACGCCACCAACGCGCGCGTCGGCTTGCCCAGCGCCCCCTGCGGCGCTTCGAGATAGATTTGCACCACTTCACTGCCCGCAAATCGTTCGCCAACGTTATCAACCTTCGCCGTTATCTGGAAAAACAGTGGGTTATCTACCATGCGCTCGGCATGCAGCGAATGAATAGCAAATCGGGTATAGGAGAGCCCAAAACCAAAAGGATAAAGCACCTGCTGCGGGCAAAAGGTTTCAAAGTAGCGATAACCAACGTAGATATCTTCCTGATAGATATTCTGCTCGCTATTGCCCCAGCAGGCCGAAGAAGGATAGTCATCCAGCGAACGGGCGATCGTATCCGTCAGCTTACCGGAGGGCGTCACCTCGCCGCAGAGCAAAGCAGCAACGGCCCGACCGCCATCCGGTCCGCCGTGCCAGGCGTACAGAATTGCGCCGAGATGCGGGCGCAGCAGCGGGTCTTCCGCCCACGACATATCCATGATGGAGGAGACGTTCAGCACCACAATAACGTTGCTGAAGTAGCGGCATACCGTGCGCAGCATGGCATACTCCAGCTCGGTTAAGCGATAGCCCCCCGGTACGTCTGCGTTGTCTTTATCTTCACCTGCGGTACGCCCAATCACCACCACTGCTTTATTCGAGACCCGCTTCGCCTGGGCCACGACATCATCATCAAGCGGCATCTCCTGTTGATGCCAGGGCTCCTGTGCCCACCCGCCGCCGCCGTTATCAAACGGATGCGTCATCACCCATTGTTCATAGCGCTGTGCCAGCAGGCCATTGACTCGCGCGCCGCAGCGCTCGCGCATCGCCTCCAGCAGGTTGCAGGTGGCGATCACATTGACCGCGCCCCCCGATCCGGTACCGCTGCGGTAGTAGTTGATTTGCGTGCGGCCAAAAATGGCGACACGGTCCAGGCCCTCCAGAGGCAAGGTCTCCGGCCTGTTTTTGAGCAGCACGGCACCCTGTGCCGCCACGTTCATTGAGAATTCGGCAAACCCCTCCAGGGGCTTGCCTGGCAGACGCTGATGCATACGGGTGGATTCCTTGATTGCCATTACGCTTCTGAATGCGCGAAGGTGCCGTTTTTCAGATCATCAACAACATGGTTCATCCGGTTTTCATTTAAGCGGTAGAACTTAATTGAGAATGCCGTTAGCACATAAAACAGTGCCGGAACCAGCGTGAATAACAACATGACACCCTGTGCCGCCGAATCTGATTGTGAGGTCACGCCTGATTCGTAATGGAAATAAGCCAATACCCAGCCAAGAATCGCGCCCCCCACGGCAACGCCCAGCTTAATTACAAATATATTAGCGGCCACATTCATACCGGTAATTCTACGACGCGTTTTCCATTCGCCGTAATTATTGGAATCGGTAATCATTGACCATTGCAGCGCACCGTTGCCACCCTGAATAATAGAAATAATGATATGAATGGCGAATATAGCGATCCACATTTGCGGTGGCACGAAGAAACAGATAACACCAAATCCAGCGGTGATTAAATTCACCCAGAATGAGAGTGGTGATGCTGCCAACTTACTGATTTAGTGTATGATGGTGTTTTTGAGGTGCTCCAGTGGCTTCTGTTTCTATCAGCTGTCCCTCCTGTTCAGCTACTGACGGGGTGGTGCGTA
>NZ_VDAG01000118.1:0-401 GCF_019584505.1 Kluyvera sp. EC_51 | reverse complement strand
GATGATTTTTGCTGGCTACCAGCACCATTTCATCTTTAAATAATGGCACGCTGGTAAATTCAGGACGATGGAAGTCTTCATAACTAATCACAAACTCCGTTTCCTGATAACGCAGCTGATGTTCAGTGTTCTGATTTAATGAAGACTTGAACATAACATGTATATTTGGCGCAATCTGCTCAATGTGATTATAAATCTGCGAGGTCAGAATGCTGTCTAACGGGCTGCAAACACAAAGATGAAATACACGTTCACTGCTCGCGGGTTCAAAACCTGAACCAGGCAATACATTTTGTACTAGTTGCAATGCCTGACGAACTGAGCCAAAAAGTTGAAATGCGCGAGCAGTCGGTTGAATACCACGGCCATAACGAACAAAAAGCTCGTCATTAAACATCACC
>NZ_VDAG01000013.1:0-76469 GCF_019584505.1 Kluyvera sp. EC_51 | reverse complement strand
ATAACGCTTGCTTACTATGACCGGAAAAGCCGTAGTATTATCCGGATAGACTAGGAAAGTGTTACCTATGTTCCCGGTCTGAAGTGTTACCTATGTATCCGGTCGTACATGCGCTTGGCCGGGCTACCGGCATCATGTAGCCCGGGCGAGGCGTTCACGCCGACCCTGGGGCGGTTCGGAGCCTACTGCTGCGCCTTATCGCTCGCCGGAATAATCGGCGGCTTCCCGGTTGCCGCTCGCTTGCGGTTGATCTCATCCAGCACCAGCCGATAGGCAATGTAATACTTATAAATATTGCCAACGTAGGTCACCGTCTCCGCACCTATCTTCTCGGCGGCCAGATTCTCGACGTTGCCAAACCAGACGTTCGGATTAAAACCGCGCTTCTGCGTCTCTACCCGTAAACGCGCAATCCGCGCCGGGCCCGCGTTATAAGAGGCAAACGAAAACAGTGCCTTATCCAGCTGCGTCATCGGTTCGTCACCGTAGTAGCGGTCGATCATCCAGCGCATATACTTCACCCCGGCGTGAATATTGGGGTCGAGCTGTTTGATATCGCCGACCTTCAACTCCTTGCCAGTTTTCGGCATCACCTGCATCACGCCGATGGCCCCGACGTGGCTGCGCACCGATTGATTTAACCGCGATTCCTGGTAGCCCTGCGCCGCCATCAGCAGCCAGTCAACGTCATAGCGATCGCCATATTTTCTGAACACCTCCACCATCTTCAGAAACTTACGCCGTTCTTTTTCCGCCGCCGCGTTCTTCACGTATTTCGCACTTTTCAGGTAGCGTAGCAGCAGCGTATTGCCCAGCGTGCTGCCCTGGCGATTATCTTTCACAAAGTCGTTAAGTTCAGTGAGGAGCTTGGGATTATCTTTGCGCACCGCCCAGGCGATGCTGCCGTTATCGCGCAGCACCACATCCTCATGCACCTGAATTTTGGGGAAGACCTGCTGCCAGAAAACCGCCTTGTGATGATCAACCACCGTCAGCGGGATAAGCCCGGCGTTGAGCATCTCCAGCAGATCTTCATCCTCCAACGCCTCCGGGGCGGCTTTGATGATGACCGGTGGTTTTGCCGCTTTGACGAACTGCGCGTTGAGCGCGGTCAGGCTCTCGTAATAGCTCGACGATTTACGCACAAACACCGTTTTTCCGGAAAGGTCATCCAGGTTGTTGACCTGCGGTGACGCGGGGCCGGAAATCAGCAGCTCCTTGATATCGTTATAGATAGGATCCGTAAAGGCAACCGCCTGCTGGCGGGACGGAGTGATGGTCAGGTTAGCGGCGGCGATATCGCCTTTCCCCTCGTTGAGCGCGGTAAACAGGTTATCGCGGGTCACCGGCACAAAAATAATCCGCACCTTCAGATGCTTCTGCTTAAGCTTCTTATCCTTTGCTAGCTGTGCGTTCAGGCTGCGCTCAAAGGCGGCGAAAATATCGTGCGTCGCGCCGCGCTGCTGTCCTTTGTCGATAAAAAAGAAGGTTTTACTGTAGGTGGTTAAAACGCGAATCACGCGACGGTCAAGCATGCCGGGCAGATCGCCTTTCCAAGGCTGCATGATGCTTTCGATATTCACTTCCAGGGCATCGCTTTGTTCATCCGGTTTGGGGTCGGCATAAGCCGGGGTGGATAGCAGCAGGGCGCTTAAACAGACGGTAATGAGGCGATGAAAAGGGATGGCGTTCATGGTGCGGCACTCCGCAAGGCGCATCCGTCAATTTTAGTAGAACATGGCTAAAAAACCTGGCAGGAGTGTGGCTTTTTCAGGCCGTCGGAAGCCGCTATCTGGTTAGCATTGATGGCAACCGCTACAATGCACATTTTGTGCCATGGAGAGACATGATGACCAGCCTGAATCGGATGCTGTCGGTACTTGACCTGTTCACTGCAGAACGCCCCGTGTGGGAAGCCGACCGTATCGTGGAAGCGCTGGGATGCTCCACGCCAACCGGCTATCGCTACCTGAAAGAGCTGATGCACGCTGGCCTGCTGCAGCGCTTTAACGGTGGCTATTATGCGCTGGGGCCGCGCATCACTCTGCTGGATTATGTCATCCGCAGCACCGACCCGCTGCTGGCAGCCAGCATCCCGCAAATGCGTGAGCTGGTGAAGCAGACGGGCTGTCATTGCACGCTCTCCAGGCTTGATGGCGATGTGTTTCTCGACCTGCATCACGAGTCCTCGACTCAGGAAATTGCGTTGATTTACGGCCGAGGCCGTCCGCGCCCGATGTTTTCCGGCAGCGCGCCAAAGGTGGTGATCGCCAACCAAACCTCGAAGCAGCAGCGTGGGCTGTACGAACGTTTTCGTGAAGAGGTTCTGACGGCAGGATTAGGCGAAACGGAAGAGGCGTTCCTGAAACGGATGCTGCAAATTCGCAAAGCGGGCTGCTACCGTGCGGATGAAGAACTGGCGGCGGGGGTGTCATCGCTGTCGGTGCCGCTGCGTTTTGCGCCAAAAGAGCACTGCGCCGCGCTGGCGCTGGTCTCATCGACTCAACATTTTGCGCAAAGTAGCTTGGGTGAATGGCAAGATTTGCTTAAAAGGGCAGCTCAGCGTATCTCCGCTGAGCTGGGCAAAAGGAGCGTTGATATGGAAGAAGCCTGCCGTTAGCGGCAAAGAGCCCATCCGGAATTGCCGAGTTCTATCCAGGTATAGTAGGGGTGAAAACCTCCAGGTGAAAAACCGGAGCGACCGACATATTCGATGTATAGGCGGTAGCGGTTTCCTGTGATGCGCTCTACAGAACCTCTGTAATCCCAGTATCTATCGCTAGAGCATAAGTATGAGCCGATATCGGCTTGTGATTTGATTTGCCGATCGTTACTAATGTTGTTGTTCCGTATTACTGACGCATCCCTGTTTTTTACTAATTCAATTTCAATGTCGTTAATGGGTGCTGAGCCATTAGGTCCGGCAACATGATTCATTATATATTTTAGATAGGGAATGGAATCGGATGGAGATGACGGTGATGCTGCCAACTTACTGATTTAGTGTATGATGGTGTTTTTGAGGTGCTCCAGTGGCTTCTGTTTCTATCAGCTGTCCCTCCTGTTCAGCTACTGACGGGGTGGTGCGTAACTGGCACGGCTGGGACGGAAGTCGCTGTCGTTCTCAAAATCGGTGGAGCTGCATGACAAAGTCATCGGGCATTATCTGAACATAAAACACTATCAATAAGTTGGAGTCATTACCGGAGATGACTTAATTAATCTGAGTAAAAATCTATTGTGCATCTCATAACTTTGACCATAAGGTTCAGCGGTAAAGGTAAAGTCATTACCATCTTTTTTACACCGAATATATCCGCCTGGGTCATTTATATAGTTAAACTCTGTTTTATACCCTTCAGCAAGACAATAATCATTCATCTTTTCTATAAAGTGACCGGCAAAAGTAAAATCGCGTTTACGCACTTCAGCGCCATAGGATTTTACTGGTCCACTTAACGGTAGTAATGAAGTGCCTGCTAGCTCAGTGGCATACAGCATAGGGGTGAGGTGGGTGTTGTTATTGTACTGTGGCAAGCTATTTTGCGCACAACCAGAGATACACCATACGGCAATCAAAGATGAAAATTTCATTCTGTCCAGGATCATCACCGACTTCCTATTGTTGTGGTTTTAAGATGAAGGGGGATTCTATTCTTACACTATATTCATGTGAGATAACGTTGTTTATGTTGTTTTTATGATTTGAGGATTTTTAATTAAAATTAGATATACCTTCAGCATTTCTAATTTTAATTCAGGAGCGCGTTTTTGGATAGAGGGGATGCGGGTAATAATAAAAATCCCACTATATTTTAGTTATAGTAGGATTTTATTCTAATGCAGGGATTTAGATGTGCAGCAGATAGGTAAAATGGCCTTTAGTAGAGCGCGACCGGCCATTCTGGCGGCTTCTGGCTCATCACTTCAACCATCACATCTTTGATATTGTTAAAGATAGTGGATATCTCGACTAGGGTAATCCCTAATAAACTGGTGGCGAACCAGCAGGCGGCGGCCAGGCCCAGCATGCTGCAAATAGCGCCCAGGCCGATGTAGTCGGCTTTACGGAGTTTGATTTTCAGGGTACTAGCGACGAACATCAGCACGGCGCTGGTTAACGGCCAGCGTAACAGCGTAACGCCTGCGGTAAGTGAAAGCATGGGACCTTTTCCTCAGAGATAAACAACAAGCTGCCCTGACAGCACTTGTGTAATGAGGCACTGGGCGCTCTGGCTATCTAAAGGCATTCACAAATTGAGTGAAACAGTGTTTCTGTTTCATTTCATTGTGTGAACTATATCACGTTTGTTGTTTTATTCACCAGAGGTAAACGCAGGATTTTTGTCAATCCAATAACCATTTTTAAAGTATGGATAAGGCCGCCACACGCGGTGCAGCGGCCTGAATGCGGATTAAGCGGAGATCTGGTGGCGGTAGTCCGTCGGCGTGCGGTCGAACTCGCGGCGGAATACGCGTGAGAAGGTCTGTTGCGAAACGTAGCCGAGATCCATGGCGATATCAAAGATAGGCCGCTGGGTGGTGCGTAGCGCCTCTGCGGCAAGCAGCAGGCGTCGCTGGCGGATGTAGTCACCCAGCGTCTGATGCATCACGGTGCGGAACATTCTTTGCAGATACCACTTCGAGTAGCCGGACTTACGGGCCACGATGTCTATATTAAGCGGTTGATCGATATGTTCATCTATCCATTCAATTAGCGTTTGAATAATTTCCCGATGGGACATAAGGCTCTCCCCGTTGTCTATTTTTGCGTCGATTTCTGTTCTGTCGGCGAGTATAATTCCTCAAGTTAACTTGAGGTAAAGCGGATTATGGAAAAAAAGACGACGCGCATAAAAACGCTGTTATCACCCGGTGAAGTAGCGAAACGAACTGGGGTTGCGGTCTCTGCGTTACATTTTTATGAAAGCAAAGGGCTGATCCACAGCACACGCAACAGTGGCAATCAGCGGCGCTATAAGCGCGATGTGCTGCGCTATGTGGCGATCATTAAAATTGCCCAGCGCCTCGGCATTCCGCTGGCGACTATCGGCGACTCGTTCAGCGTGCTGCCGGAAAACCATACCCTCGGGCCAAAAGACTGGAAGCATCTCACCACCCAGTGGCGCGAAGAGCTGGATAAACGCATCCACGCCATGGAAGCGCTGCGTGACCAGCTTGACGGCTGCATCGGCTGCGGCTGTATGTCGTTGCGCGACTGCCCGCTGCGTAACCCCGGCGATAAACTGGGGGAAGAAGGGACCGGGGCGCGTTTGCTGGAAGAAGAATAATCCTTATGCATTCCTCTCTTGAGAATTGCGACATTTTTGCCATAGAAATGTTGCCGGATTGCGCATGGACGATAACGTTTGCGCATGGGTTGAGCAATTCTTCATCGGCATTCGTTAATTTTCATAAACCAGGGCAAACTTCTGTTGAAAAAAGGGGCATAAAAGCCAGATAATCGTTTGCCTTCAAATTTCGGACGCATCTTACGCCGAAAATGAGCGGGTCAACCTTATCTCGCACACGCCGAGGGTAAGGAATTCCGAATATCGTTTTGTCTGCGCGGAGTTAATCGTTTGCTTTTTTGTGGCTCCCCTATTGCCGCAAGTAGCACATGGAGATGACGCTTAGCTGGAAGTGGATGTTCCACCACGCAGACGAACGAATGATAAAAACTCTCAGGGGATGTTTTCTATGTCTACGCCTTCAGCGCGTACCGGCGGTTCTTTAGACGCCTGGTTTAAAATTTCTGCACGTGGTAGCTCCGTTCGTCAGGAGATTGTCGCCGGTCTCACTACCTTCCTGGCGATGGTTTACTCGGTGATCGTGGTGCCGGGCATGCTGGGTAAAGCCGGTTTCCCACCGGCTGCGGCCTTCGTGGCGACCTGCCTGGTGGCCGGTGTCGGTTCTATCGTGATGGGCCTGTGGGCAAACCTGCCGCTGGCGATCGGCTGTGCGATCTCACTGACCGCCTTCACCGCCTTCAGCCTGGTGCTGGGCCAGCACATCAGCATTCCGGTTGCGCTGGGCGCGGTATTCCTGATGGGTGTACTGTTTACCATCATTTCTGCCTCCGGCATCCGTAGCTGGATTTTGCGCAATCTGCCGCAGGGCATTGCGCACGGTACGGGCATTGGTATCGGCCTGTTCCTGCTGCTGATCGCCGCGAACGGCGTTGGCATGGTAGTGAAAAACCCACTGGACGGCCTGCCGGTTGCGCTGGGTCAGTTCGATAGCTTCCCGGTCATTATGACGCTGGTCGGTCTGGCGATGATCATCGGTCTGGAGAAACTGAAGGTACCGGGCGGCATTCTGCTGACCATCATCGGTGTCTCCATCGTCGGCCTGATTTTCGATCCCAACGTGCACTTCTCCGGCGTGTTCGCCATGCCATCGCTGAGCGATGACAAAGGCAACTCGCTGATCGGCAGCCTTGATATTATGGGTGCGCTGAACCCGGTTGTGCTGCCAAGCGTACTGGCACTGGTGATGACCGCGGTGTTTGACGCCACCGGGACTATCCGTGCGGTAGCCGGTCAGGCAAACCTGCTGGATAAAGACGGCCAGATTATCAATGGCGGCAAAGCGCTGACCACTGACTCCCTGAGCAGTGTGTTCTCGGCGGTTGTGGGCGCATCCCCGGCAGCGGTCTATATCGAATCCGCAGCGGGTACGGCGGCAGGCGGTAAAACGGGTTTAACGGCGATCACCGTCGGCATCCTGTTCCTGCTGATTCTGTTCCTCTCCCCGCTCTCTTACCTGGTTCCAGGCTATGCCACCGCACCTGCGCTGATGTACGTCGGCCTGCTGATGCTGAGCAACGTGGCGCGCATCGACTTTAACGACTTTGTTGACGCGATGTCCGGGCTTATCACCGCCGTGATGATCGTGCTGACCTGTAACATCGTTACCGGCATCATGATTGGCTTCGCGACCCTGGTGATTGGCCGCGTGGTTTCTGGCGAATGGCGTAAGCTGAACATCGGCACCGTGATTATTGCGGCGGCGCTGGTGGTGTTCTATGCGGGCGGTTGGGCGATTTAATCTCGCCACTGCCGTACAAAAAACCCGCCTGATGGCGGGTTTTTTATTTGTAGCCCGGCCAAGCGGAGCGCCGTCGGGAACGGTTCGGAACCTGCCCCGGCGGCGCTCCGCTTGGTCGGGCTACGCGTCCGGACTTTTTTTCTATTTTCAGCCACCTCTCGTTTCCTTTTGCGTTAATCTGGGTAACGTAAACTCGGAAGCACGACGCTTCATGTTTTGAATAATAAGACAACGCTGTAAACAGGGAACGCATGGAAATATTCTTTACCATACTCATCATGACCCTTGTGGTTTCGCTCTCTGGGGTGGTTACGCGCGTAATGCCCTTCCAGATCCCACTTCCATTAATGCAAATCGCCATCGGCGCGCTGCTGGCGTGGCCGACGTTTGGTTTGCACGTTGAATTTGACCCGGAACTGTTCCTCGTTCTGTTTATCCCGCCGCTGCTGTTTGCCGACGGCTGGAAAACGCCGACCCGTGAGTTTATTGAGCATGGGCGAGAGATCCTCGGGCTGGCGCTGGCGTTAGTGCTGGTGACGGTGGTGGGGATTGGCTTCCTGATCTACTGGATTGTGCCGGGTATTCCGCTGATTCCAGCCTTTGCGCTGGCTGCCGTGCTGTCGCCGACCGATGCCGTGGCGCTCTCCGGGATTGTCGGTGAAGGGCGCATCCCGAAAAAAATCATGGGGATTCTGCAGGGCGAGGCGCTGATGAACGACGCCTCTGGCCTGGTGTCGCTGAAGTTTGCCGTCGCGGTAGCGATGGGCACGATGGTCTTTACCGTCGGTGGCGCCACGGTGGAATTCCTCAAAGTGGCGATTGGCGGCATCCTGGCGGGCTTTGTGGTCAGCTGGTCATACGGTCGCTCAATGCGCTTCCTCAGCCGTTGGGGCGGTGATGAACCCGCCACGCAGATTGTGCTGCTGTTCCTTCTGCCGTTCGCCTCTTACCTGATCGCCGAACATATCGGGGTGTCCGGTATCCTCGCGGCGGTAGCGGCCGGGATGACCATCACCCGTTCCGGCGTGATGCGCACCGCGCCGCTGGCGATGCGTCTGCGTGCCAACAGTACCTGGGCGATGCTGGAGTTTGTGTTTAACGGCATGGTGTTCCTGCTGTTGGGTCTGCAATTGCCGGATATCCTCGAAAGCTCGCTGGTAGCGGCAGAGGCTGACCCGAACGTCGAAACCTGGATGCTGTTTACCGATATCATCCTGATTTACGCGGCGCTGATGCTGGTGCGTTTTGGTTGGCTGTGGACGATGCGTAAGCTGAGCCAACGCTTCCTGAAAAAGAAACCGATGGAGTTTGGTTCGTGGACCACCCGTGAGCTGCTGATCTCTTCCGTGGCCGGTGTGCGCGGGGCGATTACCCTTGCTGGTGTGCTCTCCATCCCGCTGCTGCTGCCTTCAGGCGACGCCTTCCCGGCGCGTTATGAGCTGATCTTCCTGGCTGCGGGCGTGATTCTGTTCTCGCTGTTTGTCGGGGTGATCGCGTTGCCGATTCTGCTGCGTCATATTGAGTCGAGCGATAACGTCCAGCAGCGTAAAGAAGAGCGCCTGGCGCGGGCCGCAACGGCTGACGTGGCGATTGTCGCCATCCAGAAAATGGAAGAGCGTCTTGCTGCGGATACCACCGAGAATATCGATAACCAGCTGCTGACCGAGGTCAGTTCACGTGTGATTGGTAACCTGCGTCGCCGTGTCGATGGGCGTAACGATGTAGAAACCTCAATGCTGGAAGAGCAGCTTGAACGCCGCTTCCGCCTTGCGGCGCTGCGTTCCGAGCGCGGGGAGCTGTACCACTTGCGTGCGACGCGCCAGATCAGCAACGAGACTTTGCAGAAGCTGCTGCACGACCTCGACCTGCTGGAAGCGCTGTTGATTGAAGATGCGTAGTTAAGCTCGGCGCCGCCCCGGCTACGGTGATATATCGTAGCCCGGGCGAGGCGTTTACGCCGACCCCGGGGATGGCACCATATCTACTCCGGCACCTTAAACCCCTCGCAACACTTCAGCCACGCCTGGGCGCTGTGAGACAAATAGACCCCTTCCCGCCAAATCATCCCTAACTGCCAGCGCAGATCGCTCTCCAGCGGCAGCCAGCGCAGGGTTTTCTCATCAAGCCTGCGGCAAATCGGCTCAGGCAGAATCGCCACGCCAACGCCCGCCTGGACCATCGCGGCGAGAAAATCCCACTGTCCGCTTCGCACCGCAATGCGCGGCTTGACGTTGTGACGCGCAAACAGCTGCATCAGCTGGCGGCTAAGGGCGAAATCTTCGTTGTAGATAAGCAGAGGGTGGGCGGCGAGCTGCTGTGGTGAAACCGAGGTCTGTTCCAGCCAGTCGCCGGAGCGCGGCACCAGTACGCAAAGGGGGTGGCTGAACAAGAGCCGGGTAGTGAGTGCGCTTTCTTCTTCCACCGGCAGCGCCGTCATCGCCAGATCCAGCTCGCCGTTCATTACCGCCTGCTGCACGGTCAGGCCGCCGCCTTCGGAAATTTTCAGCTCCACGCCGGGATAGCGCTGGCGAAACAGGCTAATCGGCCCGGCCATCAGCATGCCAACCATCGGTGGAATACCGAGGCGCAGCACGCCTTTGTTGAGATGGTTAATGTCGCTAAGTTCGGCTTCCAGCTGGCGAAATTCGTCGAGGATAGCCAGCCCGCGATCGAACACCACCTGCCCGGTATCGGTCATCAACAACTTGCGGCCATCGCGAATAAGCAGGGTGCAGTTTAGCTCGTCTTCCAGATTTTTGAGCATCTTACTGATGGTGGGTTGCGTCACGAAGAGCTTCTCCGCCGCGCGGGTAAAGCTCTGCTGACGAACGACTTCGACAAAGTAGCGCAGCGTTCTGATGTCCATGATTATGCCTCTTAACTATGCTACCGATGAGTTTAATTCATTTTTGTCATCATCGTTGCCTCACTATACTGTGCCTCTCTCATTTTTTCTGGACATCCCTCCATGGCTGAGGCCTTAGGGCGCGTTGTGCCCTCCGTTTTAAACCGTCTTCAGGTTCCGGTACAGGTTGTGCTGTACGCAGGTCTGTTTGTGTTTGCTGACTATCTGGTGAACCGGTAGCATCTGCCGCTGCCCGCTAATCTGGTGGGTATGGTGCTGCTGTTGGCGCTGATTGTCTGCCATATCGTGCCGCTGAAATGGGTTCGCGCCGGGTCGCGCTGGCTGCTGGCGGAAATGCTGCTGTTCTTTGTGCCGGCAGTGGTGGCGGTGGTGAACTATGCCCAACTGCTGATGGTCGACGGCTGGCGGATTTTTGTGGTGATTGCGCTGAGCACGATGATGGTGCTGGCGGCGACCGCATGGGTGGTCGATAAGGTTTATCGCTACGAACTGAAGCGGATGCGCCATGAGTAACTTTCAGCTGAGCGTGCTGTGCCTGGTGATTACGCTGGTGCTCTACTTTGCCAACAAACGCCTCTATCGCCGCTTTCGCAAGCTGCCGCTGATGCCGCTGGTGCTGACCCCGGTGTTATTGGTGCTGATGCTGGTGTTCGGCCATATCTCCTATCAGAACTACATGGGCGAAGCGCACTGGCTGCTGTGGCTGCTCGGCCCGGCGACCATTGCGTTTGCGGTGCCGGTGTACGACAACCTGGCGATCATCAAACGCCACTGGATGTCGCTGTCGGCGGGGGTGATCACGGCGACGGTAGTCGCGGTGACCAGTTCGGTGTGGCTGGCGCGGCTGTTTACGCTGCCGGATGAAATCCAGCGTAGCCTGGCGGTGCGCTCCATCACCACGCCGTTTGCCCTGGCGGCGGCGAAATCCCTCGGCGGCCAGCCTGAGCTGGTGGCGCTGTTTGTGGTGGTGACCGGCGTATTCGGTATGGCGATTGGTGACGTGCTGTTCCTGCGTTTA
The DNA here is from genome assembly GCF_019584505.1 of Kluyvera sp. EC_51. Taxonomy (NCBI): domain Bacteria; kingdom Pseudomonadati; phylum Pseudomonadota; class Gammaproteobacteria; order Enterobacterales; family Enterobacteriaceae; genus Kluyvera; species Kluyvera sp. EC_51. The sequence continues at coordinate 65,535 of NZ_VDAG01000013.1, read as the reverse complement.
TCCATTCGTGAAGGGATGGCAAAAGGCGCGGGCTTCGGCGCGGCATCGCACGGTGCCGGGACGGCGCGCTCCTATGAGCTGGGGCCGCAGGAAGGCGTGGTGGCGAGCCTGGTGATGATGCTGTCCGGCGTGGTGATGGTGCTGGTGGCGCCGTTAGTGGGCTGGATAATGTTCTGATGCTGCTGCCGGGTGGCGCTGCGCTTACCCGGCCTACAAGGGCGCAATCCCGTAGGCCTGATAAGCGACGCGCCATCAGGCAAAACTAGCGATTCAACCGCCGCACAATGCGCTCCACCTGCTGGCGGAAATCGGCGACTACCTCTGCAGTCGTCTGCTTACCGAGGTCCAGTTTCTCGCGGGCCGAGGTAAACTGATCGATAACCTGCAAATCCTCAATATACGGCGTGGCGACAGCGGTGGTGTGCAGCGACTGCGCCTGGCGCAACCCGGCGACGACCGGGTCATTCGGATCAATCTCCCCTTTTTCGGTCAGCAGCGTTTCTGCCGCCTTGTTCAGCGGAATACCGCGCTCCAGCCCCAATGCCTCCACCGACTGCGGGTCGCTGACCAGGAAGTTCAGCAATATCGCCGCCTCTTTCGGATGTTTGGTCGACTTCGCCACCGAGAACATCTGCGACGTTTTAAAGTAGACGCCGGACTCGTCCGTTCCCGACTGCATCACGTAGTCGCCGAGCACCAGTTTCGCCGGTGGCGTCATGTTGTTGGCAAACATCCGGATGGTGATGTTCCAGGTGAACAGACCGCCCCATTCGCCGTTAATCCATGGCTTCATCTCATACAGATTGCCCTTGCCGTAGGCGGAGAGCGTTTTCGGTGACGGCAGCACGTGGTCATCGCTCAGCCGCTTCACAAAGTTGAAGGCCTCAATCCACTGCGCCTCATCCCAGGCAAACTTACCGTCGCTGTTAAACATCGGTTTCTGGTGTTTCTGCATCATGTAGGCGTTGAGCAGCAGAATCACGTCCTGATCGACCATGGTGTACGGATAGTAGTTGTTGCCCAGTTTCTGCTGGAATACCTTCCCGGCGGCAAAGAACTCGTCCCAGGTTTTAGGATAGGCCAGCCCGGCTTTTTGCCAGGTCACATCGTTATAGTAAAAGACCGGCGCGTTGACTGAGATAGGCAGACCGTTGAGCTTGCCTTTGACGGTGGTGGACTGCAAATCTTTGGCCTGATACTGGCTGAAATCAAGCTCGCCCTTGAGCTTATTGAGGTCGTAATAGCCTTCGCCATTTTTGGAGAAGATGATCAGCCACGGCCAGTTGGTCTGCATCACGTCTGGCTCGGTGCCGCTGGCCATCTGGGTGGTCAGGCGTGAGAGGTGCCCATCCCAGCCGGTGTACTCGGCCTTCACTTTAATATCAGGATACTTTTTCTCGAAGGCTTCCAGCGCTTTCAGCGTCGCCTGGTGGCGGCTATTGCCACCCCACCACGACATGCGTAATTCAACGGGCTGTTGCGCCCAGGCAGAGGTACAGGAAAATAACAGCGATGCGATGACACCTGAAACGAGTTTATTCATTATTTGTCTCCAGGATAGAGGCATTAATAGCGTTATTAAACAGGTGAGTAACAGCAAAATACTGACCAGTCACTCCGGCGCAGCCTCCCTGCCGCGCCGGAAAGCATGCGGCTTAACGTTTTGTCAGACGGGAAACCAGTTCAAACTCCTTAAAGTTCACCGGGCGCTGCTGCTGCATCGAAATGTTGCCCGCAATACCGGTGAGGATAGACATCGCCCCCGCGCGGTGGTCGGCGGCGCGCTGCAGCGGGTCGTTGCCCGGCTCGCCGAACAGGTCCGCCAGCATGGCGTTATCGCCGCCGCCGTGGCCGCCTTCACCGAGGTTAAATTCCGCTTTCCACGGCTCGGCAAACATCGGGAAGACGGTGATATCACACTGCTCCAGGCTGCCTTCGTTTTCGCGTTTGCCACCGGCGTTGACGTAGGATTTCTCGACGATCTTCATCTCCAGACGGCCTTCGGTGCCGTTAAACACCACGTTCAGCCCTTCCCACGGCAGATAGGCGTTCAGCGAGTAGGTGAGCTGCACCTGGTTCTGGTATTTCACCAGCACCGACATGGTGTCTTCGATGGTGATGCCGTCGCTGAACACGCTCTGGTCGCGGAAGTAGTTATCTTCGTGCTCGGCGTCCAGATACAGCGCTTTCAGCTGTTCGTTGTCCGCCATATTCAGCGCGAACGGGTCGTCCTTCGCTTCGGCAAAGCCGTGGGTGCGCGGGTAGAACCGGCTGACGCCGCGCTTCTCGGCGTTCTCTTTGCCGTAGAACTGCAGGCTGCCTTCGGCGTACACGCGCTCCGGATAGCTTGCCAGCCAGAAGTTCATCAGGTCGAAGTGGTGGGTCGATTTATGTACCAGCAGGCCGCCGCTGTTGCGTTTTTCGCGGTGCCAGCGGCGGAAATAGTCCGCGCCGTGCTCAGTATTGAGCAGCCACTCGAAGTGAACGGAGGTGACGTTGCCAATCACGCCCTGCATCAGCAGCTCGCGTACCTTGCTGTGGTGCGGCGCATAGCGATAGTTGAAGGCCACACGCACGGTGTGCCCGGTCTCTTCGATGGCGTCCAGAATACGCAGCGCGCGCTTCTCGTCGATGGTCATCGGTTTTTCGGTGATCACATCGCAGCCCGCGTGCAGCGCCCGAACGATATAGTCGTCGTGGGTGCGGTCCATGGTGGTGACGATGACGATGTCCGGGCGGGTTTCGCGGATCATCTCTTCAAACTGCGCCGCTTTCCAGGTAGATACCGGCTCGGCTCCCTCTTTTTGCAGCAGCGTATTGGCGTAATTCATTCGCGTCTGGTTGGTGTCGCAAAAGGCGACCATTTTGGCGTTATTACGCCAGGTTCCACCAATAGCGGAAATATATAAACCTGCACGACCTCCAGTCCCGACCAACGCATATTTTTTCATGACATCCTCGATTAATATATCAACACCAAAATCAGCAAGGCGACGCAATGAAACGTATTCCGCATCAATTGATGGAGCTGAACAGCACTTTTATCTGGCACTGGCCCTGGTTTATTCAGGGCGTTAAAAGCGCGAAACAGCACGGTTTCACCGGCATCATCCTGCACCAACAGGAACTGCTTTCCATTCTTGCGACGCCCTCGCCGTTGAGTCCGAAACTCCACGTCGAGAACCTTATTCATCAGCAGCATTACGCGTTGCAGTATTTAAAACGCGTTGACCGTTATCTGGCGGAAAATAACCTTTCGTTCTGGTTACAGGGGGAAGCGGCGCCTAATGACGACATTATTAAGCGTAAATTTCCCGAACTGACCTTCGACGAAAGAAGCGCGCCGGATTTCTGGCAGCAGTTTTATGCCGCGATACTGCATCCGCTATTGCCGTCGTTGCCACATCTCAGCGGCATGATTCTGAGCCTGACCACCCCGGACTTTCAGACCGCTCGCTGGCAGCAGAGCCTGCACGATGTCTGGAGCCTGCTGCGCGCCCAGGGGAAAAAGCTGGTGCTGCGCGACTTTATTGATGACAGCTGGCCGCGCCAGCAGCTTTCCAACATTCTTGCTCGGCTCTCGGACGACGTTCGCGCCTCTATCAAAGCCACCGAACTGGACTATCATCCCGGTTTTGCCAACCACCCGCACATTGCGACGCTGCCGGGGCATAAAAAATGGATCGAGTACGATCTTTTCGGTACAGGCTACGGCTGGACCGCGCTGCCGTGCTATCTGGCCGATGAAATTAGCGGCCGCCTGAGCTGGGCGCTGAGCGCCGCCGAAAACGAAATTGAGGCCATTACCTCTCGCGTGAGCTGGCAGTGGCTGCCCGATAGCCGGGTTATGGACTCGGCCAACGCGATTAATCTCTTTGGGCTGTCTGCCGCCAACCAGGTTGACGACTCTGCGCCATCAGCCTTCGAACGCTGGGCCGCGCATCAGCAGCTTGGCTTTCGCTCGACGCAGGATAAACATCAGCTCTCTGCCATCGTCCACGCCAGCTACGACTGGCTGTGTAAAACGCCGAACTTCCTCGGGCGGCGGTTGCACTACCAAAGCCAGATCCCGGAGAGCCTCTCTCAGGCGCAGCAGTTGCTGCATATGGACACCCGCAGCGCCAACTGGATGCACGCCTGGCAGCCCTTAATGCCGACTGACGACCCGGCGCTTGGCAAAGAACAGCGCGAGCGGGTGACGCTGGAGAAAGAGGCCGCCTGCTTCCTCGCGACCCGCACGGTGCAAAATCTGCGGGAGCTGATGCCGCGAATTACCTGCCCGGACGACACGCTGGAGGTGCTGCTAGCCGCCTGGCGTAGCGCGGAAATCTACAGCCAGATGTTCTCTCCCGTCGCGGCGGCGGTGACCGACGCCCTGTGGCTGGATCACTATGGCCCGCAAAGCCTGCCCGCCGACACGCTGCAAAAGCACCAACAGCAGCTACTTCGTTATGCCGATACGCTGGAACGTTGGCTGGTGAACCCGCCCGCCAGCGGCCCGCTGTTCTTGCCGCTGCTGTTAAGCCCGGAGCGCTTAACCCGCTTTGCCAGAAGCCTTGAGTAAAGAATAAAAAGCGCGGCGAGCGTTGTCTGTAAACGTCGTAGAGGTAAAACCGGGGATTGGCGTGAAAACGGGAAAAGTGTGATGGCCTTTGCGAATCGCAGATAAAGCTTGTGATGCGCATCGGCTTTTTTCGTTTTAGCGACGTGATAAACGTCACCTAAAGGGGGAAAAAATGTGATCCCCGACCAGGCGGCCGGGGAGGGGATTTTAGTGTGCGCGGCCCTGGTCGATGCCCAGACCGGTCTGCGAACGGATGAACTGCGCGCGGAACTGCTCGCGTTCACGATTACCTTCTTCGGAGTTATCGGTGGCAGAGAAGAACCAGATACCGATAAAGGCGATGGCAATAGAGAACAGCGCCGGATACTCATACGGGAAGATAGCCTTCTCGTGGCCGAGGATCGTCACCCAAATGGTTGGGCCAAGGATCATCAGTACCACCGCCGTCAGCAGGCCCAGCCAGCCACCAATCATGGCGCCACGAGTGGTCAGTCTTGACCAGTACATGGAGAGCAGGATGATTGGGAAGTTGCAGCTTGCCGCGATGGAGAACGCCAGGCCCACCATGAACGCGATGTTCTGGTTCTCGAACAGAATGCCTAGCAGAATCGCTACCACGCCCAGCACCAGCACGGTGATTTTTGAGACCTTCAGCTCTTCACGTTCGGTCGCGCCTTTCTTAAAGACGTTGGCGTACAGGTCGTGAGAAACCGCCGAAGCTCCGGCCAGCGTCAGGCCGGCGACCACCGCCAGAATGGTGGCGAAGGCGACCGCAGAGATAAAGCCGAGGAACAGGTTACCGCCCACGGCATCGGCCAGGTGAACCGCCGCCATGTTGTTGCCGCCAATCAGCGCGCCCGCCGCGTCTTTAAACGCCGGGTTCGCCCCGACCAGCATGATCGCGCCGAAGCCGATGATAAAGGTCAGGATGTAGAAGTAGCCCATAAAGCCGGTCGCGTAGAACACGCTCTTACGCGCTTCGCTGGCGTCGCTGACGGTGAAGAAACGCATCAGGATATGCGGCAGGCCCGCAGTACCAAACATCAGGCCGAGACCCAACGACAGCGCCGATATCGGATCTTTCACCAGCCCGCCAGGGCTCATGATGGCCGCGCCTTTCGGGTGTACCGCCATCGCTTCGGTGAACAGGTTGTTGAAGCTAAAGCCGACGTGTTTCATCACCATAAAGGCCATGAAGCTGGCGCCGAACAGCAGCAGTACCGCTTTGATGATTTGTACCCACGTGGTGGCGAGCATACCGCCGAACAGTACGTACATCACCATCAGCACGCCAACCAGCACCACGGCGACGTGGTAGTTGAGGCCGAACAGCAGTTCGATAAGCTTACCGGCACCGACCATCTGGGCGATCAGGTACAGCGCGACTACCACCAATGAGCCGCAGGCGGAGAGCATACGGATTGGCCCCTGCTTCAGTCGGTACGAGGCGACGTCGGCAAAGGTGTAGCGGCCGAGGTTACGCAGGCGTTCGGCAATCAGGAACAGAATGATTGGCCAGCCGACGAGGAAGCCGAGCGAGTAGATCAGCCCGTCGTAGCCGGAGGTGTACACCAGTGCGGAGATACCGAGGAACGAGGCCGCTGACATAAAGTCACCGGCAATCGCCAGCCCGTTCTGGAAACCGGTGATGTTGCCGCCAGCGGTGTAGTAATCGCTGCGTGAACGTACGCGCTTTGAGGCCCAGTAGGTGATGTACAGCGTCAGCATGACGAAAATCAGGAACATGATAATCGCCTGCCAGTTGGTCGGCTGGCGCTCAACGTGTCCGCTAATCGCATCGGCCGCGTTGGCTGCGAAAGGAAGTGTGGCGGCCAGCGCCGTCAGGACTTTCTTCATGATGCTTTTACCTCACGCAGTACGGCCTTGTTCAGGCGATCGAATTCATTGTTGGCCCGCCAGACGTAGACGCCGGTCAACAAGAAGGAAATGACGATAATGCCGATCCCAATCGGGATGCCGCGCGTGACGCTGGTGCCCGGATGTAGCGGCGTGCCAAGCCAGCCAGGGGCAAAAGCGATGAGTAAAATAAAACCGACGTACACCACTAACATGATCAGCGATAAGAAGGTGGCAAACCGTTGCCGTTTTTCGACGAGCTCCCTGAAATGCGCACTATCTTCTATCTGCTGACAAATTTGATCATTCATCACAGAGTCTCCAGAGGTTTTTTACGTAGTGTTTTTTGTTGTGCAAATCAGAACCAGAACACCGTACTGTTCCTTTCTCCGAACGGAAAAAGGATCGGGCGAGGGGCGGTGTACGGCGGTGCACCCTCACCCCGACCCTCTCCCGGTGAACAGGAGAGGGGGAAGTCTGCCCTTATGACGGCATCGTGATGGCCTGCTTCTCTTCCAGCAGTTTGTCCACCACGCCCGGATCGGCGAGCGTAGAGGTATCGCCCAGGTTGCTGGTGTCGCCAGCGGCGATCTTGCGCAGAATACGGCGCATGATCTTGCCTGAACGGGTTTTTGGCAGCGAGTCGGTCCAGTGCAGCACGTCCGGGGTTGCCAATGGGCCAATCTCTTTACGGACCCAGTTGCGCACCTCGGTATACAGCGCTGGCGTCGGCTCTTCGCCGTGGTTCAGCGTGACGTAGGCGTAAATCGCCTGGCCTTTAATGTTGTGCGGAATACCAACGACGGCGGCTTCGGCAATTTTCGGATGCGAAACCAGCGCCGATTCGATTTCTGCGGTTCCTAAGCGGTGGCCGGAGACGTTCAGCACGTCATCGACGCGGCCGGTGATCCAGTAGTAACCATCTTCATCACGACGCGCGCCGTCGCCGCTGAAGTACATGTTTTTGAAGGTGGAGAAGTAGGTCTGCTCAAAGCGCTCATGGTCGCCGAACAGGGTACGCGCCTGGCCCGGCCAGGAGTCGGTAATCACCAGGTTACCCTCGGTCGCCCCTTCCTGCGGATGGCCTTCGTTATCAACCAGCGCAGGCTGCACGCCGAAGAATGGACGGCTGGCGGAGCCGGCCTTCAGCTCGATAGCACCCGGCAGCGGGGTGATCATAAAGCCGCCGGTTTCGGTCTGCCACCAGGTGTCCATCACCGGGCATTTTTCGTTGCCGATCTGCTTCCAGTACCACTCCCAGGCTTCCGGGTTAATCGGTTCGCCGACGGAACCCAGAATGCGCAGGGAAGAGCGGTCGGTTCCCGCAGTGGCTTTATCGCCTTCCGCCATCAGTGCACGAATCGCCGTCGGTGCGGTATAGAGAATGTTGACCTTATGCTTGTCCACCACCTGGCACATACGCGCCGGGGTAGGCCAGTTTGGCACGCCTTCGAACATCAGCGTCGTCGCGCCGCAAGCCAGCGGGCCGTACAGCAGATAACTATGACCGGTGACCCAGCCCACGTCGGCGGTACACCAGTAGATGTCGCCCTGATGGTAGTCGAAGACATATTTAAAGGTCGTTGCGGCGTACACCAGGTAACCGCCGGTAGTGTGCAGCACGCCTTTCGGCTTACCGGTGGAACCGGAGGTATAGAGGATAAACAGCGGATCCTCGGCGTTCATCTCGGCAGGCTGATGCTGGTCGCTGGCGGTTTCCATCAGGTCGTGCCACCACAGGTCGCGGCCTTCATGCCAGTCGATATTGCCGCCGGTGCGCTTGAGCACCACCACGTTTTCGATGGTTTTGACGTTCGGGTTTTTCAGCGCGTCGTCGACGTTTTTCTTCAGTGGTACGTTGCGCCCAGCGCGAACGCCTTCGTCAGAGGTGATCACCAGACGAGAGTTGGAGTCGATGATACGACCGGCAACCGCTTCCGGTGAGAAGCCGCCAAAGATAACGGAGTGGATGGCACCGATACGGGCGCAGGCCAGCATCGCCACCGCCGCTTCCGGCACCATCGGCATATAGATAGCCACCACGTCGCCCTTTTTCACGCCCAGCGACAGCAGGGTGTTGGCGAAGCGACACACGTCGCGGTGCAGTTCGCGGTAGGTAATGTGTTTGCTTTGGGAGGCATCGTCGCCTTCCCAGATGATGGCGGTCTGGTCGCCACGGGTCTCCAGATGACGGTCCAGGCAGTTTGCTGCCAGGTTCAGGGTGCCGTCTTCGTACCATTTGATGGAGACGTTGCCAGGGGCAAAGGAGGTGTTTTTAACTTTGGTGTAAGGCTGCATCCAGTCGAGGATTTTTCCCTCTTCACCCCAGAACGCATCCGGGTTGGTGACAGACTGGTGATATTTGGTCTGGTATTGCTCCGGGTTTATCAGGCAGCGTTCTGCAATATTTGCAGGAATAGAGTGTTTGTGAATTTGGCTCATGCTTTTTTTCTCCTTGTAAGATGTTAATAATATGTCTCATAAAAGTTAATGACAGAGGGAGAAGACGCTTTGTTTACTATTTGCGCGGCAGATCACGCAATATTGGAATTGTTCAAATAACGTTCATTTGATTCTTTGAACAAAAATAATTCCGCAGGGGGATTTATAGAAAAATACCGATTTTTTCTTTTTTTATAACAAAAGCTTATAAATAATTACTGGTAGAAATCAGCGGTAATATGGATTTAGGCAGTGAAAAGCCCTGTTCTGAAAGGGTTGCGCGAGACACCGTGCAGATGATACTGATAATGCGCGTTAAAAACCTCTAAAAGTAAACGCAACACAAATCACCCCCTTTCAAATGGATACCATTCCGGTTTGGCATGGTATTTTTCATTGAGGAAGTCTGCAGTTATGAAAAAAGCTCGAATCAGCCTGGCCTGGCAAATTCTGATTGCCCTGGTGCTGGGTATTATTCTCGGTAGTTACCTGCATTATCATAGCGATAGCCGCGACTGGCTGGTTATGAATCTGTTATCACCTGCTGGCGATATATTCATCCACCTGATTAAAATGATTGTGGTGCCGATCGTTATTTCTACGCTGATCGTGGGAATAGCCGGCGTCGGCGATGCAAAACAGTTAGGACGAATTGGCGCAAAAACCATCATCTATTTCGAAGTGATCACCACGGTAGCGATTATTATCGGTATTACCATGGCGAATGTCTTCCAGCCTGGATCAGGGATCGACATGTCACAGCTGGCGACGGTGGACATTTCGAAATACCAAAGCACCACCGCCGAAGTGCAAAGCCATGCGCATGGTCTGATGGGCACCATCCTGTCGTTGGTGCCAACCAATATCATCGCCTCGATGGCGAAAGGCGACATGCTGCCGATTATCTTCTTCTCGGTGCTGTTTGGTCTGGGGCTCTCCTCGCTGCCTGCCACCCACCGCGAACCGCTGGTTACGGTGTTCCGTTCGATCTCTGAAACCATGTTCAAAGTCACCCACATGGTGATGCGCTACGCGCCGGTTGGTGTATTCGCGCTGATCGCCGTGACGGTGGCGAACTTCGGTTTCGCCTCGCTGTGGCCGCTGGCGAAGCTGGTGCTGCTGGTGCATTTCGCTATCCTGTTCTTCGCGCTGGTGGTGCTGGGCATCGTGGCGCGTATCTGCGGGCTGAGCATCTGGATCCTGATTCGTATCCTGAAAGACGAGCTGATTCTGGCATACTCCACCGCCAGCTCCGAGAGCGTGCTGCCGCGCATTATCGAGAAGATGGAAGCCTACGGCGCACCGGCTTCTATCACCAGCTTCGTGGTGCCGACCGGTTACTCGTTTAACCTTGATGGTTCCACGCTGTACCAAAGCATCGCGGCTATCTTTATCGCGCAGCTGTACGGTATCGACCTCTCCATCTGGCAGGAAATCGTGCTGGTGCTGACGCTGATGGTGACCTCAAAAGGGATTGCGGGCGTGCCGGGTGTCTCCTTCGTGGTACTGCTGGCGACGCTGGGCAGTGTCGGTATTCCGCTGGAAGGTCTGGCATTTATTGCCGGCGTTGACCGTATTCTCGACATGGCGCGTACCGCGCTGAACGTGGTGGGTAACGCGCTGGCGGTGCTGGTTATCGCCAAGTGGGAGCACAAGTTTGACCGCAAGAAAGCGCTGGCGTATGAGCGCGAGATGCTCGGCAAGTTTGATAAAACTGCCGATCAATAAATAGAACAATAATGCCGGGCTTGCCCGGCATTATTGTTTTTGGGGACGGTGCAGATCCCGGCGGCGCTTCGCTTGGCCGGGCTACAGTAACGTAGCCCGGGCGAGCGCATGCGACCCCGGGAAAAAACTACTCCGCACTCACCTTATCAAACTCTTCGCACCCGGTATCAAACCCTTCCGTGCAACTCAGGTTCAACCACTGCAATGCTTTCTGTTTGTTCTGCGGGATAAACCCTTTCTCGCCGCTCAGGAACATCATCCCGGCCCAGTACTCGGCATAGCCGGTGCGAGAGAGTGCGGAACTGTTTTTGAAGTAGTCCGTCGCCTTTTCGTCATCTTCCTTCACGCCCACGCCGTTGGCGTAAATCAGCCCCAGCAGCATCTGCGCATCCACCGCGAAATCGCTCTCGGCGTTCATTGATGCCTGCTGGAGTAGCGTAATCGCCCGCGGGTAGTCGGTTTGCCCCGCCTGGCTGTTGATAAGAATACGCGCCAGGATCACTTCACCGGCACGGCTGCCCGCCTTGACGGCTTTCTCGGCCAGCGCTTTGGCTTCGGTATAGTCGAGGCTTACCGGGTTAGTGATTTTAATCTGCGCCAGCAGGGCGCAGGCATCGGCATCGCCGCTGTCGGCGGATTTTTGTGCCCAGAATTCAGCTTTACTCAGGTCGCCGGAGCTAAACCAGGTATCGGCCAGATAGTATTGCGCCCGTGCGTCTCCCGCTTCGGCGGCTTTCAGGTATTGGCTGCCCGGCTCGTCGGCGTACGCTGACAGCGCCGTCAGGCATAACCATAATAATGCAAAAAGTCGTGTCATCTTATTATGTAGGTAGTCGAGGAAGGGGGCAGTATAAAGAGATTGGCAGGATAAAAAAACGCCCCCGAATGGGGGCGTTGAAACGAGTCCGCTTAGCCCATTGCGCTTTCGCGCAGTCCGGCCTTCAGCTTCGTATACTCATCAATAACATACTGCTCAGCGGCACGCTGGTCGGCAATCGGCTCAACGTTCACGGCGCAGTATTTATACTCAGGCGTTTTGGTAATCGGGCTTAAGTTCTCGGTTACCAGCTCATTACAGGCCCCAATCCACCACTGGTAGGTCATGTAAATCGCGCCTTTGTTCGGACGATCGCTCACTGCGGCACGGGTGATGACGCGGCCTTTGCGGGAGTTCACCCACACTAGCGCTTCATCTTCAATGCCTAAACGCGCCGCATCAGCGGTGTTGATCTGGGCATAGCCCGGTTCATCCGCCAGTGCTGCCAGCGCCGCACAGTTACCGGTCATCGAACGGCAAGAGTAGTGGCCGACTTCGCGCACCGTCGACAGTACCATCGGATACTCTTCGGTCAGCTTGTCGATTGGCGCTACCCAGTCGCAGGTGAAGAACTGCGCCATACCGTTCGGGGTGTCGAACTTCTCTTTAAAGAGGTAAGACGTCCCCTGATCGGCATCGCCGGTATCACGGCAAGGCCACTGGATATAGCCCAGCTCGCCCATTTTCTCGTAGGTGGCACCGTAGAAATCCGGGCACAGATTACGCAACTCATCCCAGATTTCCTGGGTGTTGTTGTAGTGCATCGGATAGCCCATGCGGGTCGCGATTTCACTGATAATCTGCCAGTCGGTTTTCAGATCCCACTTAGGCTCAACGGCTTTATAGAAGCGCTGGAAACCACGGTCAGCGGCCGAGAAGACGCCTTCATGCTCGCCCCATGACGTAGACGGCAGGATGACGTCTGCGGCAGCAGCGGTTTTGGTCATGAAGATATCCTGGACGATAACCAGTTCCAGATCTTCGAAGCCTTTACGTACCGCGGAGAGCTCTGCGTCGGTCTGTAATGGATCTTCACCCATAATGTACGCGGCGCGAACTTCGCCATGCCCGGCACGGTGCGGCAGTTCGCTGATGCGATAGCCGGTATGTGCTGGCAGGCTTTCTACGCCCCAGGCTTTGGCGAATTTCTCGCGGTTAGCCGGATTGTTCACGTACTGATAGCCCGGATAGGTATCCGGCAGTGCGCCCATATCGCAGGCACCCTGAACGTTGTTCTGACCGCGAACCGGGTTCACGCCCACGCTTGGCTTACCGAGGTTACCGGTCAGCATGGCGAGGCTGGTCAGCGAACGGACGGTTTCCACGCCCTGATAGAACTGGGTAACACCCATGCCCCACAGGATGGCCGCGCTTTTTGCACCGGCATACATACGCGCACACTGACGAATTTCCTGCGCGCTGACGCCAGTAATCGCTTCGACGGACTCCGGCGTATAGCCTTCGACAATCTTGCTGTACTCTTCAAAACCTTCGGTACGGCTGGCGACGAACGCTTTGTCGTACAGGTTTTCTTCAATAATGACATGACCTATGGCGTTGAGCAGCGCGATATTCGAGCCGTTTTTCAACGCGATATGCATATCGGCAATGCGCGCGGTTTCAATTTTGCGCGGATCGCAGACGATGATTTTCGCCCCTTTACGTTTGGCGTTAATCACGTGATTCGCCACGATAGGGTGGGAATCAGCCGGGTTGTACCCGAAGATAAAGACTAAGTCAGTGTCATCAATTTCGTTGATGGCATTGCTCATTGCGCCGTTACCGACCGATTGGTGCAGACCTGCAACCGAAGGGCCGTGTCAGACGCGTGCGCAGCAGTCGACGTTGTTAGTACCAATCGCCGCACGCGCAAATTTTTGCATGACGTAGTTTGTTTCGTTACCCGTTCCGCGTGAGGAACCGGTAGTCTGAATGGCATCCGGGCCGTATTTCGCTTTGATCGCGCTCAGGCGATCGGCCACGTAATTCAGCGCTTCGTCCCAGGAGACGGATTCCAGTTTGCCGCCACGTTGGCGACGGATCATTGGGGTTTTCAGGCGTGGCGTCAGGATCTGGGTATCGTTAATAAAATCCCAGCCATAATAGCCTTTCAGACACAGGGTACCCTGGTTGGTTTTCCCCTGAGCCGCCTCTGCCCGGACGATTTTTCCGTTATCGACCACCAGGTTGATTTTGCAACCTGATGCGCAATACGGGCAAACCGTGACGACTTTTTTCATCGGTCTCGCTCCAGTTAATCAAATCGCGCATACGCGCTGTCGCCCTCAGTATGCATCTTTTATGCCACTTTTTTATTTTGGGCATTCCCTGATAATACGGCTGATTTTTGGACAAAACGCTGACGAAAAACAGGCTGTCGTCATATTTGACGTGTCGAAGGGAAAAACGGGTGACGTTGTTGGGAGGAGAACCGATCCCGGAGTCGGCGCTGGCGCGCCTCGTCCGGGCTACCTGATATGGGCACTCGTCGCCCGGTCGAGCAACGCGATGCCGGGGCGGTTCCGGCCTACTTAACCGGCGCGGCCTGATAACCGCCGCCCAGCGTTTTAATCAGCTGAATCCCCTGCACTACGCGCTGGGTGTCGAGCATCAGCAGCGACATCTCTTCCGCCAGCACCGGCAGGCGCGCTTCGGTGGCCTGCAGTCGGCTGCCGAGCCCACGGCTGAAGGCGGCTTCGGCGGCGCTTTGGCTGTAGCGGGTGGCATCGACGCGTTCGGCCTGCATTGTGCGCTCATCGTTCAGCGTTTGCAGACGCGTACCGCCGATCGCCACGTCGCGAACGGCGTTAAGGACCGACTGGTTGTAGCGCTCAATCAGCATATTGCTGCCCGCGCGCGCGTTTTTCAGGTTGGCGTTCAATCGCCCGCCGTCGAACAGCGGCAGACGCAGGCCGGGGATGACGTTAATCTGCCGGCTGGTGCTCTTGAACAGCTCGTCAATATGGATGGCGTCCAGCCCGAAGAAGACCTTGAGATCGAAGCTTGGGTAGAACAGCGCCCGCGCGGCCTCCACCTGATCGAGCGAGGCCTGCACGTACCAGCGCATGGCCTGCAAATCCGGGCGGCGCGCGAGCAGATCGTAAGAGAGCATCGGCGGGATACCCACCTGCACCTGCGGCAGCGCCGCTGGTTTTATCTCCGTCAACCCGTTCGCCTCTGAGCCCATCAGCGCCCGCAGCGATTCGCGAGTCTCTTTGATTTGCCCTTTGACGGCGGCTATCTGCTTATCCACTGCCAGCATCTGCGCGCGCGCGCCGTGATAAGGCACTTTCGCCTCCAGCCCCTGCGCGACCTTGCTCTGGTGCGCTCGCACCGCGTAGTCAATGACGTCGTGGGTTTGCTGCAGCAGGTCGAGCATCTGGTAGCTCGCCTGAATGCTGTAATAAAGCTGCGCCACGCCGGTCGACAGCGCCAGTTCTACCGCCGCCGTTTCGGCCAGCGCAGCGTTTTGCGCGCCAATGGCCGCCGAGACGGCAGAGCGGTGTACGCCCCATAGATCGAAATCCAACCCGGCCACCAGGCCGACGGTCGCTTCGGTGTAGTAAGGGCCGTCCATGCCCAAGCGCGGCGCGTCCAGGGCGTAGGGGCCGAGGAAGCCGTTGGCCGACGCGCGCTGACGGTTAACCATCCCCAGCGCCGCCATCTGTAGCCGCGACCCGGCCTCGAGTAAATCGGCCTGCGACTGCGCTTTCTCTTCGCGTAGCCGGGCTTCGGCCAGCGTGTGCGATCCGGTCAGCGTTTTTTCAATCAGCGCCGTGAGCTGTGGGTCATTAAACTGCCGCCACCACTGTGCCTGCGGCCAGCCCTGGCTGGCGAGATGGATATCGTCAGCCAGCGTTATCTGCCCCGGCTGCAGCTGTGAATGGGGGGCGGAATCGCTGCGGATCAGCGCGCAGCCGGAGAGCGTAGCGGTGCTGCTCAACAGGCTACACAGCAGGATGCGAAAAAGGGTTCGGGTCATGATGGGGTGGCTCCTTGCGCCTGTTCCCCGGCGCGTTCGGCCGGGGAGGTCCAATCGGGTAAACGGGCTATTTGCTGCGCGACGCGCTGTGCGGGTTCGCTCTGCTGCGGTGAGAGCGGGGGAGCGGAGGCGATACCCTGCGCCAGCGCGGCGGCATACTGCTCCAGCGCTTCGGCAAGCGCCGGTTCCGGTGCCTCAGCACCATCCCAGGCGTAGAGGATCTCGCGGCCCGAACGAATCACGCTCTGACAGTGAGCAAGATGGGTGGCTTGATGGGGTTCCAGCGCCACGCGCTCGCCCATCTCCTCACAGGCATTAAAGGCCGCGTGGCAGCCAATGCGCAGCTTGAGATAGTCACGCTGCGTTGCCGGGGATTGCTGCGGAAGGCGCAGCAGTTTGCCGAGCATGCCGAGGGCGCCGGCCAGCTTGTGCCGCAGAGGGACGGCTTCACTTTCCGGCCAGATAAAGGTGTAGATAACGGCGGAGACGGCGGTGCCAATCAGGATCCCGACGGCGCGATCGCGGATCTCCGCCAGATCGTAGGCCGGTCCATAAACGTTCTCGATCGTGGCGAGGGCGAAGGTGACGATCATCTGGGTGCCAATATAGGACGATCGTTCCGATCCGGTCGCTATCCAGGCGCCAAACAGGAAGATAGGCGCCAGTAGGGCGAGCAGTTCAACGATGTCGTCCAGCCACGGCATAATGGCGATCGTCACCAGCAGCGCCAGCAGTGCACCGGCCAGCGCGCCGCCGAAGCGCAGCGCCATTTTCTGGTAGGAAGAGCCGATGCTGGGGTTGGCGACAATAATGCAGGTCAGCATACAGGTGTGAATGCCTTCCCAGTCGACGCCGGAATAGAAGATAAAGCAGATCAGGCAGGCCAGCAGCGTTTTGAGGGCATAACGCAGGTAGGCCGGGTTGGTAAAGGCATCCGCGACGAATGACGGCGCTTTGACGGCGGGCGATGGCGGCGTGTTGGGGTCCATCAGGCCAAGCTGGCGCAGCTGCTCGCAGAGATTCTCCAGCCCGCAGGCCTTTGCCGCTGCGCGTTCCTCGGCGCTGAGCTGCCATGCGCTTTGCCACGGTTTACCTTCGGTGATTGACTGCCGCAGTGAGAGGATTTCCGCCCTCAGCCGTGCGACGAACGCCGGGGCTGGCGCGGCAGTGGCGGCATCGTAGCGGTTCAGCGTGCTGTACAGATAGCTCACGGTATTGACGCCGTTTTGCCACCAGGCGCAGTGTGTTTTCCAGCCAGCATCATCGGCCATACAGAAAACATTCAGCTTTTGCAGCGCCAGAATTTCCCGCTCGACGTCGGTTTCCGCCCGCGGTGCGCCTTCGCCTGCCAGCCGTTTGAGGGCGTCATCCAGCCGGGCGCAGAGCGCTTCGCGCATCTGGCTTCCGGCACGGCTGGGGAACCACAACACGCCCATCAGCACCATCAGTAGCGTAGGGTAAAGGCCCACCACAATGCACCATAGCGTCAAGCGCATCACCACTTCGGGATAGTCGAGCATGCCGGGAAAGCTCTGACCGTAAATGGCGACGATAGCCACCGCGAAGAAGACCAGCCCTAGCCGATGGGTGCGCATCATAAACATGCAGCCCAGCAGGATCAGGCTGGCGATGATAAGGCGGACCAGCGGGTAGCCGTAGGCCCATTTGTAGATCAGAAACAGGCTGCCAATCTCCAGCACCGTGGCGACGACAAACAGTATCGCCACGAATTTGGTGTAAAACGCGTTCGATTGAATGCCATAGAACAGCACCGCTAGCGAAACGGCGAGAAACGGGATTTCGAAGGTCATCGAGATAAGCACGACCAGCAGGCAGCCAATCCACAGCTGAAGCGTCTGCGACAACCGGCCGGGACGACGCTCGCTCAGCTCCTTATGGAAAAACGCCAGCAGCCTGACCAGCGGCAGCGGCAGGTAATGGAGCGCGTTCATTATTGTGACTCAAGGCTGGCAACCGCCGACGCGCCGATGCGGAACATGTCAGCGTCCGGGTTATCGACCATGATTTTCACCGGGAAGCGCTGGGCCACGCGCACCCAGTTGATGGAGCGGGAGACGCGCGGCAGGCCGCCGAGCACGATGCCGCCGTCGTCTGGCAGCACGCCGAAGCCAATGGAATCTACCTTGCCAGTAAACGTTTTGCCGCTGTCGCTCATCAGGCGCAGGGTGGCGGGGGAACCCGCGTGGATGTTGCTTAGCTCGGTTTCACGGAAGTTGGCAATCACGTACCAGTGGCGGGTGTCGATGAGGGTGAAAATAGGGCGCATGGCGGAGGCGAACTGCCCGATGGAGGTTTTCAGCGATACCACGCGGCCGTCGAACGGCGCGCGCACGGTGGCCATCTCGAGGTGCAGTTTAGTCAGCGCGATATCCGCTTCTACTGCCACACGCTGGGCGACCAGCGCATCCACGCCGCTGACGGCGCTGGCGGCCTGCTGCGCCTGCAGCAGCACGGCGTTGAGATCGGCTTCGCTGGCGCGCTGCGCGGTGCGCGCACGGTCAACGTCTTCCGCCGAGACAAAACCCTGCGATAGCAGCGGTTCGGTGCGGCGCAGCGTGTCGCTGGCGAGTTTAGCCGCTGCGCGCGCTTTGCCGACGGAAGCCTCAACGGAGCCCGCCGCAAATTTTTGCGCATCGACGCTGCGCTGGGTCAGCATGATCTGTTTATCCAGCGCCGCCAGTGAGGCTTCGGCCTTTGCCAGATTGGCCTCATAAGGGCGAGGGTCGATGCGGAAAAGCAGATCGCCCTGCTTGACCTGCTGGTTATCGTGCACCGCCAGCTCAATAATGCGCCCGCTCACTTCCGGGACCACGTCGATAGTGTCGGCAGCGGCATAGGCATCGTTAGTTGAAGGCGCGCTATCAATACGCCAGATAACCCAGATCAGGACAATTAATGCGAGCAGCGTCAGCGCCAGGGCCGGTATTTTGTTGCGAAGAGTTTTATTCTGCGAGCTTTCCATGAGCGCATCTCAATGTGAGTTAGAAAAAGACCAGCCAGACCAGCATGGAGTAAAGAGCAAAAAGGGCGGTATAAATCACGCTGGCCAATGCCAGTGAAGGGTATCGATTAAGGATTATTCGCCGTGAAATAAGCGTGAGGATAACGCCAATAATAAGACAGAACAGCCAGCCAGGGTAATAGGCGCCAATGACCGGGATGGCGGGGGATAACGAACACCCCGTCAGTCCTAGCGCGGGCATCAGCCAGGCCATTTTTTCTAGCGCTATCCTAATCCGGGATTTTATGATTTGCATAATAGAATACATCCTGTGTATTTCTAACAATATTTATGATGAATATAAAATAGCCATGGGAAGAGACAGTATGGCTATTTTTTCGCAGGAGAAAAATAGCTTTATTTTCCTATCGCATTCATAACTTATTTATATTTTATATTTCTTGTGGTTGTTATTATATTTATTATGAATTTGAATGCCGGCGGGCTTATTTTAGGCTTGTTTTGGTATCGTCTGCATCTCGCTGTTTGCTGGCTGAATTGAGATTCCTCCGCTACACCGATGGTGCACACTTGCATAACCTACCGCCAGCTCCCTGACGAGACTGGCCCTATGAAACGTTACCTCACCGCCGTATGCTTCTGCGTGCTGTCGCTGACCAGCCAGCTCGCGCATGCCGATATTATTGATGGCGCCATTGGCAATATTCAGCAGGCGATCAACGATGCCTACAACCCGGGCAGCAGCGATCGCTCCAGCCGCGATCGGGATGACGACGATCGATCCTATAACGATCGCCGCAGTACGCAGAGCAGCCAGCAATATAACGATCGTCGTCGGCAGCTTGATGACCGCCGACGCCAGCTTGACGATCGCCAGCGCCAGCTCGATCAGGAACGCCGTCAGCTGTCGGACGACGAGCAGCGCCTCGACGACGATTACGACCGTTAATCCAGGCGAATTTCCATACCGTCATAGCCTGCCTCAATGCCGGGCGGCAGCAGGTGGGTCATCATCCATTCATCAAACTGGTGGCTGATATGCGTCAGGATAACGCGCGGGCAGCGGATCTCGTCGTTAAGTACCTGAATCGTCGCCAGATCGCTATGGTTGCGCGGCGTCTGCTCCCGTGGAGCGTGGCTGCAATCAATCACCATCACCTGCGGGCGATTATTGCTTAAAAAGGTCAGCGTTTTCTCCGGCAGCCCGGCGGTATCCGAGAGCCAGGCAACGCGGCTATGCGGCGTTTCCAGCAGGTAGCCAAAGGTGAGCTTCGAGTGTTCGAGCGGTACGGGCGTGACCTGCAATCCCTGCAAATCAAAGACCACGAACGGTTCCACGGTGTGGCTGAAATCCAGCAGGCCGGGATGTTTGAACAGATCGTCACAGCCCTGTTCATCCGGCGGGCCGTAGACCGGAACGGTCTCGCCCACGCCCCAGCGCAGCGGAAACAGCCCCTGCACGTGATCCATATGGTAGTGGGTGAGCAAAAACTGCTGAAAAGATCCTGCGGGCCAGCGATCGGTAAGATCGTGCAGCCCGGCGTCGATCAGGGTCACGGCGTCGTTAAAGCGGACCACGCCGCTACAGGCTTTCCGCCGATACTGCGGGGCGCGACGCGCCCGCGTACAGGCCAGGCAGTCGCAGCCCCAGGCGGGCACGCCCTGCGCGCTGCCGGTACCGCTGAGGGTGAGGCTCAAACTCATACAGCATCCTCATAACGCTTTGGTAAAACGAACGTGGCTTGGGGCATAGCCTTCACGTTGATAAAAACGGTGGGCATCAAGACGTTTGACGCTGGTGGACAGCTCGGTCATCTCCGCGCCCGCGTCGCGTGCGGTCTCTTCCGCCCACGCCAGCAGCTGGCTGCCAATGCCGGTGCCGCGCACCTGTGGCATCACCACCAGCTCCTGAATTTCGCCTATCCAGTTGGCGTGATGCAGGTGGAACTGCAAATGCAAACTCACCATGCCCACCACCTCGTCGTCGAGCAGCGCCAGCTGATAGTGCAGATTTCTATCCTGAAGATTGGCGGCGAAGCCGGTGTAAAAGGCGTCTCTGTCGTATTCGGCCTGTTTCAGCTCGCACATGAGTGCGTAGACGTCCTCGATGTCCTCGAAGGTGGCATGGCGTAGTTCACAGACAAGCATAGCGTGGCTCCTTTCTCCCCATCAGCGTGAGGAGGGTCTCTACCGACTGTAGCAGACTGCCGTCATTGTTGAGCGTGTGGCACTCCGACGGCGTATAGCGCGCGGCGCGTTCCAGCCGGGCGGCAATCTCCACGCCGTTCTCCCGCCCGCGGGCGTGCAGCCGCTGGCGCAAGATCTCTGGTGAGACCTGCAGACAGACCGGCAGCAGCGCCTCTGTATAGCGGGCTTTCGCCTGGGTGAGATGCGCACGTGAGCCGTTCACCACCACATCAAACCCGGCGTGCAGCCAGAGGTCAATTTCCACGCCCACGCCGTAGTACAGGCCGTTGGCGTGCCAGCTTAGCGCCAGCAGATTGTGCCCTGCGCGGGTGAAAAACTCCTGTTCGCTCAGCGCGATATGGTTTTCACACCCGGCGCTGGCCGGGCGGGTGATATAGCGATGCGCCACTAACAACTGGGAAAGCTCCTGCTGGCGAAGCACTTCCAGCAGGCTGTCCTTCCCGGAGCCGGACGGCCCCATTAACCAGACCAGTTTTCCCTTCATCAGAACACCCTTTTTCCCTGACGCCAGACGTGGTCGATATGAATATGCTCGCCTTTGCGGTGCGCCAGCACCAGGTCGGCCCGTTTTCCTTCGGCAATCACTCCACGGTCGTGCAGATTCAGCGAGCGTGCCGGGTTGCGGGTCACCAGATGGATCGCCTGCGGCAGGGTGAAGGCGTTGTTATCGTCATCGGCGACGCGGAATGCCGCGTCCAGCAGGCTCGCCGGGTAATAGTCGGAGGAGAGAATATCCAGCAGCCCCAGCGCCGCCAGTTTGTGCGCTGCGACGTTGCCAGAGTGCGAGCCGCCGCGCACGATGTTCGGCGCGCCCATCAGCACGTTCATGCCGTGGCGACGCGAGGATTCCGCCGCTTCAAAGGTGGTGGGGAACTCGGCGATCACGCTGCCCAACTGGTGCGATTCAACCACGTGATCGTGGGTGGCATCGTCGTGGCTTGCCAGCGCGATATTGCGCTCGCGGCACATCCCGGCAATCGCCGTACGGTTCGGCTGCGACCAGCGGGCTGCCAGTGCCAGCTGCTCTTCCTCGTACTGACGCATCTGCGCATCGGTCAGCGAGTATTTGCCCTGGTAGTATTCGCGGTACTTCTCGCGGTTGGCGAACTGGCGCTGGCCCGGCGAATGGTCCATCAAGGAGACCAGCGATACCGGCTCGCGGCCTACCAACTTTTCAAACAGCGGCAGGGTGGTGTGATGCGGCAGCTCGCAGCGCAGATGCAGGCGGTGCTCGGCGCGGTTAACGCCGCGCTTTTGCGTCTCCTCGATGGCGTTGATCATCTTTTCGAGGTTTTCCAGACGGTCGCCGCCGTCGCGCACATCGCCAATGGCGACCGCATCCAGCACGGTGGTGATGCCGCTGGCGACCATCAGCGCGTCGTGGCTGCTCATCGCCGAATGGGCGGGCCAGTCAACCTTCGGGCGCGGGGTGAAGAATTTATCCAGATTATCGGTATGCAGTTCAATCAGCCCCGGCAGCAGCCAGCCGCCTTCGCCGTCAATCGCTTCGGGCAGGCGGCTCTGGCTTTCGGCAAAGGCGCGAATTTCGCCGTCCTGTACCTCAAGGGAACCGTGAACCACGTCGTTCTCAAGAACCAGCTTTACATTATTGATAATCATGCGGGTGTACCCATTGGGTGGAGGCGGTCGGCGACCTGGTTGCGGACGGCTTCGTCATGGAAAATACCGACGATAGCCGCGCCGCGGGCTTTGGCTTCGGTAATCAGGCTGACCACGGCAGCGCTGTTTTTGGCGTCCAGCGAGGCGGTGGGTTCGTCGAGCAGCAAAATTGGGTAGTCGACGATAAAGCCACGGGCGATGTTGACGCGCTGCTGTTCGCCGCCGGAAAAGGTCGACGGCGCGAGGTGCCACAGGCGCTCCGGCACGTTGAGGCGCGTCAGCAACTGGGCGGCTTTCGCGGCGCAGGCTTCACGGGGTACGCCGATGTTGAGCAGCGGCTGCATCACCACTTCCAGCGTGGAGATTCGTGGGATCACGCGCAGAAACTGGCTGACCCAGCCGACGGTGGTCTTACGCACTTCCACCACCTTGCGCGCGGGGGCGCTGACCAGATCGACCCATTCGTCGCCGTGTTTAATATGGATATGCCCTTCATCCGGCAGGTAGTTAGCATACAGCGAGCGCAGCAGGGTAGATTTACCGCTGCCGGAGTGGCCGTGCAGCACCACGCACTCCCCGGCGTTGACGGTGAGCGAGGCTTCGCGCAGCACCGGCAGCTGGACACCGTTTTGCTGGTGCAGAACAAAGGTTTTACTGACGTTTTCGACGCGGATCGCGTTCATTTTTTGCCTCTTTAACATTTGAGCCTCCCCGGTGTCGCGTTGCTCGGCCGGGCTACAAATTCGGAGTAGCCCGGCCAAGCGCAGCGCCGCCGGGAATGGCACCGAGGGTTAGTTCTGCAACACCGACGACACCAGCAGCTGGGTGTACGGATGGTGTGGATCGTCGAGCACCCGGTCGGTGAGCCCACTTTCCACCACCTGACCCCGCTTCATTACCAACAAACGGTCGGCGAGCAGGCGTGCAACGCCTAAATCATGGGTGACAATCACCACCGCCAGGTTCAGCTCCACCACCAGGCCGCGCAGCAGGTCGAGCAGACGCGCCTGCACCGACACGTCCAGCCCGCCGGTAGGCTCATCCATAAACACCAGCTTCGGGTGGGTGACGAGGTTGCGGGCAATCTGCAGGCGCTGCTGCATCCCGCCGGAGAAGGTGGTCGGCAGGTCATCAATGCGCGACGCTGGGATCTCCACTTCCTCCAGCCAGCGCTGGGCGGTGGCGCGGATATCGCCATAGTGGCGCGCGCCGGTAGCCATCAGCCGTTCGCCAATGTTGCCGCCCGCCGATACCTGACGACGCAGGCCGTCCATCGGATGCTGATGCACCACGCCCCACTCGGTGCGCAGCAGGCGGCGACGGTCGGCCTCAGTCATCGCGTACAGCGAACTGTCCTGATAGCGAATTTCCCCTTCCTGCGGCGTCAGACGCGCCGAAATGGATTTCAGCAGCGTGGTTTTACCGGAGCCGGATTCGCCGACGATGCCCAGCACTTCGCCCGGCCACAGGTCAAAGGAAACGTTGCTGAAGCCCTTGCCCGGCGCGTAGAGATGGGTCAGGCGGTCAACGGAGAGTAATGGTTGCGTCATGCGTTTTTCGCCTCGCTCTGTTGGCGGCAGAAATCGGTATCGGAGCAGACAAACATCCGTTTGCCGCTGTCATCGAGCACCACTTCATCGAGGTAGCTATGCTGCGACCCGCAGATGGCGCACGGCTCGTCCCAGCTCTGGATGGTGAATGGATGGTCGTCAAAATCGAGGCTCTCAACGCGGGTGAACGGCGGCACGGCGTAGATGCGTTTTTCGCGCCCGGCACCGAACAGCTGCAGCGCGGGCATCATGTCCATCTTCGGGTTATCGAATTTCGGGATCGGCGACGGGTCCATCACGTAGCGGCCGTTCACCTTCACCGGGTAGGCGTAGGTGGTGGCGATATGGCCGAAGCGGGCGATGTCTTCATACAGCTTCACCTGCATCACGCCGTACTCTTCCAGCGCGTGCATGGTGCGGGTCTCGGTTTCGCGCGGTTCGATAAAGCGCAGCGGCTCGGGGATCGGCACCTGGAAGATTAGGATCTGATCCTCAACCAGCGGCGTCTCCGGGATCCGGTGACGCGTCTGGATCAAGGTGGCGTCTTCGGTGCGTTCGGTGGTGTTCACCCCGGTAACGCGCTGGAAGAACTGGCGAATCGACACGGCGTTGGTGGTGTCGTCCGCGCCCTGGTCAATGACCTTGAGCACGTCCGCTTCGCCAATCACGCTGGCGGTCAGCTGAATTCCGCCGGTGCCCCAGCCGTACGGCATCGGCATTTCGCGGCCGCCGAACGGCACCTGATAGCCGGGGATCGCCACCGCTTTGAGGATGGCGCGGCGGATCATGCGCTTGGTCTGCTCATCGAGATAAGCGAAGTTGTAGCCGCTGAGATTAGCCATTTTTCTGCTCCCGTTGCAGGCGTTTCAACAGTTCCAGTTCGGCCTGGAAATCGACGTAGTGGGGGAGTTTCAGGTGCGAGACGAAACCGGCGGCTTCGACGTTATCGGCGTGGGCGAGGACAAACTCTTCATCCTGTGCCGGGCCGACGGCGTGCTCGTCATAGTCTGGCGCCTGCAATGCGCGGTCGACCAGCGCCATTGCCATCGCCTTGCGCTCGCTCATGCCGAACACCAGACCGTAGCCGCGGGTGAAGTGCGGCGGTTCGTCCGCCGGGTCAACGAAGCCGTTGACCATTTCGCATTCGGTCATCAGCAGTTCGCCGACGTTCACCGCAAAACCCAGCTCTTCGGGCACAATTTCCACATCAATATGGCCGCTGCGAATTTCCCCGGCGAACGGGTGGTTGCGCCCGTAGCCGCGCTGGGTGGAGTAGGCCAGCGCCAGCAGGTAGCCTTCGTCGCCGCGCATCAGCTGCTGTAAGCGCGAGGAGCGTGAGCAGGGGTAAACCGGCGGCGTGCGGGTGATGTCATCCGGCGTGGCGCCGTTATCCTCTTCCGCTTTTGCCAGCCCCTGGTTTGCCAGCAGGCTGAAGACGTGTGGCGCGGCAGACGGCTCACCGCCGTCGGTTTTCAGGGTTGGCGCTTCGCCGTTCGCCAGCAGCGTAAAGTCCAGCAGGCGATGGGTGTAGTCGTAGGTGGGGCCAAGCAGCTGGCCGCCGCGCACGTCTTTATAAACGGCGGAGATGCGGCGCTCCAGGCGCATACGGCTGGTCTCCAGCGGCTCGCTCACCGCCAGCTTGGCAAGCGTAGTGCGGTAGGCGCGCAGCAGAAAAATCGCTTCAACGTTATCGCCGCTCGCCTGCTTCAGCGCCAGCGCGGCCAGTTCGCGGTCGGCGATGCCGCCTTCGGTCATCACCCGGTCCACCGCCAGGTTAAGCTGCTGTTCAATCTGGGCGACGCTGAGCTCCGGCAGCGCGGTGTCGCCCCGACGTCGATGTTCCTGTAGCGCGTGGGCGGCGGCTATCGCCTTCTCGCCCCCTTTGACGGCAACGTACATATCAGCAAACCTCGACGTGAGTGGTGCGTGGAATGGCCAGCAGACGCTCGCCGCAGGTGAGGATTAAATCCACGCCGAGCGGGAACGGGTGCGGGCGTTCGGTCAGTTCATGCAGAATGCAGTTCGGCAGCTGCGGGGCGATCATCCGTTCTTCGGCGATGCCCGCACCGGTCAGGCGCAGCATGCGGCCGCCGCTGAGGCTTGAGACCTGCACAATCAGCGTGGCGCTGGTTTCCGGCGCGACGGCGCTGCCTTCGCACAGGGCGTTGAGCTGCTCGCTGCTGATGGTGTCGCTCGATACCGCGAAGGTTGCCTGCTGCGGCTGCTCAACCAGCGGCGCGTTGGTGTGAAAGCGCAGGCTCTGGCTGACGATATCGTTATGCAGTGCGTTGGATAGCCACACCGGCGTGTCGTTGTCGGCAAGGGTCAGCAGCACGCTGGTGGTGGCGACGTTCAGCGGCTGCCAGCCGTGCTTGAGCTGGTGCAGCGCGACGATCACGCCCGGCTCGCTCATGGCTTTTAACAGGCGACGAAAGCTGTGCTGGGCATCCTGCACGGGAAGGGTAAAAGCGGTTTCCAGGGTCATGCGTTATCTCCGCGAACCAGAGTAAAGAAGTCGACCCGGCTGGCATTGATTTCAGCCTGACGTGCGGCAATGCGCGCGGTACGGTCGGCTTCCAGCGGGGTAATCAGGGTTTCTAATAAGGTTTGAAAATGGGTTGGCTGTTGCATCAGCGCATCAATCACCGCGCAGCGCTCGGCGTGCGGTTTGTCGCGCCCCAGCACCCAGCTGTAGCCTACGGTACCGTTGCTCAAACGCACGGCGGCGCGAGTTAAGGTGGCATCGCCAGCAAAAAAACGTTCTCCGGTGCCGCCCATACGACCCTGGAGCTGGACCAGACCGGTTTCCGGGGCGCGGAGCGTCTCGTAATCAGCGCTGATATTTAGGGCGACCATTTTTGCCGCGAGGCTTGCCGGGTCGCTGTGGGACAGCACCGACATCCAGTGCTGGCGGGTTGCAGTATCGAGGTGCATTCAGTGCTCCATAATAAATTCGATCATGTCGGCGCGGGTCAGGCTGACGGAGTACTCCATCGCCTGGTCATCACCTTCACGATGGTTCAGGGTGCGCACGCACAGCAGGGGGGCCATGTTGGGAATTTCTAAGCGCTGGCTCTCTTTGGCCTGCGCCCGGCGTGCGCTGATACGGGTCTGGCTGCGTTTGAGCGCAATGCCGGTTTGCTCACGCAGGAAGTCATGCAGCGAACCGCTGCTGAAGTTTTGCAGCGTGGGCCAGAGCGTGAGGTCAGCGAAGTAGTGGTCGATAAGGCACAGCGCTACGCCGTTGACCCGGCGCAGAGTGCGCAGGTGGATCACGTTGTCGCCTTCGGTAATGCCCAGCGCTTCGGCTATATGGCTGGAGGCCGGGCGCAGCACCGACAGCAGCTTTTCGCTGGTGGGGTGGCTGCCCTGGTCGAGCAGATTCTGGCTAAAGCGCGCCTGGGCATTCAGCGGGTAGTCGAACGGGCGCATCAGCACCAGCACGCCAACTCCCTGACGGCGCTGAACCCAGCCTTTCTCTACCAGTTGGTCGATGGCGCGACGCAGGGTGTGACGGTTCACTTCAAAGCGCGCCGCCAACTGATGCTCGGCGGGCAGGTAGTCGCCACAGCGGTAGTTCTGGCGCAACTCCTGTTCCAGACGAGCCGCAATCTCTTGATAACGCGTCGGATAACTGGTCGGATGTGTAGACAAGTGCATAGCCAACAAGACCTCGCTAATCAGATGAAGTGCTTACGCAAACGCTGAGAGAGGAAATCCAGCAGGCTGACGGTGACGATGATGAGGACCATCAGCGCACAGGTTTGCTGGAACTGGAAACCGCGAATCGCCTCCCACAGCGTCACGCCGATGCCGCCTGCGCCCACCATCCCGACCACCGTAGCGGAGCGGACGTTGGACTCGAAACGGTAGAGCGAGTAGGAGATTAAGAGCGGCATGACCTGCGGCAGTACGCCGTAGAGGATCTCTTCAATTTTGTTCGCCCCGGTGGCGCGGATACCTTCAACCGGGCCGGGTTCAATGGCTTCCACCGCTTCGGAAAGCAGCTTGGAGAGGACGCCAGTGGTGTGGATAAACAGCGCCAGTACCCCGGCAAACGGGCCTAAGCCGACGGCAACCACGAACAGCATGGCGAAGACCATTTCGTTGATGGCGCGACAGGCGTCCATCAGGCGGCGCATTGGTTGGTAAACCCACCACGGCACCAGGTTTTCGGCGCTCATCAGGCCACAGGGAATGGAGAGCACGACCGCCAGCGCGGTACCCCAGACGGCGATTTGCAGGGTCACGGCCATCTCGCTGAGATAGTCCTGCCACTGGCTAAAATCCGGCGGGAAGAAGTCGGCGGCGAAGGTCGCCATGTTGCCCGCGTCTTTGAACAGCGTGACCGGGTTCATTTCCGCCCCTTTCCAGGAGACGACAAGCACTGCCAGCAGGATGGCCCAGCTGATCAGCGAGAACCAGCTGCGCTTGGGCGGGGGAACGGTGATGGTGTGTTGCATGGTTGAGCTCCGGGTTTCCTGAGTTCCCTCTCCCCTATGGGGAGAGGGTTAGGGTGAGGGGGTCAGCTCAGTGCCGATTTCCCCTCACCCCGGCCCTCTCCCTGAGGGAGAGGGGGAAAGGGTTACTGCACCGCTTTGGTCACCGACGTCATCGCGCCAATCGCCGCCGTGGTACGGTCAAGGTCACTTAGACGCGCCTGAATCTCCGCGGTCTTGGTGGCCTTTTCCGCGTCGTTCAGCGTGCCGTTGCCCTTCACGGTCTGCATCTCTTTAAACAGCGTCAGCTGGCGAATCGGCAGCAGCTGCAGGTCGCTGGAGGCGCGGAACGGCGCCCAGCCCAGACGTTCCAGTACCGCTTTCTGTTCCGGCGTTTTGCCGTAGTTCATAAAGAAGCTGTACACCTTGTCCTTGGTGGATTCAGACAGGTTTTTACGCCACACAATCGGGTCGCCTGGGATCAGCGGTGACTTCTAGATAACCTTCAGCGCTTTCAGCTTGTCCGGCGCGGAGACCTTCAGCTTGTCGAGGTTTTCGGTGTTGTTGGTGGCGACATCCACCTGCTTGTTGGCGACGGCCAGGGCGTTGGTTTCATGGCTGGCGTTAACCGTGCGCTTGAAGTCGCTGGCGGAAGCGTTGTTCTTGGCGAAGACGTAGTAGCCAGGGACCAGGAAACCGGAGGTGGAGTTCGGGTCACCGTTGCCGAAGGTCAGCTCTTTACGTTTGGCGAGCAGGTCGTTGAGGTTGTTGATTGGGCTGTCTTTGTTGACGATCAGCACGCTCCAGTAGCCTGGGGAGCCGTCGGCGGCCACGGTCTGGGCGAATACCTGACCGTTGGCGCGGTCCACCGCTTCCATGGCGGAGAGGTTGCCGTACCAGGCGATATCGACCTTGTTAAAGCGCATCCCCTGGATGATCCCCGCGTAGTCCGGTGCGAAGAAGGCGTTGACCTTCACGCCCAGCGACTTTTCCATGTCCTTCAGGAACGGTTCCCATTGCGGCTTTAAGTTCTGCTGTGATTCCGTCGAAATAATGCCGAAGTTCAGTGCCTTTTCCTGCTCTTCCGCGTGGGCTGGGGTTAACAGGGTGCTGAGGCTAAACATGCTGGTAAAGGCCAGCGCGGCAACGGCTTTATAACTCATTTCCATTCCTCATTGTGGGGACGTTAAGCAGCCTGCGCGTTCTCTTCGACGCGATTAATGCTGCGGTAGAGATGGTCAAATCGTTCGTTATCAAACTGCTGGCTGCTGCCGTCATAGAACACGTGCCCTTGACGCAGCGCGATGATGCGTTCGCAGTAGCGCAGCGCATAATCGACCTGGTGCAGCGTCACCACGACGGTGATGCCGTCGGTCTGGTTAATGTCGCGCAGCGTGTCCATCACGATGCGCGCGGATTCCGGGTCCAGCGAGGCGATAGGCTCATCGGCGAGAATCACCTTTGCCTGCTGCATCAGCGCACGGGCAATCGCCACGCGCTGCTGCTGGCCGCCGGAGAGGGTCGAAACGCGCTGGTGGGCCATGTGCGCCATGCCTACGCGGGTTAACGCCTGCAGGGCGCGTTGCTTTTGATCGCGGGTAAACCAGCTAAAGCAGGTACGCCAGAACGGCGTGCTGCCGAGCGCGCCAATCAGCACGTTCTCCATCACGCTCAGACGGTTAACGAGGTTGAACTGCTGGAAGATGTAGCCGGTGTGGGCGCGGCTTTTGCGGATATCACGGGCCAGACGGCCCGACTGCTGCACGGTGTTACTCAGCAGTTCGATGCGGCTGCCCGGCGTTTTATCGCCGACGATAAGGCCGCTCAGATGACGTAAAAGGGTGGATTTGCCAGAACCAGATGGGCCAAGCAAAGCCACCATCTCACCAGCGTGGACGTTCAAATCAATGGCGTGGAGCACCTGTTGCTGATTGAACGTTTTGTTGAGCTTTTCAACGCGAATAATCGTTTGCATGCTGAGACCCTCATTTAAGGTGGCCTCATCGTGGCGAATTAATGTGACATTTGGGTTAAGAGATAGTTACTTGAAGATGAATAATTGACCGGGATTTGATGACAGCGCGGGAGGCCGTGGCCTCCCGCGTGGTTAGAGCGTGGGCGCTTGTTGTTTGACCACGTTAATCATCCACGGCACGCCGTAGCGG
Source organism: Kluyvera sp. EC_51 (assembly GCF_019584505.1). Classification (NCBI taxonomy): domain Bacteria; kingdom Pseudomonadati; phylum Pseudomonadota; class Gammaproteobacteria; order Enterobacterales; family Enterobacteriaceae; genus Kluyvera; species Kluyvera sp. EC_51. The sequence goes on along the minus strand of NZ_VDAG01000013.1, from coordinate 35,180 downwards.
TCGATGACGCGGCCGAAGCCGTGCGCCCAGAAGGTCTCCTGCCAGGCCATTTCAACCTTGCCGTTGGCGGCGAGATTGTCGAACCAGCGTTTACCCTCTTTTACGTCCTGGGTGTCGAGCACCAGCGTAAAACCAGCGTAGTTAACGGCATCCGGCGAGGTGCCGTCGCTCATCATGATATCGCTGCCCGCGATGTGGACGTTGGCGTGGGCGATGGCGCTATCGGGAAACTTCAGGCCGGACGGGCAGCCGCCTTCTTCATCCATGGCGGAGGGCGGCATTTCGCCGAAGGTGATTTTGTAGCGCAGTTCCGCACCCAGCGCCTGCTGATAATAGGCAATGGCATCGGCGCAGTTTCCGGAAAAGGCGAGATAGGGGCTTAACGGCATGATCGTTACCTCAGGTAAGAAGTGCTCATTAAGTGTAGTGCGTGTCGGTTCTGGGGGCGAAGCGGGGCGGGGGGCGTATTGCCGGATAAGCGAGGCGCCATCCGGCAAGACTACGTGTTAAATCAGTTCTTTTTCACAAACTCAGATTTCAGCTTCATCTGGCCGAAACCGTCGATTTTGCAATCGATGTTGTGGTCGCCTTCCACCAGGCGGATGTTCTTCACTTTGGTGCCGATTTTCAGCATTGAAGAGCTGCCTTTGACCTTCAGGTCTTTAACCACGGTCACGCTGTCGCCGTCGACCAGCAGGTTGCCGTTGGCATCTTTGACGATCAGTTCGTCGCTGTCGTGTGCCGGTTCAGCATCGTTCCACTCATGCGCGCACTCCGGGCAGATGAACATGCCGTTGTCTTCGTAGGTGTATTCGGAGTTGCATTGTGGGCAGTGGGGTAATGACATGGATATATCCTCAAAAGTGCAGTGCGAAAGGCAAAGGCCTGTAAAACGGCAAATCGCCGAAAATAGCCCTGATTATACAATAAAACCCTGCATTTGTCGGTGTTATCCAGGAATTGGTTGACGAATGGTTAGAAAACGAGGGGTGGGTTTCCCCCTCTCCCTTGTAGGGAGAGGGCCGGGGTGAGGGTACAGCGGGCGCATTTCCCCTCACCCTAACCCTCTCCCCCAGGGGGAGAGGGGACCGATTAGTGGTGCGCGGGCTGTGGTGCCGTTTCTGGTTTATTTTCTGCGGATTGCGGTGCGCCATAACGTTTGGCGTACAGCGCGGTAATAATCGGTACCAGAATCGCGGTGACAATCACGCTGGCGGCGACCAGTGCCGTAGCGGATGCCGCAACCGGGGCAAACGACGGGTTAATCTGTGCAATGATAACCGGGTTCGCCACGGCAGCACCGGCTGCAGAAGAGGCGGCAACGCCTGCGGTACCATTACCACCGCCAATCACGCGGTCAGCAATAATCAGTGGAATACCGGTGATAACGATAACCGCCACGCCCAGTACGATACCCAGCAGGCCGGTGTCGAGGATCACTTTCAGGTTGATGGTGTTACCCAGCGCGAAGCCGAAGAACGGAATCAGGACCGGCGTGGCTTTGCTGAAGAACGCACGCAGGTCGTGGTCCAGGTTGCCGAGGGTGAAGCCAATCAGGAATGGCAGCACGGCGCCGATAAAGTGGTGCGGCTCAAAGGAGGCCAGGCCTGCGGAACCGAGGATCACCATGGTCATCAGCGGGCCGGATTCCAGCGACATCAGCACGAACGCACCGGACTCTTCTTTAGTGCCGTACTGGTTCATCAGGCTGGCGTACAGACCGCCGTTGGTCATATCCATGGCTGAAACGATCGCCAGCACGGAGAGGCCAGCAAAGAAACCGGTCTGAATACCTGTGTCAGGAATAAAGGATGCCGCAATCATGGCAACGACCCAGGCGACGGCGATTTTGGTCAGCACCAGCGTGCCGGATTTGCGTAATACCGTGCCGGTAGCGCGTAAATCAATGGATGCCCCAATACAGAAGAACCACACCGCCAGAATCGGTACCGTTCCGCCAATCATACCTTTCGTGAAAGAGCCGAAATATTCACCGGTTGTTGGGGCCAGGGTATTTAATACCGCGCCTAACAGTAACGGGATAAGCATCATCCCGCCAGGGATTCGTTCCATTGTTGCTTTGATTTTCATGTGACATCCTCGCTTCGTATCGCCCAGGCGACAGAAGAGGTTAAGTATAATAATTTCAGTGTGTTATATGGCTATCATCTGGTGTTCTTATGTCAGTCAGCTTTCGTGTTAAGGGAAACTTATCGACATATTTAACGCTGTTTCGGAAGTTATAATGCATTTGTAGAAATGATGATTCAATGAAAATAAAACAGTGTTTTATATATATAGATCACATATTTCAAATGTTGACATTGAGCGCACCTAAAAGATAAAAACGGTGTGAAGTGAATGTGAAAAATTCTGAAAAAACTCTTTTCGAAATTGAGGTGAAAAAACATCGCGAAGCATGCGGTGGGTCTAGCGTTGAGCGGGAAATGAGCAGGTAAATGTGAGCGGAATATTTCGCTTTGGTAGCATGATTCAATCTTTTGTTAAGTTGATCACAATATTAATCGCTGTTAGGGTAAATAGGATTGTCCCTCAAACGGTCATTTTCCGAGGGGCGGCTTTTTAACTGACTCGCCAGCAGGCCCAACAGGTTTGATTGTCCGCAAACATCGACTCACGCAGACATGCAAACCTGCTACGCTTGGATAAACGGAACCAGCATCTCCACGGTTCCCTTTACGCACCCTCGCAAACACATCGTGTGTTTGTCGCCACTGGGTGTGCGTTCAAGGCGAAATTGAACGAGGAAAACCATGCTTAAAAGGAAAAAAGTAAAACCGATCACGATTCGTGACGTCACTATCATCGACGATGCCAAGCTGCGCAAAGCGATTACCGCGGCTTCACTGGGTAACGCGATGGAGTGGTTTGACTTCGGGGTTTATGGGTTTGTGGCCTATGCGCTGGGTAAAGTCTTCTTCCCGGATGCCGACCCCAGCGTGCAGATGATTGCCGCATTGGGTACCTTCTCCGTTCCCTTCCTGATTCGTCCACTGGGCGGTCTGTTCTTCGGGATGCTGGGGGATAAATACGGTCGCCAGAAGATTCTCTCCATCACCATTATTATTATGTCGCTCAGTACATTCTGTATTGGTCTTATTCCTTCGTACGAGACTATCGGTATTTGGGCACCGATCCTGCTGCTGCTGTGTAAAATGGCGCAGGGCTTCTCGGTCGGCGGTGAATATACCGGGGCGTCTATCTTTGTCGCTGAATACTCTCCTGACCGTAAGCGCGGTTTCATGGGCAGCTGGCTGGACTTCGGTTCGATTGCCGGGTTCGTGATGGGTGCGGGTCTGGTGGTACTGCTCTCTACTGCGGTGGGTGAGGCGAACTTCCTTGAGTGGGGTTGGCGTATTCCGTTCTTCGTTGCGCTGCCGTTAGGGATTATCGGCCTCTATCTGCGTCATGCGTTAGAAGAGACCCCGGCGTTCCAGCAGCACGTCGATAAGCTGGAGCAGGGCGATCGTCAGGGTCTGCAGGATGGACCAAAGGTATCGTTTAAAGAGATTGCCACCAAGCACTGGCGTAGCCTGCTGGCATGTATCGGTCTGGTTATCTCCACCAACGTGACCTACTACATGCTGCTGACCTACATGCCGAGCTACCTGTCGCATAACCTGCACTACTCGGAAGACCACGGTGTGCTGATTATCATCGCCATTATGATCGGTATGCTGTTCGTGCAGCCGGTGATGGGTCTGCTGAGCGACCGATTTGGTCGTCGTCCGTTTATCGTGGTGGGTAGCATTGCGCTGCTGGTGTTCTCGATTCCGGCCTTCGTGCTGATTAACAGCAACTCGATTGGTCTGATTTTCTCCGGCCTGCTGCTGCTGGCGGTGATCCTGAACTGCTTCACCGGGGTGATGGCGTCGTCGTTACCGGCGATGTTCCCAACCCATATCCGCTACAGCGCGCTGGCGAGTGCCTTTAACATCTCGGTGCTGGTTGCCGGTGTAACGCCGACGCTGGCCGCCTGGCTGGTGGAGTCAACGCAGAACCTGATGATGCCGGCTTACTATCTGATGGTGGTGGCGGTAATCGGCCTGATGACCGGTGTGATGATGAAAGAGACCGCCAACCGGCCGCTGAAAGGCGCAACGCCTGCGGCATCGGATATGGCCGAAGCGAAGGAGATCCTTCAGGAGCATCACGACCATATCGAGCATAAGATTGAAGATATCGATGCCGAGATTGCCGCGCTGCAGGAGAAACGCTCGCAGCTGGTGATGCAGCATCCGAAAATTAACGAGTAGGCCGTGCCCGATCCTAGGGTCGGCGTAAGCACCGAAACATACCAATAAAAAACCCGGCTGATGACGCCGGGTTTTTTGTGCTTATCGTTCGCGGAACGCTTCGGCTTTGGCCCTCAGAATCGGCTTCAGCAAATAGGCCAGAATGGTTTTCTTGCCGGTAATAATATCCACCGATGCCACCATCCCCGGAATAATAATCAGCGGTTTTTCATCGCTGCCGAGGTGGTTTTTCTCCGTACGCAGACGAATAACATAGAAGCTCTTGCCGTCTTTGTCCGTCACCGTATCCGGGCTGATTTGCTCCAGCTTAGCCTTCAGGCCGCCATAGATGGTGAAGTCATAGGCGGTGAACTTGACCATCGCTTCCTGTCCTGGGCGCAGGAAAGCGATATCCTGCGGGCGAATTTTGGCTTCAATCAGCAGCGTATCATCCAGCGGGACAATCTCGACCAGGTCGTTGCCCGGCTGGATAACACCGCCGATGGTGTTGACCATCAGTTGCTGGACGATGCCGCGTACCGGTGAAGTGACCAGCGTACGGTTAACCCGGTCCTCGATGGCCTTGCCGGTGGCGGTGAGCTTACTGAGTTCGGTGCGGGCTTCGTTGAGCTGGGACAGCGCTTCACTGCGATAGCGGCCGCGCGTCTCACCCATTTTACTTTCAATCTCTTTAATCGCCGCCTGGGCTCTTGGCACTGACAGCGTGACCGACTCCAGCTGCCCGCGGGTTTCCACCTCGGAACGGCGCAGGCGCAGCACCTCGACCTTCGAGATGGCCCCTTTGGCAACCAGCGGTTCAGACATGCTGATTTCCTGTTGCAGCAGCCCCAGGCTACGGCGGTACTGCTCGCCTTTGGCTTGGTAATCCAGCAGCTCCTGTTTCTTCTGCACCAGTTGCTCATCGAGGCCAGATAGCTCGCTCTGAATCCGTTTGTTCACGCTGGCAAAGAGCTCCATTTCGCCGTTAGCGATATCCGGAGACTTCTCCACAATATCCGGTGACAGGGTGAGGGTTTCTTTGCCATCCAGCTGTGCGGTCAGGCGTTGAATACGCGCCTCCAGCGCCAATCGGTCGGCCTCGGACTCCCCGGCGTTAGAACGAAAGCGGGTATCGTCGAGACGCAACAACGGCGCGCCTGCTTTGACGACTTCCCCTTCGTGCACGAACACTTCAGCGACAATCCCCCCTTCCAGGTTCTGGATTTTTTGTAGGCGTGAGGAGGGAATCGCTTTGCCGTCGCCGCGCGTCACTTCGTCGATTTCGGCCAGCGATGCCCAGGCAATCATGATGATAAAGAAGCCGAGGATCGCCCACAGGGTGATACGCACCACGCGCGGAGAGTCATCGAGTAGCGCTTTGTTCACCTCGTTTGAGGTGAGCGTTGAGGCGTTTCTGTCGCCAAAAAGCCACTTCATCATTCGGTTAACGTTGCGCATGAATTTGTCCCTTCTTCAGTGCGGTCATGACGCTTTCTTTCGGACCATCCGCGATGATTTTGCCGTTATCGAGGATAATCAGACGATCAACCAGCGTCAGCAGCGAGGCGCGGTGGGTGACCAGCAGCAGCGTTTTATTGCTGACGAGCGGCGTTAGCGCTTTTTTAATCAAATCTTCGCTGGTGTTGTCCATCGAACTGGTGGGTTCGTCCATCAGGAGCACCGGCGGGTCGAGCAGCAGCGACCGCGCCAGCGCGACGGCCTGACGCTGGCCGCCGGAAAGATTCATCCCGCGTTCCCCAACCTGCATGTTGTAGCCGGAAGGGTGGCGACGGGCGAACTCATGTACGCCAGCCAGCGTGGCCGCGCGCAGCATCGTCTCTTCATCAACGTAGCTGGCACCGCTCAACAGATTATCGCGCAGCGTTCCGCTGAACAGGTGAATATCCTGCGGCGCGTAGCCGATGTTATGCCGGACATCGTGGACGTCGAGCTGGCGGGCATCAATGCCGTCAATCAGGATGGTGCCTTCATCTGGCTGGTAGAAACCAACCAGCAGCTTCGCCAGCGAGCTTTTGCCGGAACCGCTACGGCCGATAATCCCCACCTTCTCGCCCGGCTCAATTTTGAGCGAAATGCCGTTTAACGACATGTACTGGTTTTGCGGGTAGTGGAAGGTCACGTCGCGGAACTCGATAGCGCCAGAGAGCGTTTCACGCTTCAGCGGCACTTCGTCCTCCTGCACTTCCTGGTCAAGATCCATCATGCGGTCGATGGTGGCCTTGGTCATTTTGGCGCGCTGGTAGCGGGTTATCAGGCTGCAAAGTTGGCCAATGGGCATCATGGCACGGCGATTGAGCAGGTAGCAGGCGATCAGGCCGCCCATACTGAGGTTACCGGCAATAATGCTGTACACGCCCACAACAATCATCACGACGCCGGCAATTTTCTGGATCCATGCCGTCAGGTTGATTGCAAGATAGGAGAGCGATTTAACCCGCAGCTCCAGCTTGCTCAACTGGCCGATAATCTGTTCCCACTGATACTGACGTTCGCTTTGCGCGTTGTTGACCTTAATCGCGTCCAGGCCGGTAATCGTCTCAACCAGCATGGCCTGACGTTCAGTGGAGAGGCGATAGGTTTTTTGCACCTGTTCCAGCAGCGGACGCTGGAGCATCCAGTTAATGCCCAGCGCAATCGGATAACAGAGCAGCGGAATCAGGGCGAGTGGGCCGCCAATAATAGCGATAACCAATAAAATCAATAAGGTAAACGGGAAGTCGATGAGCGCCGTCAGGGTGAATGACGAGAGGAAATCGCGTACCGACTGATACTCCTGGAACTGCTGCGTAAAGCCGCCAACTCGCTGTGGCCGCTCTTTCATCTTCATGCCCAGCAGGCGTTCAAACAGCGCTGCCGAAACGATGAGATCGGTCTTTTTCCCCGCGATATCAAGACAAATACCGCGTAATACCTTCAAAATAAGATCAAACACAAAGGCGATTGAGATGCCGATTGCCAGCACCCAGAGCGTGGCGGTGGCCTGGTTTGGCACCACGCGATCGTAGACGTTCATCACGAACAGCGGCGTAGCAATCGCGATCACGTTGATGATAAAACTGGCGACAACCGAATCCAGGTAAAGGAATTTCGACAGTTTTAACGTGTCTTTAAACCAGGAGCGGGTGCGTGGAATCGTTGCCGTCGGCTGGCGGTCGTATTCGTGTCCTGGCTGGATAAAAATGGTTTTCCCGCTGTAGTTTTCTGCCAGCGCTTCGCGCTCAAGCACTATTTCACCGCCTTCCGTTTCGGTTGTCAGAAGACGGGCGCGCTGCTGGTCGTCCCATCCGATCAGCACGGCGGCCTGATCGTTTTTGAGGAGTACGATAGCGGGTAGCGAAATGGCGGTGATTTTTTCCAGCGGCCGCTGCAGTACGCGTGCTTTTAGCCCCGCGCGTTTCGCCGCGCGTGGGAATGCGCTGAGCGTAAGTCGATGTTCATCCAGCGGCAAACCGCCGGTTAATACGTTGCGACTGGTCACGATGTTGTGCAACTGGCAGACGATCATCAGTGAATCGAGCAGGGGATCGTCATGATGTTGCCGCGGATCGTGCCTGATGGTGTTATCAGCAGAAGCAGTCACTTGCTCAAGTGGATCAGTATAAGACGCCATAGTCAGACCTTATATACCAGCGAATAAAACTCGCACAGGCTGAAGAGTATAAGGGGTTACCTCACCGTAAAGTAAGATAACCCGCAGGCCCAAAATCGATTATTTCAGTTCGGGTAAGTTGTTGTGTGCCGTCTGCTGCTCATCCACCGGCTGTGCGGCCGTTGGTGCCTGAATATTCAGCTGTTTTAGCAGATCGCCAATACGGGCGTTGATGCGGTAGGTGGTGAACATCTCCACAAACTGCATTTCGACGTAGCGGCGCTGGGCGGTGAACACTTCGTTTTCGCTGTCCAGCATATCCAGCAGACTACGCTCGCCGATGCTGAACTGCTCCTGATATGCGGTGCGCACCACGGCACTGCGATCGGCGTAATCTTTGGCGATCGGCACCTGCTGTTTGGCGTTCTGCCAGGCGTTCCAGGACAGACGCAGCTCCTCATCCAACTGGCGAAGGGCGTTGCGTTTGACGTCCTGCGCTTCCTGCATTTTATAGGCATAAGATGACAGCTGTGCTTTATCGCTGCCGCCGTTAAACAGGTTGTAGTTCATGCGAACCATCGCCTGCCACTCCTGATCGTGACCACGCGTACCGTCGGTGTTGTTATCCATGCGGCGGCCGAGGTCGACATCCACGCTCGGGTAGAAGCGTGATTTCGCGGCTTCATACTGCTGACGGGTGGCTTCAACATCTGCATCGGCCTGCTTGAGCAGCGGGCTGTTTTCCAGCATCTGCTTACGGGCTTCAGCCTGAGAGCCTGGAACTTTGGTCGTCATCGGCATTGACAGGCCGCTCGCCTCTTTGCCGACCACGCTGTAGTAGTTGGCCTGGGCATCTTCGAGGTTGGTTTGTTCGGTCAGTAGGTTGTTTTTCGCCTGCGCCAGACGCGCCTGCGCCTGCTCAAAGTCAGCCTTACGGCCTACGCCCTGTTCGGTGCGCAGGCGAATTTGGTCAAAAACGCGTTCGTGGTTTTTCAGGTTATCCTGCGCCAGTTGCACCATTTTTTGACGCATCAGAACGTCGAGATAGCTTTGAATCGCATTCAGCGCAGTCAATTCACTGGTGTTCATCACCGTGTAGGCCCGGGAGTTCACTGTCGCCTTTTGCCGGGCCACTTCGCTGGTGGTGGCAAAGCCGTTAAACACATTCTGGCGCAGATTAAGGCTGGATTCGCTGCGGTTCAGGTTGCGACGATGATCGTTAGCCGCACGGGTGCTGGCGTTATCGGTCTGCTCCCAGCCGGTACCGGCGGAGAGGTTTAAGGTAGGCAGATAGCCGCCTTTTGCCGCCCGCAAATCCTCATCGGCAGAATAGCGGCTGTTGACCGACGCGCTCACCTGCGGGTGCCAGAGCAAGCTGTCTTTAACGGCCTGTTCGAGCGTGGCCGCACTCACGCTGCTGGCGAACAGTAGCGGCAGAGAGAAGCTGGTGAATACCCGAATGTGTTTGTTCATGATGTCGCCCTTTCCTTACGTTTATTTCCCTGGCTACGGGTTTTGGCCACCAGAGGCAATGTCATTAATATCATTTACTGCTAAGGGTTCATCCAGACCAATAACGGTGGCTATGACGAACTATGAATAAAAAGAGTCGGCGGTAACCGACCCTAACGCATCAGGCGTCCGTATCCGGCTGCGGTATTAAATGATCCAGCTCCGCAATATTATGGGCATTCCAGCTATCCGCCCCCTCACCGCCAGAACTTTCCGCCGGAACATCCTGAACGTGTCCCGCCGTCTCGGTATTTTCCGCTGGCGCTTCTACCTGAATCATTGAGCTGACATCATTGGTGCTGTCATCGTGGATAATCTCGCTGAGGTCGATAGTCTCCACCTGATGTGTATCTGTCGTCGCCGTTGAGGCTGGTTTATCCTCTAGTGGCTCGGCGTTCTGGGCGGTATCGGCCTCATGCAGTTGGCTATCAATATCGTCCAGCAGCATGCTCAGCGATGTCTCAGGGCTTTCGTTAGCCACGCTCTGCACCTGGGATGTATCCTGCTCAATCGCGCTGAGATCGATAGTTTCATTGTCGGCCAACAGGCCAGCGGTATCCTGATCTGCTGCGGCATGGTCGTTCGCTGAATCCGTTTCCTCTGCCTGACCTGCGGTGTCGATCGTCTGGTTTCCGGCAAGGTTATCCGCCGGTTCGCTGGTGTCGGTTTCACCGGTATTCGCGGTATCGCCAGGATCGGTTGTTGCCGTATGCGTATCGTTGTCGCTCAACGCCGCCAGATTTGCGGAGTCGCTTTCCGTTGAATGATCGTTTGCCGATACATCGTCGGTATGTTCGGTTGAGTCAACGGTGCTGACGTGTGCCAGAGTCGCGTGGTGAACGTCTCCCTCCGTCGATAGCGTATGAGTCGAATCGTCCGCGTGGTTATCTTCACCGCCAGCGAGGACGATTGAGTGATCGCCGCTGTTGGCATCAATCGGCCCGGAAGACGGCGATGAGTCGTCGACGTCGGTGACAACATCGACCTTGACCGAGCCCAGATCGGTTATCTGCGTCGGTGATGTCAGGGTTAAATGCGCATCCAGATGGGTGCCATCTGGAACATCGATGGTCAGATTCCCATTGTCGTCCGCCGTATAGTTAACGCCCTGATAGTTGACGGTAGCTTTCGGTGCTAACCCACTGAATTTGATTGAGGTAATGTTGTGATCGCTACTTCCCTCAATGTTGGCATCAATATTCAGGTCGTATTGCCAGGAGACTTTACTGTCGGAATGGCCGGGATCCAGGCCTTCTTTCCCCGTTCCGGAGATAATTTCAGTTAAGCGGTTATTACCATAAAACGTTTGTCCATTAACGGTAAGGTTGACGCTTTCGATGTAGTTAATGTTGCCGTTGACGTTTTTTGTGCCATCCGTGTTGCTCCACGATGAATCGCCAGGGACAAAGATGTAGTCGTGCGCAGTACTGCTGCTGGCTTCACGGTTGCCGTTGACCGCATTCATTGCGTGCTGGGTGTTATCTCCCTGCGTGTAGGTACTGCCATCGTGCAGAATAAAGATATCGGACTTACCCACGGTACCATTCGCGTTACCGGAGGTGTATTCATGGATGTTGGATGAAGGGATATCCTTAGAAACATATTTCCCAACATCGCCTTGAGACACCCATACAACGACATTCGCCCCAACCGCCACAATCATACCGCTGCCGTCGATATCAAAGCCGTTACCGCTAGGATCTTTGCTACCGCCGTTAACCTCGATGACCTTTGTAGGGTTAGAGGCGGTAAAGTTGACGTTGAGGGTGATGTCGGAATCGGCGTCTGAATCGGAGTCTGAATCGGCGTCTGAATCGGAGTCTGAATCGGAATCGGAGTCTGAATCGGAATCGGAGTCTGAATCTGAATCGGAGTCTGAATCTGAATCTGAATCGGCGTCCGCATCGGAATCGGCATCCGCGTCGGCATCAGCGTCGGCATCGGCATCGGCATCCGCATCCGCGTCGGCATCCGCATCCGCGTCGGCATCGGCATCGGCATCGGCATCCGCGTCGGCATCGGCATCGGCGTCTGCATCAGCATCGGCGTCTGCATCGGCGTCGGCGTCTGCATCAGCATCGGCGTCTGCATCGGCGTCGGCATCCGCGTCTGCATCCGCATCGGCATCCGCATCGGCATCCGCATCGGCGTCTGCATCAGCATCGGCGTCTGCATCAGCGTCGGCATCGGCATCGGCATCGGCATCCGCATCCGCGTCGGCGTCTGCATCAGCGTCGGCATCCGCATCGGCATCCGCATCGGCATCGGCGTCCGCGTCGGCATCAGTGTCCGCATCGGCATCAGCGTCCGCATCGGCATCGGCGTCGGCATCGGCGTCCGCATCCGCATCTGCGTCGGCATCGGCGTCCGCATCCGCATCTGCGTCGGCATCGGCATCGGCATCGGCGTCCGCGTCAGCATCCGCATCTGCGTCAGCATCCGCATCTGCGTCGGCATCGGCGTCCGCATCCGCATCCGCATCTGCGTCGGCATCGGCATCGGCATCGGCATCGGCGTCCGCGTCCGCATCGGCATCCGCATCGGCATCCGCATCGGCGTCCGCATCAGCATCTGCATCGGCGTCCGCATCCGCATCGGCATCAGCGTCGGCATCGGCATCTGCGTCTGCATCCGCGTCGGCGTCGGCGTCAGCATCTGCGTCGGCGTCCGCATCTGCATCTGCGTCGGCATCGGCATCTGCGTCCGCATCCGCGTCTGCATCCGCGTCGGCGTCCGCGTCGGCATCAGTGTCCGCATCGGCATCAGCGTCGGCGTCCGCATCAGCGTCCGCATCGGCGTCGGCGTCCGCATCCGCATCGGCATCGGCATCTGCATCAGCGTCTGCATCAGCATCGGCGTCTGCATCAGCATCGGCGTCTGCATCTGCATCAGCATCGGCGTCTGCATCAGCATCAGCATCAGCATCAGCATCAGCATCAGCATCGGCGTCTGCATCAGCATCTGCATCAGCGTCGGCATCTGCGTCGGCATCTGCGTCCGCATCCGCATCCGCATCTGCGTCGGCATCAGCGTCGGCATCGGCATCCGCATCCGCATCGGCGTCTGCATCAGCGTCGGCATCGGCGTCGGCATCGGCATCCGCATCCGCATCGGCGTCTGCATCCGCATCTGCATCTGCATCCGCATCTGCGTCGGCGTCCGCATCGGCATCTGCATCGGCATCTGCATCCGCATCCGCATCCGCATCCGCATCGGCGTCGGCATCGGCATCCGCGTCGGCGTCGGCATCGGCATCGGCATCGGCATCGGCATCTGCGTCGGCATCCGCATCGGCGTCGGCATCCGCATCGGCGTCGGCGTCCGCATCGGCGTCGGCATCGGCATCGGCATCGGCGTCGGCATCCGCGTCGGCATCCGCGTCGGCATCTGCGTCGGCGTCCGCGTCGGCATCAGCATCGGTGTCTGCATCGGCATCGGCGTCCGCATCCGCGTCTGCATCCGCATCGGCGTCGGCGTCTGCATCCGCATCGGCATCAGCGTCGGCGTCCGCGTCGGCATCAGTGTCCGCATCGGCATCCGCGTCGGCGTCGGCGTCAGCATCCGCATCTGCGTCGGCGTCGGCATCGGCGTCCGCATCCGCATCTGCGTCGGCATCGGCATCGGCATCGGCATCGGCATCGGCATCGGCATCGGCGTCCGCATCGGCATCCGCATCGGCATCCGCATCGGCATCCGCATCGGCATCCGCATCGGCATCCGCATCGGCGTCCGCATCAGCATCTGCATCAGCGTCCGCATCGGCATCGGCGTCCGCATCGGCATCTGCGTCCGCATCGGCATCTGCGTCCGCATCCGCATCGGCGTCTGCATCCGCATCGGCATCAGCGTCGGCGTCCGCGTCGGCATCAGTGTCCGCATCGGCATCAGCGTCGGCGTCCGCATCTGCGTCCGCATCGGCATCGGCATCGGCATCCGCATCCGCATCGGCATCGGCATCGGCGTCCGCATCGGCATCTGCATCAGCGTCAGCATCGGCATCTGCATCTGCATCTGCATCAGCGTCGGCATCTGCGTCGGCATCTGCGTCCGCATCCGCATCCGCATCCGCATCCGCATCCGCGTCGGCATCCGCATCCGCGTCGGCATCGGCGTCCGCATCGGCATCAGCATCCGCGTCGGCGTCGGCATCGGCATCGGCATCCGCATCCGCATCCGCATCCGCGTCGGCATCGGCGTCGGCATCCGAGTCGGCATCTGCGTCGGCATCTGCGTCGGCGTCCGCATCGGCGTCGGCATCCGCATCGGCATCCGCGTCGGCATCAGCATCGGTGTCTGCATCGGCATCGGCGTCCGCATCCGCATCAGAATCTGTGTCCCCGCCTACTGCATCAGATCGATCAAGAACCGTGAGTTCTTCTTCTATTGGCGTATGGGGGAAGTCGATACCTTCAGTTGGGTATCCGGCTGTAGGGTCGACTCTTTCACCGGTCAGATCGAGGATGACGTGGGTGTGCGCGCCACCGGCGCCGGGTTCACCGCTGCCGGAAGGAGATTGCGGGCCAGCGGCGGTCGCTTCAAGTATTTGCGTGGGGTCCTGGCCATCGGCAATGGCTTGCTGTATGGCCGCGATGTCGGTTTGATCGCCCGTCTCTGGGGAAAGTAAGGCATTCTGGGCACTGTCCCAGTGACTGTCGCGGCCGAGATCCAGGCTTTTTCCATTTGGGAGAGCAATGGTAACGGCGCCGGCTGCGCCAGTTTCTATCTGTTCGCCAGTCAGGATTCGATCGCCTTCAGTCAGCAGTCGTCTGCTGCCATCTGGCGAAATAGCAAAAACCTGACCAATGATTGTTTTGATGGTTCCGGCTATACCGTTCATCCGCGCTCTCCTTCATTTCTACGGGTAATTCCTGTACCACGCAAATATTGATTGAATACAAAGACTACTCGCCTTTACGGACCAGGCCGTCTGGCTTATATAATTAATATTTCTTATCTTTCATCATCGTAATAACAGTATTACGAATGGTACGCGTTATTCTTATTTGAGAATAAAGTTGGTGGAAAGAATATTCTTTGATTTTAATGTTGTTTCAATGGAAATGTCTTGTAAAGAATTGGTAGGTATAGACAGGGTTTTATGATGGTTTTAAGGCTAATTATATTTCAGGCACAAAATCATGTGCCTGAAATAGTGAGGATAAGCGAGCGTTAAATCAGTCTTTCATCGTCATCGCCGATGAGACCTTCCAGCCCGCTCAGCGTTTGACGTGCCTGGGCACGGTTAAGCAGTTTGCTTTGCGCGGCAGGCGGTAGGTCGGTAATGCTGATGATTCCCTTGCTCATCAGCACTTCGATAAGGTCTTCCAGTACGCGGATCATGTTGAGGTCACTCTGCTGCAACTGCTGTATTGTTGCCGCACGAATGCTTTCTACTTTTAGCCATTCGCTGATTTCCGCGGTGGCCACTTCGCTCTGCTCGGTCATTCCGGCGAAGGCAACGGTCTCAACCCGAACGATCCGTCCTTCACCATCACGTTCAATAAAGTGCATGGCTTCTCTCCTGAGAGTTAATGTAATGTGCTGGCATCGCTAAAGTAACGGCCCATTGCGCCGTACAGGCCGATTTTCTCCAGCACCGCCAGCTCACCTTCCGTTTCAACACGTTCGGCGATGAGCGGCAGATTGATCTGCCGTGTCGCCCAGTAAATGGCCTCGATAAATAGTTTTTTATCTTCTTCTTCGTTGATGTGATGGATGTAGCCACCATCAACTTTGATCCAGGCAAGCCCCCACTGCGGCAGGTTGCCAATCAGGTGGAAGCGGCCGCCAAAGTGCTGGATGCCCAGACCACAGCCGAGATCCTGCAATTTTTTCACCAGAATGCTGACGCGCTCTGGCTCAGGCAGTTCGTTTTCATCCAGCTCCAGCGTGAGCCGTGGCGCCAGATGACGTGCGGTTTTCAACGGCTGGAGCAGGGCGTTCAGACTGGCGTCGTCTGCCACGCTCTCCCCGCTGATGCTGAGGGCGAACGCATCGGTACTGTGTTCCATCGCGCGCAGGGTCTGTTTGAGCATTACGACGTCCATTCGACGGCCCAGAGCCAAGCGACGCACCCAGGGAATAAAGCGACCCGCAGGGATAATTTCACCCTCTTCATCTTTGATGCGAGCAAGTATTTTTCTATGCAGAACAACGTGTTGATTGTTGCACTGATATACCGGCTGTGAATAAAGCTCGAAAGCCTCTTTATCCAGAATCGCGCTCAGGCGCTTGTGCCAGTCGTGGTGATCTTCATCCGGCTCCTGTTGTGCCGCGAGGTCTGGGTCGGCAAAGGTGCGCATATCCGCTTCTGCCGCAACCAGAATCTGATCCGCCTGGCGCAGCAGCATTTGCGGGGAATCACCGTAGTGGAAAGCTACGGCGGCGAAGTGGGCAACCGGGTTGACGTCGCTCAGCCCGGTTTCATACAGCGCCTTCAGCTGGGTATTGAGTGAGCTGGCGAAGCTGTCCATCTCTTTAGGCAGAACCGGTGCGGTGATAAGGGCGAACTCACCACCGCGCACGCGGGCGACAAAGCCTTCGCTGTGGAAAAAGCGCTGCTGGAGAGCGTCGAGGATCCCGGCGACGGCCTGCAGCAGTTTATCGGTATTGGCTCCGCCGAGGCGCTGGTTCAGGCCCATCAGGTCCTGAACGCGCAGCACTATCAGGTTGCCGTCGGCACTTTCTTCATCGCTCAGGCGTGTCTGGAATTTAATATCAAACGACCGGCGGTTGTTCAGGCCGGTCAGGCTGTCGTTGTAGGCTTCCTGGCGAAGCGTTTCCGTGCGTTGCGCCTGCTCGCTGAACAGAGCTTTGAGCTGGGTGACCATCATGTTCGTGGCTTCAACCACTCGGCGCAGTTCCGGCGTTTTGGGCAGCGCAGGTAGGCTCAGGAATTCGCGACGGCTGATGGCCATCGCCTGCTCGACGATGTAGTTCAGCGGGCGCAGACGGTTACGCAGCAGGAACATCGCACCGAGAATGCACAGCACGCTACAGCCCGTCAGCCACAGGAAGCTCGCAACCAGCGTGCCCCACAGGCGCGCGAGGGCAAACATGGGGTGGCTGATAACCTCAACGCGTGCGGCCTGCGTCCAGCCGCGCATGACCACGGCTTCACCCTGGCCTGGATTCAGATGCACCATACGCACAAACCAACCTGGGACATTGGCGCTAGGTGGGACGTTCTGGCGTTCAATAATCGGCTTGCCGGTTTTGATATCCACGACCTGAATGCGGTAGAAGTAGCCGCTATCAAAAATCGAGTTCACCATCAGTTCCGTCATCACCGGGTCGTCAATATGCGCGGTCAGCGAGAGCCCCAGCGCCGTGGCGGCATCCTGAGCATGCGCGCTTAGCTGGTTGTGGTACTGTTCACGCGAACTTTCCAGCGTGGCAAAAAAGTTGCCGCAGAAAATCGTCAACGTAAACAGGCAGATGCCAATCAGTAGCTGTTTATAGAGGGACATGACCGCTTCCTATTCATTAATTACAAACCCTTCTGCACGCATCCTGGTGAGAAGATCCTGCCAACGAGAGAGTCTTGTACTGTCGCCGACGCGCTTGCTGCCGCTTGCCTGTGGTATCCACAAACCCTCGCCATTAAATGAATAGACGGGGAGCAGGTCGCTACGGGCGGAGGCGGGCAATATGGCGGGTTTGAGGTTATCGAGAACCAGCGGAATTGCATCCGGGCTCGAATACCAGGTGACGACCATATGTGCCTGATTTAATTGTAATGCTTTAACATAGGTAATTCTTAATTGGCTGGCAGGAACGCCTAATTCGCGTAGGGTGAAATATTTCGCCAGCGCGTAGTCTTCACAATCTCCTGCGCCTTTACGCAGGGCTTCTACCGGCGTCGCCCAATAATCTTCCTGGCCCCATACCGTCATATCATCAACAAAGCGGATCCGCGAATTAAAAAACTGGTTTACGCGGTTCAGGGTGGTATGAATATCGCCAGCCGGCGGCTGCTTCAATAACATTTCCCAGGCGTCGATATTACGCTGCGCGGTCGGTGTCGCCGGGCCGTAAAGCTGCCGGGTTCGGGAATTAATGGTATTAAAGTCCCAGCCCGCACCAATTTGTAGCGGCACAAACAGAAGCAGGGCCAGGCATAACGATAGCCAGCGCTTCCAGTAGAATACGTCAGGGAGCCTCATTTAAGGGACGCTCAGCATCACGAAATTACGCCTTAATGCCATGCTGGCTGCGCCAGCGTTTGCGGTAAGCAACGTAGCCAGAGAGGTAGTGCTCTACGTCGTCGATACGTACCCGGAAGCTGTGGTGACGAATAAAAAAGCTCCCCACAATACGGGATGGTTTTTTGAAGAACATGGCCAGTTCAGGCCAGAAGAAGCCGTTCGCGAGGTAGCGCGCTCGCGTCTCCAGCGCCAGATTAAATTTCTCCATATCGAAGCCCTCGAGCAGTTGCCGGTGCTCGGACTCGGCCAGGCGCGCCAGCATATGCGAGGCCGCCATCATCAATTCCAGCAGCGTGGGGTAGGTGGTAACTCGCTGAAGCACGAAATCCAGGTAATCACGAACGTTATCCAGGCCGAACTGATAGTAGCGCGCAAGCGGGCGATACAGCGTGAGCTCGTTTACACAGTAGCTTAGCCAGTGGTCGTGGGCCTGCCAGTGTTTCTGCTCGATAAAGTGATCCATGGCGCGCTCAACGATGGTCAGCCAGCGGGGGGCTTTTGTCAGGCCATACAGACGCATCAATGCGAAGGTGGCTTCGCCATCGTAATAGATGATGCGGTGCTCGGCCTTCAGCGACAGATCGGCGGCGTGCAAAACGTGGTTAAAACCGCCAGTATCCGGTTTTTGCATAAAACCGATACCGTTAGCCAGACGCTGCATCTGCGGGAGATAGCGCTCATCACCGGTCAGTTCGGTGTACTTAACCATCGCCAGAATACAGACTGCATTACCGCCTAGTTTAATCTCGCCGCCCGTATCTGTCAGGAAGTCAGCTTCGCTGCCGTCCAGGAGCGTGCGGGTGGCAATAAGCTCGGTCGACAGGTCATGCAGCGCGCGCTCAATGGCTGCAAACTGGGTTTTATCCTGCGTCACCTCCCAACCTTCGAGCAGCGCATAGGTTGAGCTGGCATGGCGCAGGGCGTTATAGGTTGGGATCGCGCGGTCGAAGCACGGGAACCAGCCGTAATGATAGCGGCCCGATTTTTTTACCTGGCGTGCCAGATAGTCGGTGGCAGAGAAAATCATCGGCTCCAGCGCCTCTTCCTGCCAGTGCGACAGTTGGCGATAGCCGGCGTTGCGGCCGTTGGATTCGATGGGGTAGACCTTTTCGCCATCACAGAACAGGCTGCGGGTGTTGAAGCGCCAGATAAGCTGTTCCGGTTTATCCGGCCAGCGCAGCGCGTTCCCGAAACGCCAGCGTGCGTAGTGCGCCAGGTTGGCGGCATTGGGCGTCGCTACCCCCTCGCTGCCGTGATACAGCAGCGCGTTGGCGTTAATTTCCTGCTCCAGAATGGGTTGCGTAAAATCAGGTGTGAAGCTCAGGCCAAAGCGGAAGTAGTTACGTTTGGTCTTACTGAGCTTATCCTGCAGTTCATCCCAGCGCAGGGTCTGAATTTTGTTGACCAGATCGGCACGTAGCCAGATCGCTGGCCGCGACTGCTGGTTCTCCCAGCGCTGTAAATTGTCTACCGCGCGCAGCCAGGCTTCATCCAGCGAATGACCGCAGGCATAGGCGGTATAGGCACGTTCCTCGCCATTGCTGGCGCTGAGGAAGAGGATGTAGCCTGGAAAGGGGGACGGTTGCGCGGCGGCATGAAATGCGTCGAGTTCAGGGCGCACATACGTAAGTAAACGGCTTAGCGACATTTAAGCTCCTTGTCATGGAATGACGCCCTTGTCTGAGATTAATCGTATCAAAATAACATTACGTATTGCGATTTATGTATTCTACATTTTTACTATATTGCCCTGAAAATAGAAAATAACCCTATTGGGCGCAAATAATTTGATGGCGAATGGCACCGCATTTTCCAGGAGAAAGAATGGATCAGCAAAATGAAAAAGGACTTTTAGACGACGCCTGCTGGACAGCTGAATCCCTAATGCAGGCTGTGCCGGGACGTTGGCTCACCCCTCTACCTGAAGGATGGCGGGCTACAGGGGTGTCGATTTTTGCGCCGGCCATGCAACCGGGCAATATGGTTTGCGTGCGTGCGGAAAACGAAGTCGGTGGCGTCATCGCAGAGCGACTCGATAAGCTGCCATACCCGCCAGCCGCTCTTATTATCGATAATGCCCAACTGGCAGTCGACAGCAATGTACCGGTGTATCTGGTTGACGATCGCAATGAAGCGCTGCTGAGTATGGGGCGATATGCCCGCGATCGGATGCAGGGCAACGTGATTGGAGTAACGGGGAGCGCGGGAAAAACCACCTGTGTCGCCATGCTTACCGCCGCGCTTGCCGAGTGGGGGCCGTCTCTTGGCAGCATGCAAAATGCGAATCTGCCGCGCGGCATCGCGTGGAATATCGCCTCTATGCCCTGGGATACGCCGCAGGTAGTTCTGGAAATGGCGATTGGCCGCATGGATATCAGCGCGCGCATGGTGCGGCCGACCGTGGCAGTGGTGACCAATATTCAGGCGGTTCATCTGAAGGAGAACCAGTCGCTGCATGATATTGCGCGCACTAAGGCCATGATTTTTCTCGGCATGAAGCCTGGCGATATTGCGGTGCTAAATCGTGAGATGCAGGAGTGGGACTGTATTTATGCGGCTGCGGTGAAGCAGGATTTGCGAATCGTGACCTATGGCCAGCAGGAAGGGTGCGACTGCCGCCTGATAGCCTATGACCCGGTTACTCTCAGCGTGACGGCAGAGATTTTTGGCCAGCGCCTCGACTATACGATGCAGGCGGAAGGCCTACATATGGCGCTCAATAGCGTCGCCACGCTTGCCGTCGTCTCTTCGCTAGGCTATTCCCCCGAGGCGGCGCTGCCGAGGCTAACCCGCTTCCAGGCGCTGCCGGGTAGAGGCGAAGTCAATCATCTGACGGTGGCGACCCATCCGCTAACGGTTATTGATGATGCCTATAACGCTAATCCTGGCTCCATGATGATGGCGGTTGCACAACTGAGCGAATCAGTCCTGCCGGGAAGAAAAGTGCTGGTGCTGGGCGAAATGGCTGAGTTAGGCGATGAGTACCAACAATATTATCGTGCGTTGATTGCGAATATTAATCACAGCCAGATTGATGCGATTTACCTTATTGGCAATACATATCAGTCCTATGTCAGCATGATGGCTGAAAATAAGCGATATATATTGCTGGATGACGTTGATGCATTTAAAAAAGTTTACCTTAAGGATATTCAGGATAGCGATATTGTTTTATTTAAAGGCTCGCATTCCGCACAGGTATGGAAATTAGTGAGCTGGTTGAAGCTGTTGGCCGCTCGCTAGACCCTGCGCACGTGGGCAGGGTGACTATCCTTCCCGATGCAGTAAATCCGCATAAATCCCGGTTAACACCCCCTGAGGGCCAAACTCCCGTTTGATCCACTGCGTGACCTGGCCGTTGGCCGAGTGCTGGGTCGCCAGCAGCATGCGGGAGTCCTGGCGTGGGTTGTTGATTTTCCGGGTGACCAGCAGCGACTGTGCTTCCGCGTCGCGCACCATGTAATCTGGCAGAAAACCAATCCCTTCGCCGAGGATCTGGCACTCGCACTTGGTGTTGAAGTCCGGCACCAGAATGGATTCCTGCCCGTGCAGCAGCCAGCCAACCTTTTTATTAATAGTGTGCGCGGTGTCCTCCACCATGATGTTGGGATAGAGGCGCAGCTGGCTTTCGGCAATGGGCTCCGGCATAAACGCCAGCGGGTGAGATGGGGCGATGGCAAAGGCCCAGCGGATCGCGCCAATTTCGGTGTAATCAATACCGCCGCCGTCGAGCAGGGTATCCGGCGCGCCGATGGCGATGCTGGCCTGATTATTGATAATCGAATCCCAGACGCCGTTGTAGACCTCGGTGGTGACGGTTATCTGGCAGGTGGGGAACTGCTTTTTCAGCACCTGCAGCAGCCGGGCGGTATGCTTTGGCGTATAGAGTAGCTGGTTAATGCAGATGCGTACCCGCGCTTCAATGCCCTGAGAGATTGTGTCGATGCTGCGCTTGATGGCGTGGAAATCATTGAGCAGGTCACTGGCTTTGCGAAAGAAGTAGCGCCCGGATTCGGTCAGCTCAATGCTGCGGGTGCTGCGGGTAAACAGCACCACGTCGAGGCCCGTCTCCATGCGCTTGATGGTATAGCTGATGGCGGAGGTAGTGAGGCCCAGCTCCTCCGCCGCCTTACTGAAGCTGCCAAACCGCGCGGCGGTGGTGAACGCCAGCAGATTCTCTTCCGTAAAAATTGAGTTCATTCACCTGCTCCTCGGTTCAGCTATTTATCGGGCCTCTTTAATGAGATGAATGTATTGGTTGAGGTGATTATTGGGCAACCATTTTTGAATAACTTTTAAAACCCGCCTACGCGGCCTCTTTCGAGGTGGCTTCGCTCAGCTTGCGCCCGGTATATTCGGAGATAATCCCGACGCAGTTTCCCGCCAGAAAGCCCAGCAGCGTGACCCACCAGTTCATTCCGGTGGCGAAAAACAGCGTCATGCCGAGAAAGCCGCCGGGGATAAACGAGGTGAGCCAGAATCGCCCCTGCCAGACCACCACGGCGGAGAACGGCACCGTCATGACCACGCCCGCCCAGAAGGGCGACAGGCCGCTCACTGACGCCAGCCAGCCGGAGGCCGCTGCCGCGAGAAATGCCCAAACGGCGCCGGAGTAATTGACAAAAAGGCTCTTCACAAAACCTGCCTTGCCGCCGCCCGCCGCATAAAAACTGCAGAACGCCACAAAGCCAATCGTACCTAATAATTCCCAGCCTGGGGCCAGCCCAACCTGCGAGGACACCATCTGCCAGAGACCTGCACACACTCCAACGGTAATGCCCGTAGCGGTGAGTCCGTTCATCGTTGTTTCCTCTCATGTAGTGGTAGTGGTTACGCACTGAAACTATATAGAAAGAAAACCCGATTGAGTTAAGGGGCATAGCGGTAAAGAAATAAACGGTGCACTACCGCACAGTCTGTATCGATTATTAAATTAAATTCACTAATCAAGCAGGTTATGGCGAATAAAATTTAAGCGGGTTCTTTTCCAGTTATTTCGTTGCTATTCTCATTTCATCGAAAACAGCCACAAAAATCAGGGGATTTGACATGACCAACAACAATCTGATTGCTGACTATCTATTGGCTGCGCAACAAGGCGAACTGACGAAATTAAAATCCTGCCTGCATCAGGGCGTCGATATTAATGCCTGTAATCGTCAGGGGCAAACCGCCATTACGCTGGCGAGTCTGAATAAAAAATATGATTGCGTGGTGGCTTTGCTGGATGCCGGTGCGGATATTAATAAACAAGACCAGACCTGTTTAAACCCTTTTTTAATTAGCTGTCTGAATAATGATTTAACGCTGCTGCGTTTACTGTTACCGGCCCGCCCGGATTTAAATCGCTTAACCCGTTTTGGCGGTGTGGGGCTGACGCCCGCCTGCGAAAAAGGGCACCTTGAAATCGTCAAAGAGCTATTGCATCGCACCCACATCAACGTCAACCACACCAACTTTGTTGGCTGGACACCGCTGCTGGAGGCCATCGTGCTCAACGACGGCGGTGAAACTCAGCAGACGATTGTCGGCCTGCTGCTGGAACACGGCGCCAGCCCGCACATGACCGACAAATACGGCAAAACCCCGCTGGAACTGGCGCGGGAGAAGGGTTACGAAGAAATTGCCCAGCTGCTGATAGCCGCCGGAGCGTAACAGAGGAGACGCGCTATCGACACCCCAATACGGCGGTGTGTGCAAGCGCTAACTGCGGACGAGCACTTTCTTTCGGAGCGTGGCTCTGGTCGGGTCGAACAGGTCTTTTCCCGGGCGGTAAACCTTTATCTCCCGGCGCAGCAGCGGTTGCTGACGCTGTTGTGCGACGCGTACGACAACGCCCCGAACAGCTGTAGGTTAGCACTCACTCACTTTGATGGTTTGTTCCGGCCCGGTGAGACGGTTCAGTTTCACCCAACAGGGATAACGGTTGGCGAGGATAAATGGCTGGACACCGTTTCTTGCCAGCGCTGGCAGCCAACGATACCGCAGCTTAACGCCGAACGATTCCGGCAGATTCCCTGGCTGCGGTGGCACGACGAGATTCATCAACAATTACAGGATAACCAGACGCTGTTTCTGTGGCGCGGGGATAACCCGTTTTATCAGGCTATCTCCGAGGCATTACAGCAGCGGCGAAAAACATTATTTCATGCGCTATTGCAGGGCCGGGAAATAACCTCGGCGGTGGCCAATATAGTGGGGCTAGGTATTGGCCTGACGCCGTCGGCGGATGATTATTTAGTGGGGTTAAGCACCGTTTTATTTATCGACGGTCACCCGGCAAATAAATATCGTGATGCATTTTATTCCGCGCTCACGGTGGCGCGTGACAATACCACCTTATTAAGCGCTATTACGCTGGAAGCGGCTTTTTCCCAGCGCTATCGCGAAACGATTTTTGAGTTTATTAACGGCATGGTTAATGAACCGCAACATATTTCTACCCAGACTATCGCCAGTATTAAAAATATTGGCTCCAGTTCCGGCTGCGACATGCTTTATGGCATGGCGGATGCCTGTGCGCTGAGCCAAGCCTATGGAGGGAGTTATGTCAGTCAAAATAGTGATTAAGAAGAATACGTATTTTGATTCGGTCTCGCTGATGTCGATTTCCACGCGTGCCAACAAGCTCGACGGCGTTGAGCAGGCGTTTGTGGCCATGGCCACCGAGATGAACAAGGGCGTGCTGAAAAATCTCGGGCTGTTAACCACCGAGCTGGATGAAGCGAAAAACGGCGACCTGATGATCGTCATCAACGGCAAAGACGGCGCGGACAACGAGCAGACACTGGCGGCCATTGAAGAGTTGTTCACTAAAAAAGCGGAAAGCGGCTCGCACGAAGCGCGCTACGCCACGCTTGCCAGCGCCAAAAAACACGTGGCGGACAGCAACCTGGCGGTGATTTCGGTCAACGGTCTGTTTGCCGCCCGCGAAGCGCGTCAGGCGCTGCAAAACGACCTCAACGTGATGCTGTTCTCCGACAACGTCACTATTGAAGACGAACTGGCGCTAAAACAGCTGGCGCACGAAAAAGGGCTGTTGATGATGGGGCCGGACTGCGGCACCGCGATCATCAACGGCGCGGCGCTGTGCTTTGGCAACGCGGTGCGTCGCGGCAATATCGGTATTGTTGGCGCGTCCGGTACCGGCAGCCAGGAGCTGAGCGTTCGCATTCATGACTTTGGCGGCGGTATTTCGCAGCTTATCGGTACCGGCGGGCGTGACCTCAGCGAGAAGATTGGCGGGCTGATGATGCTTGATGCCATCGGCATGCTGGAAAACGATCCGCAAACCGAGATTATCGCGCTGGTCTCCAAGCCGCCGGCTCCGGCCGTGGCGCGCAAAGTGCTGGAACGTGCTCGCGCCTGCCGCAAACCGGTGGTGGTCTGCTTCCTCGGCCGCGCTGAGCCACCGGCTGACGAGCAGGGCTTACAGTTCGCTCGCGGCACCAAAGAGGCGGCGCTGAAAGCGGTGCTGCTGAGCGGCGTGAAGCAAGAATCGTTAGACCTGCATCCGCTGAACGATGCGCTGATTGCTGACGTGCGCTCACGCCTGACCCCACAGCAAAAGTACATTCGCGGTCTGTTCTGCGGCGGCACGCTGTGCGACGAAACCATGTTCGCGGTGATGGAAAAACACGGCGACGTCTACAGCAACATTCAGCCTGACCCGGCCTTCCGCCTGGCAGATATCAACCGCAGCGTGAAGCACACCTTCCTCGACTTCGGCGATGACGACTTCACCAACGGCAAGCCGCACCCGATGATTGACCCGACCAACCGCATCAGCCGCCTGATTCAGGAAGCGCGCGATCCGCAGGTGGGCGTGATCGTGATGGATTTCGTGCTGGGCTTTGGATCGCATGAAGATCCAGTCGGTTCAACGATCGAGGCGATCAAGGAGGCGAAAGCGATCGCCGCCGCCGATGGCCGAGAGCTGGTGATCCTTGCCTACGTGCTGGGCACCGATCTTGACACGCCGTCGCTGGAAAAACAGCGCCAGATGCTGACCGACGCGGGCGTTGTCCTCGCCAGTAGCAGTACCAATACCGGTTTGCTGGCGCGTGAATTTATCTGCAAAGGGGAGGAAGCCTGATGAGCCAGTCACTGTTTACCCAACCGCTGAACGTCATTAACGTCGGCATCGCCATGTTCAGCGATGACCTGAAAAAGCAGCACGTTGCCGTCACCCAGCTCGACTGGACGCCGCCGGGGCAGGGCAATATGCAGGTGGTGAAGGCGCTGGACAGCATCGCCGATTCCCCACTGGCGGAGAAAATCGCCGCCGCCAACCAGCAGGCGCTGGAGCGCATTATTCAGTCTCACCCGGTGCTGATTGGCTTTGACCAGGCCATCAACGTGGTGCCGGGCATGACGCCGAAAACTATCCTCCACGCGGGCCCGCCGGTCACCTGGGAGAAAATGTGTGGTGCGATGAAAGGTGCGGTGACCGGGGCGCTGGTGTTTGAAGGGCTGGCGAAGGATATCGATGAAGCGGCGGTGCTCGCGGCTTCCGGCGAAATCACCTTCTCGCCGTGCCACGAGCACGACTGCGTCGGTTCGATGGCAGGCGTGACCTCAGCGTCGATGTTTATGCACATCGTCGAGAATAAAACCTACGGCAACATCGCTTATACCAACATGAGCGAGCAGATGGCGAAGATCCTGCGCATGGGGGCCAACGACCAGAGCGTGATCGACCGTCTGAACTGGATGCGCGACGTGCAGGGCCCGATGCTGCGTGATGCAATGAAGGTAATCGGCGAAATCGACCTG
Organism: Kluyvera sp. EC_51; assembly: GCF_019584505.1. Classification (NCBI taxonomy): domain Bacteria; kingdom Pseudomonadati; phylum Pseudomonadota; class Gammaproteobacteria; order Enterobacterales; family Enterobacteriaceae; genus Kluyvera; species Kluyvera sp. EC_51. The sequence goes on along the minus strand of NZ_VDAG01000013.1, from coordinate 8,820 downwards.
CGCTTAATGCTGGCACAGGCGCTGCACATGGGCGACGAATGCCACAACCGCAACAACGCGGGCACCACGCTGCTGATTCAGGCGCTGACGCCGGGGATTATTCAAGCCGGTTACTCGGTTGAGCAGCAGCGCGAAGTGTTTGAGTTCGTCGCCAGCAGCGACTACTTCTCCGGCCCGACGTGGATGGCGATGTGTAAAGCGGCGATGGACGCCGCGCACGGCATTGAATACAGCACCGTGGTCACCACCATGGCGCGTAACGGCGTTGAGTTCGGCCTGCGGGTCAGCGGCCTGCCGGGGCAGTGGTTCACCGGCCCGGCGCAGCAGGTTATCGGCCCAATGTTCGCGGGATACAAACCGGAAGACTCAGGTCTGGATATCGGCGACAGTGCGATCACCGAAACCTACGGCATCGGCGGCTTTGCGATGGCCACGGCCCCGGCGATTGTGGCGCTGGTGGGCGGCACGGTGGAAGAGGCTATCGACTTCTCTCGCCAGATGCGTGAAATCACCCTCGGTGAGAACCCGAACGTCACCATTCCGCTGCTCGGCTTTATGGGTGTGCCAACGGCTATCGACATCACCCGCGTCGGCAGCAGCGGCATTCTGCCGGTGATCAACACCGCCATTGCCCATAAAGATGCGGGCATCGGCATGATTGGCGCCGGGATCGTTCACCCACCGTTCGCCTGCTTCGAAAAAGCGATTCTGAGCTGGTGCGAACGTTACTGCGCCTAACGTTGTAGCCCGGGCGAGGCGTTCACGCCGACCCCGGGTTTCTCCCGGCGGCGCTTCGCTTGGCCGGGCTACAACGGCCACCCCAACAACAATAATCACATCACCTTCTGCACTGGAACCTACACGATGAAAGAACTTGTGGTCGTTGCCATTGGCGGCAACAGCATAATCAAAGACAACGCCAGCCAGTCGATTGAACATCAGGCAGAGGCGGTGAAAGCGGTCGCGGACACGGTGCTGGAGATGCTGGCATCGGATTACAACATCGTACTGACCCACGGCAACGGCCCGCAGGTGGGGCTGGATCTGCGTCGTGCGGAGATTGCCCATGAGCGCGAAGGGCTGCCGCTGACCCCGCTTGCCAACTGTGTAGCCGACACCCAGGGCGGTATCGGCTACCTTATTCAGCAGGCGCTGAATAATCGGCTGGCGAAACGCGGTGAGCAAAAAGCGGTGACGGTGGTAACCCAGGTGGAGGTCGACAAAAACGACCCCGGCTTCGCCAACCCGACCAAACCCATTGGCGCGTTCTTCAGCGCCGAGCAGCGTGACGAACTGTTAAAAGCTAACCCGACCTGGCGCTTCGTCGAAGATGCCGGGCGCGGCTACCGTCGCGTTGTCGCCTCCCCGGAGCCGAAACGCATCGTTGAATCTGAAGCCATTCAGGCGCTGGCGCAAAAAGGTTTCCTGGTTATTGGTGCGGGCGGCGGCGGCATTCCGGTGGTGCTGGGGGAAGAGGGCGATTACCACAGCGTTGACGCGGTGATCGACAAAGATCTTTCCACCGCGTTGCTGGCACGCGAGATTGCCGCCGATATTCTGGTGATCACCACCGGCGTGGAGAAAGTCTGCATCCACTTTGGCAAACCGGAACAGCAGGAGCTAGGGCTGGTGGATATCGCCACCATGACTCGCTACCTGCACGAAGGCCACTTCCCGGCGGGTAGCATGCTGCCGAAGATTGTCGCCAGCCTGCAATTTTTACAACACGGCGGTAAACGGGTGATTATCACCACGCCGGAATGTCTGCCTGCCGCCCTGCGCGGCGAAACGGGCACCCATATCGTCCATTGATAAGGAACGACGATGAAAGAGAATAACAGTCGCCGTGAGTTTTTAAGCAACAGCGGCAAAATGGTCACCGCCGCCGCGCTGTTTGGTGCAACTGCGCCAATGGCCTATGCGGCGACTTCCGGCGCTGCCGTCTGCGAAACGAAGGGAACCATGAACATTACCGACCGCCATTACTATCTGGATAACGTGCTGCTTGAAACGGGCTTTGAGTACGAGGGCGCGGTCGTCGTGCATACCCGCACCGCGCAACAGACCGTGGAAATTCAGAACGGCAAAATCGTGGCCCTGCGCGACAACAAAAGCCACCCGGACGCCACGCTGCCGCATTATGACGCGGGTGGCATGTTGATGTTGCCGACCACCCGCGACATGCATATCCACCTTGATAAAACCTTCTACGGTGGCCCGTGGCGCTCGCTCAACCGCCCGGCGGGCACCACGATTCAGGACATGATCAAGCTGGAGCAAAAGCTGCTGCCTGAACTCCAGCCGTACACGCAGGAGCGCGCTGAAAAGCTGATTGACCTGCTGCAATCAAAAGGCACTACCATCGCCCGCAGCCACTGCAATATCGAGCCGGTTTCCGGGCTGAAAAACCTCGAAAACCTGCAGGCGGTGCTGGCGCGGCGCAAAGCCGGCTTCGACTGCGAAATCGTCGCCTTCCCGCAGCACGGTCTGCTGTTATCGAAATCGGAACCGCTGATGCGCGAAGCGATGCAGGCTGGGGCGCACTACGTCGGCGGGCTGGATCCGACCAACGTCGACGGTGCGATGGAGAAGTCCCTCGACACCATGTTCCAGATTGCCATCGACTATCACAAAGGGGTGGATATTCACCTGCATGAAACCAGCCCGGCGGGCGTAGCGGCGGTGAAATATATGGTGGAAACCGTAGAGAAAACGCCGGAGCTGAAGGGCAAGCTGACCATCAGCCACGCCTTCGCGCTGGCGACCATGAACGAAGGGCAGGTGGATGAGATTGCCACCCGCATGGCCGCGCAGCAGATCTCCATCGCTTCAACGGTACCTATTGGCACGCTGCATATGCCGCTGAAACAGCTGCGCGACAAAGGTGTGACGCTGATGACCGGCACCGACAGCGTGATTGACCACTGGTCGCCGTACGGCCTTGGCGATATGTTCGAAAAAGCCAACCTCTACGCCCAGCTCTATATCCGCCCGAACGAGCAGAACCTCTCCCGCTCGCTGTTCCTCGCTACCGGCGACGTGCTGCCGCTGAACAACAAAGGCGAGCGCGTGTGGCCGAAGGCGCAGGATGACGCCAGCTTTGTGCTGGTGGACGCCTCGTGCTCGGCGGAAGCCGTGGCGCGGATCTCTCCGCGTAGTGCCACATTCCATAAAGGACTACTGGTGTGGGGAAGCGTGGCGTAACCCTTTAGGCTGGATAAGGCAAGCTTATCCAGCCTGCGTGACTAAAATGCCAGAAAAGCCGTATTTACGATGGAGGCAACCACGATACCAACGATGATACCGGCTAAAATTTCAACTAGGTTGTGACCCATGCGTTCGCGTAATATTTTTTTCCCGGGGCGATCGGCAAACAACTTGTTGATAGCTTCCGCATGTTTTCCCACCTGCCGACGGAGACTGCTAGCGTCAAGCATAACGATAAAAGCGAGTGTGAGCGCAACACCAAAAGCAGGGTTTCCGATACCTTCCTTCAGGGCAATAAGCATTGCCACACTGCTGACAATCGCACTGTGGTTACTAGGTAGTCCACCGTAACCGATAAGAGAAAAAGCCGGTTTTCCCGCTTTTAGGCTGTTGATAATAAACTTGGAGATACCCGCAACAAGCCAAGCCAGAAATGGAGTCAATAAATAAGATAAGTCCATAATTACCCCTGTCCCGGCCACAATGACCAAATACAAGCACTAACCCACAATATTACTGTAAGTAACAATGGCCAGTCCGCGAATAGCGCATCAGTGGGCGATTCACCGCCATCAAGAGCCTCTACAACAAACCAATAACGAAACAACCCAAAAAGTACCAATGGAATGGTGATGACTAGCTCTGGTCTGGCAGACATAACAAACATGCTGTAGAACAACAAGGCCCCGGTTGCGGACATTTCAGCATAGCGATCCACCAACGTGACGGTATACTTTTCAAGCGTTTTTCGCCCCTCACTGCCGCTTTGTTTTAATTCTTGCTGGCGTTTCACTGATGCTAAATATAAAGCTAAGCATAGGGTTGTGATAAACATCCATGATGAGACCGGTGCCCCTACTGCTATGGCCCCTGCATAGACGCGTAAAACGAAACCAATCGCAATAACGAATATGTCGATCACTGGCATATATTTAAGTTTAAAAGTATAGGCCAGGTTCAAAACCGAATAGGCGATGATGACCAGCATAACTTTTGGTACGATGAACCAACTTAGCACAAGTACAGTATAAAGAACCGCAAGTAGTGTAAGGGCAGAAGGTATAGAAACGATCCCTGCTGCCAGAGGGCGAGTCTTTGATTTCCTTGGATGCCGGCGGTCATTCTCAATATCGTGTATATCGTTGATGATGTAGACAGCTGATGAAGCTACACAGAACAAAAACATAGCAAACATAGCGCGACTCACTGCTTCGAGGTCCATAAACTCCCCGGAGAACATCAGCGGAGCTAGAACAAAGCCGTTCTTAACCCACTGTTTTGGCCGCATCAGCTTGCACAACCCCCAACTTTGTGATAGATATTTTATAAGGGTTTCGTTATTATTTCTTCTTTGTGATCTCATTAAAATTTTGTCTCATCTAAAATGGCAATCAATCCTACGATTCTCACACTAATTACAAGCACGGAAAACCCCGGTGACCAAATTTTTATCATTGTTCCCCATCCAGGGCTTCGTGATAGTAATAGCCATATACAAAAAATATCAACCTATACTTCCATAATCATGGCAATGGCAATGATTATCCTAGGCTTTAAATATATCAACTGGAGTTCCATGTGGAGTTTTTAAGCGTTATATTTCTTTTCATTAGTGCGACGTTTAGTGCGTTGGCAAGTGTGGTTATAAAATATCAGGATAGGATCTATATCCTAAATAATTTAGGTGATGGTATTATTTCTAAAACACCTGCATTATTTTTTTATGGCATTGGGTTTGTCTTTTATTCTATGGCATTAAAACATTCTCTTGTTTCAAAAGCATATCCTTTAATGGTAGCGTTTGCAGTGCTTCAGTTATTGTTTTTTGGGTTTTTATTTGGTGAGCAAGTTACTGTTAAATTAATTATTGGAAGCGTTGTTATATTACTTGGGATTATTGTGATAAATGTTTAGATTAAGAATGAGTTTAAGAAGAACATCAGCAATGGTTTGGTTGATTATTATTGCTGGGTTGTTTTTTTATTTAAAGGGACGAGACTTTCCTATAACAGGTGATGGTCGTGAATATATTCTCATGTCCCAAAGTCTGATGAGTCACGGTTCACCAGAATTAAGAGTTGAAGATGTTAACAATGTGATTTCAAGCTTCAAGATTAAAAATGATAAATTTTATGATCCAGATTTTAATTGTTTAAGTAATTCAGATTGTCTTAGTGAAGAATCTTTATCTTTCTTTAAATCAACTAAGAATGATTATTATTCGTGGCATTTTTTTGGCTACTCCTTGCTGAATTTGCCTTCATATGTCTTTTTTAATTATATAAAATCAAATCCAACTGTATCATTTGCATTTACAAACATAGTCATTTTTTTACTGGCAATGTATTTTTTGATTTTTAAGTTAAATGAGAGGTTAATATATAAAATCATAATTTTTTCTGGGATAATGACCACGGCCACTATTAATTATTTTAAATGGAACCATCCGGAATCAGTTACTTTAAGTTTAATTGTTATATCCCTTGTTTTTTTGAAAAGTGGAAAATATAAAAAATCTGCGATTGTTCTAGCTATTTGTTCGATGCAAAATCCACCAATAGCTTTTACTTCATTGGCCGTATATCTATTTGGGTTATTAACAAAAGCCAGAAAAGAAAAGGATTCCATGGCAAAGTCTCTTATATGTTCGGTATATCGAGATATTCCATTTGCAACTATTTGTGCTTTGTTAATATTATTTCCGTCAATATTTTATTTTTATAATTTTGGTACTCCTAATCTGATATTAGAAAAAGGCAGTGCTGATTATGGATTAATTTCTTTGGAAAGAGTCTTTGGTTTTTATTTTGACCTCAACCAAGGAATGCTTTTACTTATTCCTGCTTTTTTTATAATTTCCCCATTTTTTATAATATGTCTTTTACAAAGAAATAAAAATATAAAAAGAGTTTCCTTATTTATATTTTTGATTTTTCTCAGCGTTATTTCCGCAGTCCCGAGTACGCAGACTACAAATTGGAATCCAGGAACCTTTGGAGTACTAAGGTATGCATACTGGAACTCTATTTTCATCATATTTGCAATTGCAGAGCTAATTCTTTCATTTAATTGCAAGTGGTTTTCAAAAGTGCTGTCTGTATTTTTGGTGATTTCTCAGATAGTTCTTTCATTTATGCAGGTTAATGATTTGTGGTATGCAAAGTATTTTCTTACGTTGTCGCCGGTAAGCAGTTTCGTGCTGATGAATTTCCCTGATTTATATAATCCAAACCCAGAAATAGTTTTAGAAAGAACCTTGCATAGGGAGGGGGATACAACAACATTTTTTAAAAATGGCAAGAGTCTCCTATTCATAAGGAATGGAATGATAGTCAAGCAAATAGGGAATGCCCCTATCAAAAATAATGGATGTAAACCAATATTATTAAATGTGATTGAGAACGTCAAATATTGGAAATTTAATGAGCAGTGTAAACTATTTGATAATAATATAAGCACTATAATTACATATCCATAGATTTGTTCCTTGAAACATGACATAACATTAGAAATGTCGCTACATACAAAAGAGGTGGCTCATATTTATATGGGCCACCTTGCTAGATTTATTGCTGTGCGCAAATAGTTGGAAAGAGCGTGGGGTTTAAATACTCCACTAGATAAGTCGGAATGCGGAAATAGCAATTACGACCAGCCTGAAAGCCAGTAGGTTGGGTACAGTGATCGGGGGGTAGGGAGTAACTGAGAAATGCAACTGGATGGAAGAGTTGAGTTATGGTGTATGCGTTCAACACGACCAGAAATCTACTGGACCCCGAAAGCAAAAACCCAGCCATAGGCTGGGTTCTTTAAATAGTGGTGCCCGGACTCGGAATCGAACCAAGGACACGGGGATTTTCAATCCCTTTAAAAGAGCCCAAACGATCCATCAGCACTAACAGTTTTATACTGGTTTACCTTGAGAAAAATGTTTAAGTTTGGTTCTTCATGACTTAAGTATTGCTTAAATACGGCGTTTCGAAGCTACCAGAATCCTACCATTATGAGCCTATACCCATAGAAGAGAAATTATCTCCCGTTCTCGCGATTCAATGACTAAAAATCAGACGGTGCAGGCTTTTAGATACTGATATTATATCTTTTGGGTAAAGTATTAATCTCTGTTGAGATAGGCTCTTAGCCCTAAAATAGCCGAGCAGCAAACGCCAAAACAATAATACTGACATTACCATTAACTGTCGCGATGGTTCTGAGTCGATCGTCTTTAAGTGTTTTACCATCAAATGTTGCGATGGTGCGGAGTCGATCGTCTTTCAAGGTCTTCCCATCAAATGTTGTGTATTAGTCACGACTTGATCTGACACATGGCCTTGAAAGGTTGATAGTTACCGGTTTTGATATGGGTGTCGAATCCTTATACAAAACACGAGGTAACTCTCATGCTTCATACTACCAATCCCGTTATCAAACACAAAACAGGTTTGCTCAATCTGGCTGAAGAACTCAGCAATGTGTCAAAAGCCTGCAAAATCATGGGTGTCTCGCGTGATACATTTTATCGTTATCGCGAGTTGGCTGATGAAGGTGGCGTAGATGCGCTGATTAACCGCAGCCGACGTGCCCCCAATCTCAAAAATCGTACCGATGACGTAACTGAACAGGCTGTTGTTGATTATGCCATCGAATTCCCTGCGCATGGTCAGCACCGGACCAGTAATGAGCTGCGTAAGCAAGGCGTTTTTATCTCAGGAAGCGGCGTCCGTTCTGTCTGGCTGCGTCACGGCCTTGAGAACTTCAAAAAGCGGCTGAAGGCACTGGAAGAAAAAGTGGCCCGTGACGGTATCGAACTGACCGAAGCTCAAATAGTCGCACTGGAGCGTAAAGCCAGTGATGACGAGGCCTGTGGCGAAATTAACACCGCTCATCCCGGCTATTTGGGGTCACAAGACACGTTCTATGTGGGTAATCTGAAAGGTGTAGGGCGTATTTACCAGCAGACGTTCGTTGATACCTACTCGAAGGTTGCTCATTGCAAGCTGTATGTCACCAAAACGCCGATTACTGCGGCTGATCTGCTGAATGATCGTGTGCTGCCGTTTTATGAGTCTCAGGGGCTGCCGATGCTGAGAATACTGACGGACAGAGGGACGGAGTTCTGTGGCAAAGTGGAACAACATGATTATCAGCCTTATCTGGCGATAAATGACATCGACCATACGAAAACCAAAGCGATGTCGCCCCAGACCAATGGCATCTGCGAGCGGTTCCATAAAACGATACTGAACGAGTTTTATCAGGTCACGTTCCGTAAAAAGCTGTATGGCGATCTCGACACATTGCAGTCTGATCTTGATGAATGGCTGGCTTATTATAATAATGAGCGAACCCATCAGGGAAAAATGTGTTGTGGGCGGACGCCAATGGAAACGTTACTTGATGGAAAGCGCATCTGGGCTGAGAAGAATTTAGGCCAGATGTAACCTGACAGATACCTGTATAAATAACCGGTAACTGTCAGATCAGGTCTGAGCTAATACACCCTGCCGGGACGCTCGGCGATCAGCCAGTCCACATCCACCTCGGCCAGCTCCTCGCGCTGTGGCGCTCCTTGGTAGCCGGCATCGGCTGAGACAAATTGCTCCTCTCCATGAA